>NZ_MBLN01000060.1:0-23296 GCF_001854645.1 Pseudofrankia sp. EUN1h | reverse complement strand
GCATGTTCCACTACCTCGAACACACCCGCGACCCACGCGCCGAACTCGACGCCGCCACCACCGCCCTCACCCCCGGCGGCCGCCTCGTCATCGAGGTTCCCAACCCCGACAGCCCCGCGCTGCGCCTCTACGGGCCGCTGGCGTCGGGAATGCTCATCCCCCAGCACCTGAACCTGCTCCCGGCGGACAACCTCGCCGCGGCGCTGACCGAGCGCGGGCTGCACGTCGAGGACGTCGCGTTCGGCGAGACCCACATCTCCGGGGACGCGCCGATGGCGTGGTGGGGTCTGTGCCAGCGGCTCGCCCCGTCGCCTGGCCTGCCCTGGCGCTCGGAGGMACACCCGGGCCTGGGCCGCGCCAGGCGAGTCGCGACGTTCGCCGCGCTCGCGCCGTTGCTGCCCGCCGCCGCCCTCGCCGAGGCCGCGAGCCGCCCCTACCTCGTCCGCGGCAGCCGCGCCAACGCCTACCGGATCGTGGCCCGGCTCCCGTAGTTCGGCTCCCGCTCCGTGGCTCGGCTCCCGTAGCCCAGCCCTCCGACCGCGATTACTGTCCGTAGCAACGATCCCCCCGTAGGTGGTGGGACGTGGGCTGCGAAGGGAGCGCGGCTATGGCCGTGTGCGAGGTCTGCTCCAACGACTACGAGATGAGCTTCGAGGTACATGCGCAGGGTGCCGTGCATGTGTTCGACAGCTTCGAATGCGCGATCCACGCGATGAGCCCGATCTGCGAGCACTGCGGCGTGAAGATCAGCGGTCACGGTGTGGAGGCGAACGGAAAGTTCTTCTGCTGCGCTCACTGCGCCCGGGCCACGGGCGTCGACCGCGAGCTGGTCCGAGACCACGCCTAGGGCTTCCGGGAGGAGAGCCGCCGGAGGTGCGATGGAAGAACGTTTTCGCACCTCCTTTGACCTCGGGTAGCGCGAACCGGCTGACCCGGTACGCCCTCCCCCGGCCCGACTCCGGGATAATCGGTCGGGACCGGAGGAGATCATCTGTGACGACGACGTCCAGCGCGCGGGCCGACGTGCCGGCTGTGCGCAGGTCCATCGAGGGGCGGATCGCCGACGAGCTCGGGGTGCGCGAGACGCAGGTCTCGGCGGCCGTCGGGCTGCTCGACGGCGGCTCGACCGTTCCGTTCATCGCGCGTTACCGCAAGGAGGTGACGGGCACCCTCGACGACGCGCAGCTGCGCACCCTCGAGGAACGGCTGCGCTACCTGCGGGAGCTGGAGGAGCGCCGGGCGGCGATCCTGGAGTCGATCCGGTCGCAGGGCAAGCTTGACGACGCGCTCGAGGCGCAGATCAACGCGGCCGACTCGAAGGCGCGGCTGGAGGACATCTACCTCCCCTACAAGCCGAAACGGCGCACGAAGGCCCAGATCGCCCGCGAGGCGGGGCTGGAGCCGCTCGCCGACGCGCTGCTGGGCGACCCGACCCTCGACCCGGCGGCCACCGCCGCCGGGTACGTCGACGCCGAGAAGGGCGTCGCCGACGCGGCGGTGGCGCTCGACGGCGCCCGCGCGATCCTGGTCGAGCGGTTCGCCGAGGACGCCGACCTGATCGGCGAGCTGCGCGAGCGGATGTGGACGCGCGGCCGGCTGGTCTCCAAGGTTCGCGCGGGCAAGGAGGAGGACGGCGCCAAGTTCTCCGACTACTTCGCCTTCGACGAGCCTTTCACCTCGCTGCCGTCACACCGGATCCTGGCCCTGTTCCGCGGCGAGAAGGAGGAGGTCCTCGACCTGGATCTCGACCCGGAGCCGCAGGACGCCGACGTGACGGCGCCCGCCGTCACGTCCGAGTACGAGACCCGGATCGCGGCCCGCTTCGGCGTCGCCGCCCAGGGCCGGCCCGCCGACCGCTGGCTCGCGGACACGGTCCGCTGGGCGTGGCGCACCCGGGTCCTGGTCCACCTGGGAATCGACCTGCGGCTGCGGCTCTTCCAGGCCGCCGAGGACGAGGCCGTCAAGGTGTTCGCCACCAACCTGCGCGACCTGCTGCTCGCCGCGCCCGCCGGCACCCGGGCGACCATGGGTCTCGACCCGGGCTACCGCACCGGCGTGAAGGTCGCCGTCGTCGACGCCACCGGCAAGGTCGTCGCCACCGACACGATCTACCCGCACGTCCCGGCGCGGCGCTGGGACGAGGCGCTGGTGACCCTCGCCCGGCTGTGCGCGGCGCACAAGGTCGACCTGATCTCGATCGGCAACGGCACCGCGTCGCGGGAGACCGACAAGCTCGCGGAGGAGCTCGTCGGGCGCGTGCCGGAGCTGAAGCTCACCAAGATCGTCGTTTCGGAGGCCGGCGCGTCGGTCTACTCGGCGAGTGCGTACGCCTCCCGGGAGCTGCCGGAGCTGGACGTGTCGCTGCGCGGCGCCGTGTCGATCGCCCGCCGCCTGCAGGACCCGCTCGCCGAGCTGGTCAAGATCGACCCGAAGTCGATCGGCGTCGGCCAGTACCAGCACGACCTGAGCGAGCTGAAGCTGTCCCGCTCGCTCGACGCCGTCGTCGAGGACTGCGTGAACGCCGTCGGTGTCGACGTGAACACGGCGTCCGCGCCGTTGCTGACCAGGGTGTCCGGTATCGGCGCGACCCTCGCCGACAACATCGTCGCCCACCGGGACGCCACCGGGCCGTTCCGGACCCGCACGGCGCTGCGTGAGGTCCCCAGGCTCGGGCCGAAGGCGTTCGAGCAGTGTGCGGGCTTCCTGCGCATCCCCGGCGGCGACGACCCGCTGGACGCCTCCAGCGTCCACCCCGAGTCCTACCCGGTGATCCGGCGCATCCTGACCGCCACCGGCACCGACATCCGCGGCCTGATCGGCAACACCGGCGCGCTGCGCGCTGTGAAGGCGACGGACTTCGTCGACGAGACGTTCGGCCTGCCGACGGTGACCGACATCCTCGCCGAGCTGGAGAAGCCCGGCCGCGACCCGCGCCCGGCCTTCAAGACCGCGACGTTCGCCGAGGGCGTCGACGAGATCAAGGACCTGGTCGCCGGCATGGTGCTGGAGGGCGTGGTCACCAACGTGGCCGCGTTCGGCGCCTTCGTCGACGTCGGCGTCCACCAGGACGGCCTGGTGCATGTATCGGCGATGTCGAAGTCGTTCGTGCGCGACCCGCGCGAGGTCGTCAAGTCGGGCGACATCGTCAAGGTCAAGGTCCTCGACGTCGACATCCCGCGCAAGCGGATCTCGCTGACCCTGCGGCTCGACGACGAGGCCGTCGACCGGACGGCCTCGGGCGGTGGCACCGCGGCCCGGTCCGCCGGCCAGGGCGGCGGGCGGGACGCGCGCGGCGGCGGCCCGCGCGGCCGTGGCGTCGCAGCCGGCCAGCCAGCCGGTCAGCCCGGCGGCGACGCGCGCGAGAGCGCGCGGCCCGGGGAGCGCGAGCCCCGTGGCGGGGGTCGCGGCAGCGACAGCCGTGGTGGCCAGCGCGACGGCGGGGGCGCCGGGCGCGGCGACGCGCGTGGCGGCGCAGGTCCCCAGCGAGGCGGCGGTACCCAGCGCGGTGGCGGCGGCGAACGCGGCGGCGGCGGCCAGCGAGGCGGCAGTGGCGGCGGCGGACGTGGCGGCCAGCGGGGTGGGCGTTCGGCGCCCCCGCCGACCGGCGCGATCGCTGACGCGCTGCGCCGTGCCGGCCTCGTCGACGAGAACGGCGTTCCCCGCACCGGTCGCTGACCGGAGGCCGCCGCGCCCGACCCGTCGGCGCGGATACCCGCACCGACACCCTGATGGCGCCCGGACCGGCTCACACCCCGGTCCGGGCCGCCCCCCAGTCCGGGCCGCCGAACGGCGGGGAAGGGGTTGTCCCGGCGGTTCACGCCCGAACACCACGGCTAACCCGAACGGACGACTACGCACAGTAGTCTGCGCGAGGCGAGCGGTGAGGCGACGGGCGGGAGGGCCGGAGCAGTGCTGGGACGGCGAGACGACCAGGCGGCGACGGCCCAACCGATCGGGTGGGGAGCGCCGCGCTCCACCCGATCCCGCGCCAGGCGTCGGGCCGGCGTGCCCGTGGTGCTCGCGGTCGTCGCGGYGCTCGGCGCGCTCGCGACCGGCTGCGGGAAGAGCCATGACGAGGCCAAACCGGCGGCGCGGCCTGGCCCGACGGCGAGCCCGCCACGGCCGGCGGCCACGGCGGGTGCCGATGACGATCTCGACCCCGCGCACCTGCCGAAGGGATGGAGCCTCGTCGCCTGGCCGCTGGATCACGACGTCCCGATCTTCGCCGAGTCGGCACCCGACGACGAGGCTGGCGGCGAGGCGGGCGGCGGCTCCGGCGCGCGGGCGACGGCTGCGCCTTCGACCTCGCCGCCGACCGGCGCGGCCGCGCAGATGGCTACCCGCACTCTCACCAACCCGAACGCGCAGGGCGCCCCCTTGGCCCTGCTCGTCGAGCACTACGACGCCGACTGGCTGCGGGTCTCGCTACCGGTACGGCCGAACGGGACGAGCGGCTGGATCCGGCGAGCCGGTGTACAGCTCGGGGCGACCCCGTTCTCGCTCGCCGTCGACCGGGCGAGCCACGTCCTCACGGTCTTCAAGGACGGAAAGCCGGTGCGGGCATACCCCGTCGGCATCGGCACCGGAAGCACCCCGACCCCGGCGGGACGGTTCTACCTGGCCGAGCTGCTGAAGCCCGCGAGCCCGGCCGGGCCGTGGGGACCGTATGCCTTTGGCCTTTCCGGTTTCTCCGACGTCGTGACCACCTTCAACGGCGCTGACGGAATCATCGGACTACACGGCACCAACCAGCCGGAACGCGTCGGCACCGACGTGAGCATGGGCTGCATTCGGCTACGTAACGAGGACATCACCGAACTGGCCGACCTGCTTCCGGTCGGAACGCCGATCACCATCACCTGACTTCCCTCCCCACGCACGCCGCGGGGCCCCGCCGCTGGTCCAGGTAAGGCGGACCGGCGGCGGGGCCATGGCGGGCTGAGGCAGGAATGCTCAGCGGTTCATCGCTGGGTGAGAATGAAGTTGTAGAACAGCGCGATCGGCCAGAGCACGGTGGCGACGAGGGCGGTCAGCAGGCTGGACCAGAAATGCCCGTCCCACCGGTCCACGTGCCAGTATCCCTGGTTCACCGTTATGATCAAGCCAATGACTAGGTATACGAGCGTCGCGAGCGACGCCCTCGTGTAGCTACGAACCGCGACCATTGTCACTCCCGGAGAGAGCCCCATAATGTGGCTTGTTTCCGGAATTTACCCACAATCGACTGGCCATACACCCCCGAGGCACGATGAGTTGGGCGGAAAGCGCGGGCCGACCTCGCCCGCGGCGGTACGGACGACCTCGCGGGCGCGATCCGGTTCGTCTCTGGGCCGATCGRCTGCCCCGGCAGCACGGACATGACCCGCATCGCCAATTTCGGCGCGGGAGAGAAGCTGCTCAGGTGCTGGTGAGAATGAACGTGTAGAACAACGCGAGCGGCCAGAGCACGGTGGCGACAACGCCGGTGAGCAGGCTGGACAGGAAATGGCCGTCCCAACGATCCGGATGCCAGTAGCCCTGGTTCACCGTGATGATCAGGCCGACGACTAGATAGATAAGTACCCCGACGGTCGTTCTTTTGTACGTCCGAGTGTCGGCCATCGATTCTCCCCACCGGAAGGCCATGCGGGCGGTCGCCCCCGGGCTGGAAATTACCCACTATCGGCGGTTCTACACTCCCGAGGCACGATGAGTCGGGCGTCGCCGGACCCGTGAGCGCCTGCCCACCAGGCGTCCTGTCGGGCCAGGTTCGGTGTCGCCGGGCCGACGGGGCCACCGCGGACGGGTCCCAAACCGGTACGGTCGCGACGTGCGTACGAGATGGGCGACAATCGCCGCTATTACGGTTTCGGTGGTGTTGACGGCGGGAATGCTAGCTGCCTGCCAGCCGACGGACACCGCGACGCCGGACCCGACTACCCCGGCGACAGCCGCGGGCGGCGGCGGGGGTGGCGGGGGCAGCGCCGAGTGCGGCGGCTCCGCGGACACCGCGGATGGCGCCCTCAAGGTCATCACAGGACCGATTGGCTGCCCGGGCGGCGTCAACACGTTCTGGGCGCAGAAGCTGGGCAGCGTCTGGACGGTGCCGCGCTTCATCGAGTACCACGACGGCGACATCCCGCCGGACGAGTGCGGGGCGCAGAGCGATGACCCGGACGACTTCGCCAGCAACGCGTTCTACTGCAGCCTCGACGACACGGTCGCCTACAGCGCCGAGTTCATGGCCTCGCTCTCCGAGCAGGACACGGCCTACCCAATGCTGGTGCTCATGCACGAGCTGGGCCACCGGGTCTCGACGCTGACCAGCAAGGAAGGCGTGGTCTCCCGGTCCGAGGAGAACCAGGCCGACTGCCTGGCCGGCGTCCAGGCCAAGTTCGCGCGCGACGCCGACCGGCTACCCCTCTCCGATGCGGTCGAGGGCATCGGCCTCTTCTTCCAGCTCGGCGACTCCGGCGGCTCCTGGTTCTCCGTCGGCGAGCCGAACGCCGACCCGAACGCGCACGGGAACCCGTCCCAGCGCGTCGCCGCCGCCCTTCTCGGCTACGGCAAGGGTGCCGACACCTGCTTCAAGATCGGCAAGTCGCCCACCGGCGGGATCTCGCTGTCCGACACGATCGGCGGCTGACGGCCGCCGGACCCATCGGTCGGCGGGAGGCGCCAACCACACAGCTCCGCTACCCCCGCTACTTCCCCGCCGGGCGCCCCTTGGGCTTCCGGCGGGGATTGGCGCCGCCGCGAGGCAAGATGGAGCCGCCGCGGGCGGCGGGCGCCGGCGGCTCGCCGAAGGGACTTCGCGGATGCCGACGCTGTGCGGGATCGACCTGGAACACCCGGTCATGAACGCGGCAGGCACGGGCAAGTCGCTCGAGGACGTCTCGCGGCTCGCCCGCTCGGCCGCCGCCGCGGTCATCGTCGGATCGATCACCGTCGCCGCCCGGACCGGCAACTCCGGGACCACCTACCACGCCGGTGACGGCTTCTCGCTCAACGCGCTCGGCCTGCCCAACCGAGGCCTGGACTACTACGTCGAGCACCTGCCCGCGATGACACGCCTCGCGCACGATGCCGGCAAGCCGCTGGTGCTGAGCATCGCCGGTTTCTCCGTCGAGGACTATGCCCGGGCCGCCGCCGCGGTCGCGCCGACCGGCGTCGACCTGCTCGAGCTCAACCTCGCCTGCCCCAACGTCTGGGACGGCGGCACCCAGAAGCGCATCGCCTGTTTCGACCCGGGCCAGACCGCGACGATCTGCGCCGCCGTCGACGACGTGCTGCGCGCCACGCCGGCCCCGATCCCCTACGGGGTGAAGATCTCGCCTTTCTCCGACCCGGAGGCGCTCGCGAGCCTGGCCGACGTACTCGGCAAGCCGGCCAGCGGCGCGACGAGCGGAACCGTTGCCACGAGGGGGGCAGGGCGCGGCGGTCCGCGCTATGTCTGCTCGACCAACACCTTCCMGAACGCGCTGGCCTTCGACGAGGCGGGGCGGCCGGTGATCGGGGTGGAGCTCGCCGGGCTCGCGGGGCCGGCGCTGCGCCCGGTCGCCCTCGGCCAGGTTCGCCAGCTGCGCCGGCTCCTGCCCGCCGACATCGAGATCGTCGGCGCCGGCGGGGTGACGACCGGTCGCGACGTCGCCGACTTCCTGCGGGCCGGCGCCACCGCCGTCCAGGTCGCCACCGCCTACTGGAACCGCGACGGCGACCCGGCCGTCTTCGGCGAGATCGCCGCCGACTGGGCCGAGAATCTCGCCGAGTACTGAGCCGCGATCTCGAACCGTGGCGGCTGGGCAGGCCTATACGCACGCTGAGGCACCACGGTTGCTCACCAGTGATGGGAACTGTGGCTGGGGAGCGAGTCCATGGACTCGCTGGCCAACCACGGTTCGCGTTCGCGGCGGCGGGCCGGCCGGAACACGCCCGCCTGGTGACGTCGACGGTGCAGGGGAGCACTCCGGCCTGCCCTCGCGAACGCGCCTACGGCCCTTCCAATGGCGCACGTACTGCACACTTATGGCGCTAGCTAGCGAGAGACCGTCGCGCTCAGCGGTGTGGGTTCCGGTGGGGACCAGCCTGCGCGGCTACTCCCCGACGGGGGCACTATTACGCGCGTGGAGTTGACCAAAGGCGCGAATGCCGCGCTTCCGGACCGGGCGCTCGAGATCACGGTTGGCTGGCGGCCGACGGACTCAAGCGGCGCCAACACCTCGCTGGATGTCTGCGCGCTGCGGCTAGGAGCGAACGGCAAGGTCCGCGTGGACACCGATATGATCTTCTTCAACGCGCCGAGCAGCCCGGACGGGTCGGTCCGCCACATCGGCCGCACGCCGGACGGAGCCGCCGAGGTGGTCACCGTCGACCCGCCGGCCCAGCCGGCGGACGTGCAGTCGATCGTCGTGACCGCGACGATCGACGTCGTCACCCCTCTGCTGACCTTCGGCGGCCTGGGCGTCTGGGCGACGGTCAGGGACCTAGCGAACGGCACGGAGGTCGCGAGTTTCACCGCGCCGCCTCTCGGCCCGGAGAAGGCACTGGTCGTGGTCGAGCTCTACCGGCGCGCCGGTGCCTGGAAGGTCCGGGCCGTCGGCCAGGGCTACGCCTCGGGCCTCGCGGGCCTGGCGACCGACTACGGCGTGGACGTCGGCGGCGACGAGGACATCTCCGCGCCCACGCCGGCCGCCGCCGCGGACCTGCCCGCGACCGGGGACCCGAGGATCGACATGCGCAAGCGGCTCGACCTGCGCAAGAAGACCGTCCAGACGATCCTGGCCAAGCAGGGCATCGCCGGCCGGCAGGCGCGGGTCGCGCTGGCACTCGACGCCAGCGGGTCGATGCGCGGGCTCTACAAGGCGGGCACCGTGGCGCGCGTCGTCGAACGGGTCGCCGCCGTCGCCGCGACCATGGACGACGACGGGACGCTGGACGTCTGGTCCTACGCGACGGAGCCGCTCGCGCTCCCGCCGCTGCGCGTCGACTACCTGGCCGACTGGATCCCGCTCTACGTACGGATGCGCAAGGCGACGACCGGCCAGGGCGGGGCGGACGCGACACTCGCCCGGGAGCAGGCGGCACGGGCCGCGGGCTGGCCGATCCCGAACTGGGACGGCATCGGCGGGCAGAACGAGGAGCAGAAGGTGATGGCGCTCATCGTGGAGCACTTCCGCCGGTTGCCCTCGCCGCCGCCGGCGCTCGTGCTGGTGCTCACGGACGGTGGCCTCTACCGCGACCGGCTGATCGCCGACCTGCTGCGGCGGGCCGCCGACCTGCCGATCTTCTGGCAGTTCATCGGAGTCGGAAAGGCGCGGTACGGCATTCTCGAGAAGCTGGACACACTTTCCGGCCGGCTCGTCGACAATGCCGGGTTCTTCGCGGTGGACGACCTCGACGCGATCGACGACGAGACGCTCTACCGCCGGATGCTTGGCGAGTTCCCTGCCTGGCTGAGCTCGGCCCGCGCCGCCGGCGTTCCGGTCTGACGGGCTCGTTCCCTGGCCGGCACCGCCGTCGGGAATGGCCTTGTCATTCCGAAACGCCGCTCGGGGTGTGGCCTTTGGCCACACCCCGAGTCTGCGTAACGCCTCTTGCTCCCGTCAGAAGTCGCCCCGGCGGGACGGACGGGCCGGCACCGTCGGATATTCGCCAGTGGCTCAGCGCAGCACGCGCCCGCGGCGGGTCGCCCGGACAATCAGCACCAGGATGATGGCGCCGACGATGGAGCCGACGATGCCGGAGGGCTGCAGCGCGCCCTCCCCAAGGTCCTTGTCGAACAGCACGTAACCCAGGAAACCGCCGACGAACGAGCCGGCGATACCGAGCAGGATCGTCGCCAGGATGCTCATCGGGTCCGGGCCCGGAACCAGCAGGCGGGCAACCGCGCCGGCGATGAGGCCAAGAATGATCCAGGAGATGATGGTGACTAGCACGGGAATCCCTCCGACGGGAGACAGTGGATCGGTCGCTATCTACCTCGTCTCGCGCCTTCCCAAACAAGGACAAGGAAGACGAACAGCCGACAGGTCCGACTCGGCCGCGCGACTCGGCCGCGCCGGGGGTCAGAAGATCCGAGCGGCCAGGAGACTCTGGCGACTCAGGTGACAACGACCGCCGGCGTCTGTCCAGCGCGGTCGCKCGCGAGCGCGCCGCCAGGGGGCGTGAAGGTCGCCAGGCTCAGACGTCGAAGCCGAACTGGCGGGCGATGCCGGCGAGGCCGTCTTGGCGGCCCTGGCCGAGCGCGCGGAAGTGCCAGCCCCTGTCGTCGCGGTAGAGCTCCCCGAAGAGCATCGCGGTGTCGGCGGCCGCTTCGTGCGTGAGGTCGTAGCGGGCGAGCTGGACACCCCGGACGGCGTCGACGACCCGGATGAACGCGTGCTGGACGTGTCCGAAGTCCTGGCGGCGGTAGTCGGCGTTGTGGATGGTGACCGCGAAGACGACGCGCTCGACCGTGGGGGGCAGCGCGTCGAGCTGGACGTCGATCTGCTCGTTGTCGCCGTCGCCCTCGCCGGTGAGGCTGTCGCCGCGGTGGGTGATCTCGTTGTGCGTGCTGGACAGATTGTTGAAGAAGACGAAGTAGTCCCGGGACACGATCCGGCCGTCGGCGCGCAGCGCGAGCGCGCTCGCGTCCAGGTCGAAGTCCTCCTCGGAGCCCCGCGGAGCGGGATCCCAGCCGAGACCGACGGTCACACGGGTGAGGTCCGAGCCCTCTTTGGTGAGCGCGATGCTGGCGCCCTTGGTGACGTCGACGGTCATCGACGGTCTACCCCCACAGCGTAGGGGCCGCCGGGAACACGAATGCGAACGAAGCACACCAGCCTGGCCAAAGGCGTGTGGACGTCGCTGTCGTGCCTCCTTCGGCCAGTTCGGATCAGGGAAACCTGGAGATACCAGGCAACCACACCCAAGTGGCCTATGCGGCCGGATGGTCCACTCCACGGCCCTGATCATGGCGGCGAGCGTTTGCTGGCGCCAGTCCGCGCTTGCGGCGCCAACTGGCAGGCAGCTCCGTTAATGCGTCGGTATGGTGACCATCGTGCCGAACTTTCGGATCAGCGAGGCCGCCGCCCTGCTCGGGGTCAGCGATGACACGGTTCGCCGGTGGGCGGACAGCGGCCGGCTGCCGACGGTCCGGGACGATGCCGGGCGGCAGGCGATCGAGGCGGCGGAGCTGGCCCGGTTCGCACGCGAGGTCAGCTCGTCGAGCGAGCCGGCGCTCGGCCGGGCGCCGATCGCGGGCGAGTCGGCCCGCAACCGCTTCCCGGGGATCGTCACCCGAGTCCTGCGTGACGGCGTGATGGCCCAGGTGGAGCTGCAGTGCGGCCCCTACCGGGTGGTCTCGCTGATGAGCCGGGAGGCGGCCGACGAACTGGGGCTGGAGCCCGGCGTGCTCGCGGTCGGGGCGGTGAAGGCGACCAACGTCGTCGTCGAGCTGCCGGTCAGGCGGTAGGCGGTAGACGCGCCGCTCCGGCGCGGGTCGCTGGTGACGGCGCGGTCACCCGGCAGCCAGTCACTCAGCAGCACAGTCACTCGGCGTCGGCGGCCCGTCCGGCCGGCCGGYCTCTTCTCGGGACAGGCGGGGGCAAAATGATCAGACTGTGGACTGACACGAGAGGTCTGGCTGCCGGGCCGTCGGCGGCCGAGCCGCGACGGCGGCGAGGACTCCGGGGCCGCGACGCGCTGACCGTGTTCCTGGCCGCCATGACGCTGGCGCTGGGCGCCGCCGCCTGCGGCGACGACACGACCGGCTCGGAGGCGTCCACCGGGGCATCGACGGCCGCGTCGGCGTCACCGACGAAGGACCCGGTGGCGACGTCGGTCACGGTGTTCGCCGCCGCCTCACTGACCGAGACGTTCACCGCGCTCGCGGACCAGTTCGAGGCCGCGCACCCCGGCGCCGATGTGAAGCTGAACTTCGCGGCCAGCTCGGCGCTCGCCCAGCAGATCATCGCCGGCGCCCCGGCCGACGTGTTCGCCGCCGCCAGCAACGCCACCATGAAGCAGGTCACCGACGCCAAGCTGACCGCGGGCACCCCGACGATCTTCGTCCGCAACAGCATGGAGATCGCCGTCCCGCCGAGCAACCCGGCGCGCATCACGAGCCTCGCCGATCTCGCCAAACCCGGCGTCAAGGTCGCCCTGTGCGAGGAGCAGGTGCCCTGCGGCGCCACCGGCCTCGCGGCGCTGAAGAAGGCCAATGTGACGGTCAAGCCGGCCACGCTTGGCCAGGACGTCAAGAGCGTGCTGTCACTCGTCCAGCTCGGTGAGGTCGACGCGGCACTGGTGTACAAGACCGATGTCGCCTCGGCCGGTGACAAGGTGCTCGGCGTCGAGATCCCGGACGCGCAGAATGCCTCGACGGACTACCCGATCGCCACCCTGACCGGCGGCGATCACCAGGCCACCGGCAAGGCGTTCGCCGACTTCGTCCTTTCGACCACCGGCATCGACGTCCTCGGCAAGGCCGGCTTCAGCAAGCCGCAGTAACCCATCCATGACAGCTTCCGGAGCCGGCGGCCGCCGCCGCGCTGCTGGGCGGCCCATGCCGCGCAGCAGCGGACCGGGCGACGCGTCACCCAGCTCCCCGGAACCCGGCCTCCCGGAATCCAGCGCCCCCGGACCCGGAGCCCCGGAGCCCAGCGCCTCGGCCGCCACGCCGGCGGTCGAGGCCCCCACGGCCGGCCCTGGCCCTGGCCGTGGGGCTGGCCTTGGCCGTGGGGCTGGCGCGGGTGCTGGCCGTGGCCGTGGTCGGGCCCGCCGTGCGCCGAACCGGAGGGTGTGGCGGCTGCGACGGCGGCGTGGCCACCGGGATGGCGGGCTGCCGTGGCCTCTGGTCGTGCCGGCGGCGCTCGGCGCGTTGTTGCTGCTGCTGCCGCTGGTCGGGCTGGTGTGGCGGGCGCCGTGGGACGAGCTGCCCCGGCTGCTGCGCGAGGAGGGCGTCCGCCAGGCGCTGTGGCTGTCGATCCGTACGGCGACCGCGGCGACCGTGCTTTCCCTCCTGCTCGGCGTCCCGCTGGCGTGGCTGCTCGCGCGGGTGGAGTTCCCCGGGCGGGGGTTGGCCAGGGCGCTGGTGACCCTGCCGATGGTGCTGCCGCCCGTCGTCGGCGGCGTCGCGTTGTTGCTGGCCGCCGGCCGGCGCGGCGTCGCGGGGCGCTACCTGTACGACGCGTTCGGCGTCAGCCTGCCGTTCACCACCGCCGCCGTCGTGGTCGCCCAGACCTTCGTCGCGATGCCGTTCCTCGTCGTCGCCGTCGAGGGCGCGCTCCTCGGCGCCGACCGGCGTTACGAGGACGCAGCGGCGACGCTCGGCGCCTCCCCCTGGTACACGTTCCGCCGGGTCACGCTGCCGTCGGTCGCGCCGTCGGTCGCCGCGGGGGCCGTGCTGTGCTGGGCGCGGGCGCTCGGCGAGTTCGGCGCGACGATCACCTTMGCGGGCAGCCTCCCCGGCACTACCCGCACGATGCCGCTGGCCGTCTACTCGGCGATGGAGAGCGACTCGGACGCCGCGATCGCCCTTTCCCTCGTCCTGCTCGTCACCTCCGTCGTCGTACTCTCCGCCCTGCGCGGGCGCTGGCTGCCCACCGCGCGCGACGCCGTCAGCCGGGCGGCGGCATGACCGCGGAGGCGCGCGACGCGGAGGCGGGGGCCGTGGAGTCGGGGTCCCTGGAGCCGGCGGCCATGGAACTGGGATCCCCCGAGTCGACGGCCGTGGAGTCGAAGGCGGCGGGGCTGCGGGCACGGGTGGTCGTCGGCCGCGGGGCRTTCACCCTGGAGGTCGCGCTGGACGTCGCGCCGGGTGAGGTCGTCGGGGTGCTCGGGCCGAACGGGGCCGGCAAGAGCAGTCTGCTGGCGGCGCTCGCCGGGTTGCTGCCCCTAAGCGACGGCCTGGTGACACTCGACGGCGAGGTGCTCGACGACCCGGCGACCGACCGGTTCGTCGAGCCTCGTCACCGGCCGGTCGGCGTCGTCTTCCAGGACTACCTGCTGTTCCGGCATCTGTCGGTGCGCGACAACGTCGCCTTCGGCCTGCGCGCCCGGCGGCTGGTCTCCCGCCGCGACGCGCCCGCGGCGGCGGACACCTGGCTCGACCGGATGGACCTGTCCGGCTTCGGCCCGCGCAGGCCGGCGACCCTGTCCGGCGGGCAGGCGCAGCGGGTCGCGCTGGCCAGGGCGCTCGCGACCGGTCCCCGCCTGCTGCTGCTCGACGAGCCGCTCGCCGCCCTCGACGCGACCACCCGCGTCGACCTGCGCGCGTTCCTGCGCCAGACGCTGCCCGCGACCGGCGCCGCCGTCCTGGTCGTCACCCACGACCCCACGGACGCGGCCGCCCTCGCCGACCGCCTCGTCATCCTCGACGCCGGCGCCGTGGCCGCCGAGGGAAAGCCCGCCGATCTCGCCGAGAACCCGCCGACCCGCTACGTCGCTCAGCTCTTCGGCGCCGCCGAGCCCAGGCGACGGTAGCCGCAGCGGGCATCATCGACATCAAGATCAGCCAGACGGCCCGCGTCACCAACGACCCGCGACGCCCGGCTGATGACGCGACCGCCAGCGCCGGCCCGTTGACATGATCGCCGGTCGTGCACTCTAGTGGTCATGGAACGGCAGCAGGTGCAACCGCCAGAGGGCTGAAGTCGCGATCATGCCGGCGTCACCGAGGAGGTGCGGGTGGACGACGTCTTCCGGTCCTACCTCGACCCGTCGATCCGCTACGTCTTCTCCCAGAGCCCGGCGCGGGTCCGCGACCGGAGGGACGCCGAGCGCGACGGGCTCAACTGCGTCACGCTGGCCCACCTGGTGATCCGTGACCTGTTCGGCTACGTGCTTCCCGCCGAGTTCCAGTCCTTGGAGCTGTTCTACGACCTGGATCGCTTCGAGCCGGTCCCGGCGCTGGCAGGACTGCGTGCGGGCGACCTCGTCTGGCTCGGCACGGACCGGCCGCGGGTGCGCCTGGAGGAGTTCGTGCCGCGCTACCAGGGCGGTGAGCTGCTGAACTTCGGGGACTTCCCGGTCAACCACGTCGCCGTCTGCACCGGCGTCCGTGCGGCCGGCCACGACCTGCTGCTGCACGCCAGCCCAGTCGAGGGCACCACCGCCCTGTGGCCGCTGCACCGCTTCCGCGGCCACGCCAGATACCGCGTGATCTACGCGATCCGCCGTCTGCGCCCGGATTTCCGCTCTCAGCACGGAGGAGCCCAGGAGCGGACGGCCCTGGGTGACGCCGGCTAGGGGCGCAGCTGGCCCTGTTCGGGGGTGCCGGCCGGGAGGGGGTTGAGGATGGCGAGGTCGAAGGCGCCGTCGGTCAGGCCGTCGAGGCGCTTGACCATCTCGACGAGGGCGGGCGACTTGGAGTGGGCGGCAAGCGCCGCGTCGTCCGCCCACTCCTCGATGAAGTAGAACTTCCCGGGCGCCTCGTGCACCGAGTAGAGCTTGCAACCCACTTCCTTGTGCACCTCGGGCACGGCTGCCAGCAGGGCCGCGCGCACCTCGTCGACGTGCTCCGGCTTCGGGACGACGCTGGCGACGATGACGGGCATGACGCTCCTTGGCTCGGTCCGGTGGTCTGTTTGTACCGCGACCGCGCGGGGCCGCGCTCGGCACGCGTGCCCCGCGCGCTCAGTTGACCTGGCGGGCGGTCGTGGACCAGTACTGGGCGCGCAGTGCCTTCTTGTCGGGCTTGCCGAGGGCGCTGACAGGGATCGAGTCGGCGAAGTCGACCGTCTTCGGCGCGTGGTGGGAGCCCTTGCGGTCGCGGACGAGCGCGGTCAGCTCCGCGGCGAGCTCGTCGTCGGGGGTGGGGACACCCGGCCGGCGCACGACGATGGCCTTCACCGCCTCGCCCCACTTCTCGTCGGGGACGCCGATGACGGCGGTGGCGGCGACCGCCGGGTGGGCGGACAGGACGTCCTCGACCTCGCGCGGGAAGATGTTGAAGCCGCCGGAGATGACCATGTCCTTCTTGCGGTCGACGATGTAGAGGTAGCCCTCCTCGTCGCGGCGCGCGATGTCCCCGGTGTGCAGCCAGCCGTACCGGAACAGCTCGGCGGTCTGCTCGGGCAGTTTCCAGTAGCCGCCGCAGTTCAGCGGCCCGCGCACGCAGATCTCCCCCGGCTCGCCGTCCGGCACCTCGTTGCCCTCGTCGTCGAGCAGCGCGAGCCGTACCCACGGCACCGGGCGGCCGCAGCTGGCCAGCCGCTCCGGCCGGGCCAGGTCGTGCTCCTCCCGGCGCAGCACGGTGATCGTCATCGGCGACTCGGACTGGCCGTAGTACTGGAAGAAGATCGGGCCGAGCCGATTGATCCCCTCGATCAGCCGGGTCGGCGACATCGCGGCGGCGCCGTAGTAGATGGTGCGCAGGCTGGAGACGTCGGCGGTGGCGAGCTTCGGGTGGTCGAGCAGCACGTAGATCATCGTCGGGACCAGCATGGTCGCGCTGATCCGGTACTTCTCGATCGCGTCGATCACCGCGCCCGGCTCGAAGCCGGGCAGCACCACCAGGCAGCCGCCGCGCAGCAGCACCGGGATGAAGAAGGCCGCGCCCGCGTGGGACAGCGGGGTGCACATGAGGAAGCGGGGCTCATCGGGCCACTGCCACTCGGTGAGCTGGATGTGCGTCATCGCGGCGGCGTTGCGGTAGGTGCCGAGCACGCCCTTCGGGCGGCCGGTGGTGCCGCCGGTGTAGGTCAGGCCGCCGACATCGTCGGGGCCGACGGCCGGGGCGCGCAGCGGTGCCGGGGTGAAGCCTCCGGCGAGCGCGAGCAGGTCGGGCCCCAGATCGGTCGGGCCGAACGTGAGGACCTGGCGCAGCGTCGGCACCCGCTCCAGGTACGCGGCGGCGCGGTCGGCGAACTTCTCGTCGACGACGAGCGTCTCCACCTCGGCGTCGGTGAGCACGTAGACGTGGTCGTCGATGGAGCCGAGCGGGTGCAGCGACGTCGAGCGGCAGCCGGTGATCATGTTCGCGCCCATGGCGAACAGGACCTCGGGCCGGTTCGGCGCGAGCATCGCCGTGCGGCTGCCGACCCGCAGGCCGACGGAGGCGTAGGCCTGCGCGTAGCGGCTTATCTCCGCGGCCACCTCGGCTGCGGTGAGCGCGACGTCGCCGATGTAGACGGCCGGCCTGTCGGGGTTGCGCCCGAGCGCGGCGATGAGCAGGTCGGGCAGGAACGACGGCCGGTAGAGATCGCCGGACTGCGGCGCCTGGGTCGTGGCGGTGGCCGTGGCGGTGGCCGCGCCCGCGGTGGACGTCTCGGCGGTGGTGGTCACGTGTTCACATCCTCCGGAGTCTGYGCCGCCGCTACCGGCTCAGCCGCGGTCGCGGTCGCGGCGCGGGCCGCGGCGGCCTCGTCGGACAGGCGCCGCGCGGTCTCCCGGCCCCAGACCGTGTCCGGCTTGCCGGCAGGGTTGCGGACGATTGTATCCAATATATATATCTCCTTGGGCGCCTTGTACCCAGCGAGGTGCTGACGGGTGTGAGCGATGAGCTCCGCGGCGCTCGGCGGCGCCGTCGCCGGCGCGCGCAGCGCGACCAGCGCCACGACCCGCTCGCCGTACCGCTCGTCCGGCACGCCGACGACCGCGACGTCGAAGACCGCGTCGTGTGTCTTGAGCGCGTCCTCGACCTCGTCGGGGAAGACCTTCTCGCCGCCGGTGTTCACCACCGTGCTGCCGCGGCCGAGCAGCTGGACGGTGCCGTCCTCACGAGCCAGGGCGAGGTCGCCGGGCACGACCCAGCGGACGCCGCGGGTGTCGCGCAGGAACGTCGCGTCGGTCTTCTCGCTGTCCTTGTAGTAGCCGAGCGGGATGGCGCCGCGCCGCGCGATCCGCCCCGGTTCCGGCGAGCCCGGCGGGACCGGGTCGAGGTTCTCGTCCAGCACCGCTGTGTCCCCGGTCAGCTGGAACACCCGCTTCCCGCCGTTCGCRCTGCCGTTGTGGCCGAACTCGGACGCGCCGTAGGAGTCGAGCAGGAACACGTTCGGCAGCGCGGCGGCGAGGTCGTCGCGGACCTGGCCGGACATCGGCGCGCCCGTGTTCGAGAACGCCAGCAGCCCGGACAGGTCATAGCGGCCCGGGGCCGCCAACAGCGCGTCGGCGATAGGCCGGGCCATCGCGTCGCCGACGACCGTCATCGACGTCGCCCGTTCCTCGGCGGCCAGGCGCAGCACGCCGTCGGCGTCGAAGTGGCGGCCGCACCAGATCACGGCCGTCCCAGCGGTGCCGACGCTGATCAGCAGGCTGAGCTCGGCGGCGCCGTGCATGAGCGGCGCCATGATCAGATAGTTCAACGGCGGGTTCGCGGTGTGGGCGAGGATGTCGGCAAGCGCCCGCGGCGTGGACCCGTCCGGCAGCGGGCGGCCGATCGCGGCGTGGAACAGGTCCTCGTGCCGCCACAGGACKCCCTTGGGCATACCGGTGGTGCCACCGGTGTAGAGGACGAACACGTCATCCCCGCTGCGGGCGGTGCGCACCGGGCCGTCGTCGGCCGGCTCGTCCTCGTATCCGACCAGCCGGATCCCGCGGTCGGCGAGCGCGCCGCCGGGGCCGGCGAGCGTGCCGAGCCCGCCGTCGTCGGCCGGGTCGGTGCCGTCCTCGAGGACGACCAGCACCCGCAGGTCCGGCGCGTCGGCCAGGATCTCGGCGACGGTCGGCAGGTAGCGGCGCTCGACGACCATCGCCACCAGGTCCGCGTTGACGGCGAGATAGCGCAGCTCGGCGGGTACGTAGCGAAAGTTGATGTTGATCGACGACGCCCGCAGCTTCATGCAGGCGAACATCGACTCGACCCACTCGGCCCGGTTGACCGCGTAGATCCCGACGTGCTCGCCGGCGCGCACGCCGGCCCCGCGTAGCAGCCGGGCCGCCCGGTCCATGCGGGCGTCGAGCTCGCCGAACGTCAGCCGGACCGGCGGGGCCACCAGCGCGAGCCGGTCGGGCACCGCGTCGGCCATCAGCTCGAGCATGTCCGCGAAGTTGATCGGCTCGGGCTCGGGCTCCGACCCGGTCCCCGGCCCGGCGCTCCGGCTGAGCTCCGACCCGCTTCCCGACTCGTTCTCCGGCTCGTTCTCCGGCTCGATGCTCACGCCACCGCTCCAAAGTAGATCATGCCGACGCCCACGCGGGACCGCTCAGCCGGAGACGTCGGTGAAGGTGTTGGCGAGTGTCGCGACGTTCTTGTCGTCGCAGTTGAAGAAGCCCTTGTTCGGGCCGGTGGCGTCCTTGTCGTAGACGAAGCCGTCCGGCGTGACCTTCATCAGCAGGTAGCAGTTCGTGGTCTTCTGCTGGCCGGCGACGAGGTTGCGCTCCGGGTAGAGGCCGCCGGCGGTCCAGGCACTCTCGGCGCCGGCCTTGCCGAGCACGCAGTCCACGGTGAGGTCGTCGCCGCAGGCGGTCGCCGACTTGGCCCACAGCACCCAGGCGTTGAGGGACAGCGCGGTGAAGTCGGTGAGCTTCGCGTTCGGGACGGTCGCGTGCACGAGGTCGACGGCCTCCTTGGTCACCGGGCTCTGCGAGGCCAGCTCCCAGGGGATGTGGTCGATCACGACGTACGTCGTCGGGAACTTGGTCGCCTTGGCGGCCTGGATCGTCAGCGGGTCGTACAGCTGGTTCTCGAAGATCATGAACTTGAGCGACAGGCCGACGTCGTTCATCGCGGTGACCAGCGGCGACGGGTCCTGCAGGCCGATCGGCTGGTAGCCCTGCACGCCCTTGTTCTTGAGCTGCTCGACGAACGGGCGGAAGTTCGTGACCAGCGGCGGCAGCTCCTGGTAGTCGGCCACCGTGTAGCCGGTCTGGGTGAGCGCCTCCTGCAGCCGCAGGCCCTGCGGGCGCAGCGTCCCGAGCGTGCTGCCGCCGACGCCGAGCGACTTCATCGCGTCCGGGTACAGCCGGGCCATCGACTGGAAGCCGCCGATCGGGTACCGCGCGGCCGTGTTCGGCTGGGCGCGCACCTGCAGCTTCGCGTTCAGCGCCTCCGGGGAGACGCCGTAGGCCGGGACCGAGCCGAGCTTGCACTCCTCGCGCGGCTGGACGCCGGGGGCGTCGACGGCGTTGCCGCCACCGACGATCATGAAGTCGGTCTGGCAGGCGTCGATCATGCGGGCGGCGACGTCGGTCAGCTTGCCGTCGTGCTTGTTGAGGACCAGCTCGCGGCCGTTGATGCCTCCGGCCTTGTTGCACCAGGCGACGAACGCCTCGCCGACGTCGAAGAACTCCTGGCCGAGGCCCGGCGTGATGGTGCTGCCGGGGTCCCCGAAGGTACCGAGCGTGATCGAGCTGGCGGTGACGCCGCGGCCGGTCGCCTTCGAGGCGGTGCCAGGGCCGCAGATGCCCTTCTCGGTGCCGAAGTCGCCGGCAGCCGCGGCGGCCGGCGCCGACGTGGCCGGGGCGCCTGAGCCGCCCCCGCCCGTCTCGGTCTCGTCCGTCGAGCGGGTGCAGCCGGCGACGACGACCAGCAGCACGCTGGCCGCGGCGAGAACCGGGACGAGCCGTGCGCGCCGGCGGTCGGCTGGCGGGCCAAAGGGCGTGCGAAAATGATCTTTCTTCGCACGCCCGGCGGCCGTTGTCCCGAGCAACACCGGGAGGACGTGTCTGCGGGCCATCGGACCTCTCCGTCGTCAGTCCTGCGGTCGTGTTCGTTCCAGCGGTCTGTTCGTTCCTGGGAGCGCTCGCCGCCGGGCGCGGCCTGCGGGGCCAGGTCGGTCCGGTCGATCTGGCGGTCCGGTCGGCGCGGCGGTCCGGTCAGGCCGGGCCGCGCCCACCGGGTGGCGGGCGCCGTCGGCCTGCCGTGTCGGGCCATGGCCCCACACGGGTGGTCGAGGCAATACTCCCTGGTGACGTGAGCGCCGCCACAGACTAGAACAGGTTCCCCTCCAGGCGAAAGCGAATCCGGCGAACTCCTGACCGATCGTCAGGGCACGGTCCACCCGGCAGCACGCACCATCGGCCACCAGCCGGGGACGTCGTGCCAGCATCGGCCCGATGACCTGACGGGTCGTCAGATTCAGCGCTACTGTCGGGACGTCGCGTGGGAGGAGAGCGCAGTGCTCGAGATGGTCGTGCGGGGTGGGTTGCTCGTCGACGGCACCGGGGCGCCGGCACGCGCCGCCGACGTGGGCATACGAGACGGGCGGATCGTCGAGGTCGGCGCGCCCGGCACCATCGGGACCACCGAGGCGCCGGCCGGCGGCACGACCGTCGACGCCACCGGTCTGGTCGTCTGCCCCGGGTTCATCGACGTGCACACGCACTACGACGCCCAGCTGTGGTGGGACCCGTACGCGACACCATCGAGCCAGCACGGGGTGACGACGGTCCTCGGCGGCAACTGCGGCTTCACCCTGGCTCCCCTGCGCCCGCGCGGTGCTGGGCCAGCCGGGCCCAGGGGGGTGGACGGGCAGGGCGGGCCGGACGGGTCCGGCGGGCAGGACGAGGCCGACTACCTGCGCCGGATGATGGCGAGGGTCGAGGGCATGCCGCTGGAGGCGCTCGAGTCGGGTGTCGCATGGGGCTGGGAGTCCTTCGCCGAGTACCTGGACGGGCTGGACGGCCGGACCGCCGTCAACGCGGGCTTCCTGGTCGGGCACTGCGCGCTGCGCCGCTACGTGATGGGCCCGGCGGCGGTCGGCTCGGCGGCGGACGAGGAGGCGGTCGCCGCGATGACAGCCATCCTGCACGCCGCGCTCGAGGCGGGGGCGCTGGGCCTGTCCACCACCCTGTCCGGGTCCCACAGCGACGGGGACGGTCAGCCGGTCGCCTCCCGCTGGGCGGACCGCGCCGAGCTCACGGCGCTCGCCAGCGCGGTGGGCGGCCACGAGGGGACGTTCTTAGAGGGCATCGTCCCCGGCTGCCTGAACATGTTCAGCGACGACGAGATCGAGCTGCTCGCCGGGCTGTCGGCGGCGGCCGGGCGGCCGCTGAACTGGAACGTGCTGACCATCGACGCCGCCGCGCCCGAGCGGGTGCCGCGCCAGCTCGCCGCCTCGACCCGGGCTCGTGAGCTGGGCGGCCGGGTGATCGCGCTGACCATGCCGACGCTGGTCCCGATGAACATGAGCCTGCGGACGTTCTGCGCCCTGCACCTCATCCCCGGCTGGGGCGATGTGCTGAGCCTGCCCATCCCCGAGCGGATCGCGGCCCTGCGCGGCGCGGACGTCCGGGAGCGGTTGCTCACCGCCGCGAACGCCCCGGAGGCCGGCGTCCTGCGGCGCCTGGCGAACTTCGGCCGCTACGTCATCGGTGACACCTACTCCCCCGCGAACGAGGGCCTGTCCGGCCGGGTCGTCGACGACATCGCCGCCGAGCGCGGCCAGGACCCGTTCGCCACCCTGGTCGAGATCGCCGCCGCCGACGAGCTGCGCACCGTGCTCTGGCCGATGCCGACCGACAACAACCCCGAGTCCTGGGCGCTGCGCGCGGAGACCTGGGAGCACGAGGACGTGCTGCTCGGCGGCTCCGACGCGGGCGCCCACCTGGACCGGATGGCCGGCGCCCCCTACCCCACCCGTTTCCTCGCCGACTGCCTGCGCGGGCGCGGCCTGGTCAGCCTGGAACGGGCGGTGGCGATGATGACCGGCGAGCCCGCCGCGGCGTTCGGCCTGCGCGGCCGCGGCGTCGTCGCCGAGGGCAACGCCGCCGACCTCGTGATCTTCGACCCGACGACGGTCGACTCCGAGCCCGCGCGGCTCGTGCACGACCTGCCGGCCGGCTCCGCGAGGCTCACCGCGGGCTCCGTCGGCGTCAACGCGGTCTTCGTGAACGGCGTCCAGATCGTCGCCGGCGGCCAGCCGACCGGCGCCACCCCCGGAACCCTGCTGCGCTCCGGCCGCGACACCGTCACCGTGCCCACCCGCTGACCCAGCGGCCGAACGCGCCGAACGCGCCGAACGCGCCGGGCGCAGGGGCGCAGGGGGCTGATTCTGCTCAATAGCCCCAAGACGGGCGGGCGCCAGCGGAAGTCGCCGGGATTGGCCCGGCCCAGAAGGCCGGCGAGTCCGCCGGCAAAATGGGGCTAATAACGTCGATGTCGGATGCCGGCCGTTAGCCGTGGCGCTCGTCACACCCGCCGACGGGGCGTGGCGGGTGAGTGGACGGATTGCACAGGCCCGCGGCGGGCCGGTCACGCGGGCGAGGTATTGYCACGCCGCGACGGCGACCGGATGCGCGGGGCGACGAATACCAGCTGGTTTCCCAGCCGAGCCGGGATTGTTTTTGGTTTCCCGTGCCAGGTGGGGTGGGTCACGTTGTTGTTGGGGTTTGCCAGCCCGCCGGCTGGCTGTCATGGTGTTTGCAGTGCCCGATCGGGGCACACGCCGGGCGGGAC
>NZ_MBLN01000059.1:0-59467 GCF_001854645.1 Pseudofrankia sp. EUN1h | reverse complement strand
CAACTCGGCTACCACGTCACCCTCCAGCCCGCCCCCGTTCCGGCACCTGGGTGACGAAACGGGGCCGACTCACTGAGTTTTCGAATCAGCGGCGCGGACCGGCGCGCGAAGACGCCCCGGCCGGCCGCGGAGCGGTTCAGGCGTCAGCGCGCGGCGGAACGGTTCAGGCGTCAGAGAGCCACGGAGCGGTCAGGCGTCAGGGCGCGGCGAGCTCTCGCGAGCGTCGCGGAGGCGGTTGCGGCGCCGGATGACGATGACCAGGCCGAGCAGGCCGAGGCCGAAGCCGCAGGCCGCCGTGGCCAGCCACCACAGGTGTCCGTCCGCGCGCAGGTCGCCGGTGAACGGCAGCATGACGATCAGTGCCACCAGCCACACCATCGTGCCGACCGCGACGGGAACGACCCCGTCCTGCGGCAGGGGAGCGAGACCGCCCGCGCCGTCGTCCGGCTGAGGCGGCGGGCCGTCCGGCCGCGCGGGCGTCTCCGAGGGGCCGTTCGGCTCCCGGCCCACCGCGCCGGCGCCCTGGCTCGTCGTAGCGTTCGCCTCCACGCTGGGGACGTTACCCGGCCACGCGGCCCGCGACTGTCCTGGTGACGCGCGGACCGTGGGCCTCGACCGCCGGGGCCGCGCGGTCAGGCGTCCGCGCCGCGGGCGACGGGGGCCGACTCGCCGGACGGCGTGAGCCACGCGTCGAACGAGCGGTGGGTCACCGACTCCAGCAGGCGGATGTCCTCCGCGAACAGGTCGACGACCCGCGCGCGCAGCTCGGGCGGCGGGCGGTCGTCCGGCTGGCCGGGCTCGCCGGCCGGCCCGGCCGCGGCGTCGAGCCCGACGCGCGCGTCGGGAGCCGCACCCTCGCGGACATCGAGGAAGCCGCAGGCCCGATGGAAGACGGCGCCCGGCCCGGCGATCAGGTCCGGATAGTGCACGAGCAGCACCTGACCGGGGCTGTACAGCGTGTACAACCTTCTCAGCTGGTCGCCGTAGCGGCCCAGCTCGGCGTAGCGCCATGTCCAGCCGGAGCCGGCACTGGCACGCTCCGGCTCGGCGAGCAGCGCCGCGACGAAGTCGGCCAACGGCTCGGCGCCGGTGGCCCGCGCGCGCCGCCAGGCGGCGTACGCCCGGTCGACCGGATCGCGCAGCGCCACCAACAGCCGCGGGTAGGCCGTGCACTCGTGTAGCCGCCGCTGCGCCGTGAAGTCCGCGAGCAGGTATGGCGCCAGCACGCCCTGGCGACCCCCCGCCGCCCGCCCGTCCGCGACGCCGGTCACTCCGTCGGTACCCCAGACGTCGCCGTCGGTACCCCAGACGTCGCCGGCCGGTGCTCCCACCGGCACCTGCCGCGGCTCGGTGAGCCGCAGGCCGGGATGGCGCGCGAGCACGGCGACGAGCCGCGTTCCGCCCGTCTCGGGCGGGGCGGCGACGACGAAGTCAGGCCGCGTCGTCCTCACCCCCCGGCTCGCCTCTGACGCATGATCGTAGCCCGGCCACGACACCCACCTTCGGGGGTCGCACTACACCACGGCTCGGCCGCGCGCGGAGGCCGACGCCGGCGTGTCGAGCGGGGGGAGCCCGAGGTGATCGCGCAGGGTCGTGCCCTCGTAGTCGGCCCGGTAGACGCCGCGCTCCTGTAGCAGCGGCACGACGGTGTCCACCAGGAGGTCCAGCCCGCCCGGGGTGACGTGCGGGACGAGGATGAAGCCGTCTGACGCGTCCGCCTGGACCAGGTCGTTGATCGCCGTCGCCACGGTCGTCGGCGAGCCGACAAACGTCTGTCGCCCGGTCACCTCGATGATCAGCTCTCGGCTGGTGAGGTTCTTGGCCTCCGCGAGCGCCCGCCACTGGGCGGCGATGGCGATCGGGTCGCGGAACATCCGCACGCTCGCCCGGCCACGCGCGACGGTGTTCTCCCCGACGACGGGATCGAACGCGGGCAGGGGGCCGTCGGGGTCGTGGTCGGACAGGTCGCGGTTCCACAACTGCTCGAGGAACTTGATGGCCGTCTGGCCGCTGACCTGCCTGCGCCGGACCTCGTGGGCCAGCTCGGCCGCCTCGGCGTCGGTGTCGCCGAGCACGAACGTCGCCGCGGGCAGCACCAGCAGCGACTCGGGCGCACGCCCGTAGCGGGCCAGGCGTCCCTTCACGTCGGCGTAGAACGCCTGCCCGGCCTCGAGGGTCGCGTGGCCGGTGAAGATCGCGTCCGCGCTGGCCGCGGCGAACTCGCGGCCCTCCTCGGAGTCGCCGGCCTGGAAGATGACCGGGCGTCCCTGCGGGCCGCGCGGCACGTTGAAGTGGCCGGAGATGTCGAAGTACGGGTCGTGGTGGTCGAACGTGCCCGGCAGCGGTCGGCTCAGGAACTGGCCCGTGTCCCGGTCGGCGACGATCTCGTCACCCGTCCAGGAGTCGACCAGCTCGAGCGCCGTCGTCAGGAACGCCCTGGCCCGGGCGTAGCGCTCCTCCTGCGGGAGGTAGCCGCCCCGGCGGAAGTTCTCGCCGGTGAACGCGTCCCAGGAGGTGACGACGTTCCAGGCCGTGCGGCCGCCGGAGAGGTGATCCAGGCTGGCGAACTGCCGGGCGACCTCGTAGGGCTCGTTGAAGGTCGAGTTGATCGTGCCCGTCAGGCCGATGCGATCGGTGACGGCGGCGAGCGCGGCGAGCACGGTGAACGTGTCCGGGCGGCCGACGACGTCCAGGTCGTAGATCAGCCCGTTCTGCTCGCGCAGCCGCAGCCCCTCGGCCAGGAAGAAGAAGTCGAACTTGCCCCGCTCGGCGGTCTGCGCGAGGTGGCGGAACGAGGCGAACTCGATGTGGCTGCCAGCGTCCGGGTCACTCCATACAGTGGTGTTGTTCACGCCGGGAAAGTGCGCCGCCAGGTGGACCTGCTTGATCGGCTTGCTCATCTCGGGCCTCTCTCATGGCTTACTTTCTCGACTTCAACGATCGGAATGGGGTGTATTTAGTCCACGGATCGCCGCGCTCCTGACAACCAGGATCGCCCCAGCCGGCCCGGTCCGTCGCGGCTTCCGCCGGAACACCCCACGGCCCAGGCGATATGTGGCCAGTTCGGACCATCGGCCGCGGCCGTTCGATGACCGTCGGCGGCATCCATGCCACTCGCCGTGTCGACCGGGGCGCGCAATCGACGATCGATCGCCTGCCGCCCGTCGCGCTGGTCGGTAACTCAATATTCTCAACGGAAATTGTGGACATAGTGCCACCCGCGGCCTATGTTCGACCCATGTCTGCTGGAGGCCCGCGTCGGCGCGGCGCGCGCCCGGCCGCGCCCGTCGCGGCCCGGCGCCACCAGGCCCTGCTCGTCGGCCGCCCACACGTGGACTTCAAGCGGGTGGCGAGCTCGCTGTGTCGGAGCTGTCGCTAGGCCGGCGGCACCGCTGAGACGGGCATCTCCGATGCCCCATCGTGATCGTGCCCGACGCCCGTTCGTGCGCCGGCACGTGCTTTCCGCCCTCCGTCTTCGCCGGCCGATGGCGTCGGCCCGGCCGGCACTCTCCGCCTGCCCCGGCTGAGGCTCGCGGGATCGTCCCGGCCCGGGCGGCGTCGGCCGAGCACCCCTTCCTCCCGTAACCACGAATCCAATCCCCAGAGAGCTCCGCGCCGGGTAGCCGAGGCGGGCCGCGGTCCTGCGTGAACCGCGGCGACCTCGCGCGCCCCAGACTCGAAAGGTCGCCATGTCCGCGTCCGAGAGCACCGTGCTGGCGGTGACGGAGCCGCCCGGTCCGCCCGGAGTCCCCGTTGGCCTCGCCACGCGGGTACCGACCGTGGCCGAGGGCGTGTCCACCGACGCCGCGCTCGCCGACCCCCAGCTCGCCGACGCTCAGCTGGCCGACCCCCAGCTCGCCGGCTCGGCGGGGCGCCTGCCGGAGATCGAGACGTTGCGCGGCGTGGGTGGCGCGCGCCGCCGCCGGCCGGTGCCGCGCTGGCTGCGCCGGGCGAGCGGCCCCGCGCTGCTGCTCGCGCTGTGGCAGCTCGGCTGCAGCACGGGGGTCATCGGCCCGCACACGCTGACCTCGCCGAGCACCGTGGTGACCACCGCCTGGGACATGATCAAGGACGGGTCGCTCGTCGACGGGCTGCTGGTCTCGCTGCGGCGGGTCTCCTACGGGCTGCTGTTCGGCGGGATCGCGGGCCTCGTGCTCGCGATCGTCTCCGGTCTGCTCCGCGTGGGCGAGGACCTGATCGACGCGCCCATGCAGATGCTGCGCACGCTTCCGTTCCTCGGCCTGATCCCGCTTCTGATCATCTGGTTCGGCATCGGGGAGACCAGCAAGGTCGTCCTGGTGTCGCTCGGCGTCGCGTTCCCGATCTACCTGAACACCTACGCCGCGATCCGTGACGTGGACGGCCGGCTGGTCGAGGCCGCGGGCACCCTCGGGCTGCGCCGCCTGGAGCTGGTCTGGCACGTGATCCTGCCCGGCGCGCTGCCCGGGATGCTGGTCGGCCTGCGCTACTCCCTTGGCGTCGCCTGGCTCGCGCTGGTGATCGCCGAGCAGGTCAACGCCGACAAGGGCCTCGGCTACCTGATGATGAACGCCCGCGAGTTCCTGCAGACCGACGTGATCACGGTCTGTCTGATCGTCTACAGCCTGCTCGGGCTGACCACCGACCTGCTCGTCCGCATGCTCGAGAAGGGAGCTCTGTCATGGCGACGCGGCTTCAGCGGTCAGTGACCGAACCTTCCGCCGCCGGGCTCGGGCCGGCCGGTGCGACCGGTGGGACCAGCGGGGCGGATGAGGCCGGCGGTCTCGCGGTCGACGTCCTCGACAAGCCGGGTCCCCGGGCACGCGCGGCGGTCGAGGTGCGCGGCCTTCGCCGGGAGTTCGGCGGGCGCGCGGTGATCGACGGGCTCGACCTGACGGTGGCGCCGGGCGAGTTCGTGGCCCTGCTGGGCCGCAGCGGCTGTGGCAAGAGCACCCTGCTGCGCGTCCTCGCCGGCCTCGACCTCGACGTCGCCGGCACCGTCGCGGTGCCGCGCCGGCGCTCGGTGGCCTTCCAGGAGCCGCGGCTGCTGCCCTGGAAGCGGGTGTGGCGCAACGTCGCCCTCGGGCTTCGCTCGCCGCGGGGGTCGTCGGCAGGGGAGTCGTCGGCAGGGCACGGCGACAGCTCCCGCGCGCGGGCGCTCGCCGCGCTCGCCGAGGTCGGGCTCGATCATCGCGTCGACGCCTGGCCGCTGACGCTGTCCGGCGGCGAGGCGCAGCGGGCCTCCCTGGCCAGGGCCCTGGTCAGGGAGCCGGACCTGCTGCTGCTCGACGAGCCGTGTGCCTCGCTCGACGCGCTCACCCGGCTGCGGACCCAGGCGCTGATCGCCGACCTGTGGGCACGGCACGCGCCCGCCGTCGTGCTGGTCACCCACGACGTCGACGAGGCGCTCGCGCTCGCCGACCGCGCGCTGGTGATGAGCGACGGCGTGATCAGCGAGGACGTGGCGATCCGCGCCGCCCGCCCGCGCCGGCCGGGCGACCCCGAGATCGTCGCGCTGCGGGCCCACCTGCTCACCCTGCTCGGCGTGCCCACCCCCGCCGCGGCCTGACTCGGCCCTCGCCGTTCGCCCTGGCCGACCGACGGCACGGGCTCCGAAGATTCACAAGGAGAGAACCGACATGTCCCCCTTCGCCCGCCGCCTTCGGTGGGCCGCCGTTCCGCTGGCCGCGACGGTCGCGGTCCTGGGCCTCGGCGCTTGCTCGTCCGGCGACGACAAACCGGCCGGCGCCGCGCCGGCCGCCACCAGCGCCGCCGCGGTCGACCTGAGCAAGGTGACCCTGAAGGTCGGTGACCAGAAGGCGGGCATCCAGGCCGCGCTGGAGGCGGCCGGTGAGCTCAAGGACGTTCCGTACAAGATCGAGTGGAGCCAGTTCACCTCCGGCCCGCCGCTGCTCGAGGCGCTGACGGCGAAGGCGATCGACCTTGGCGGCGTCGGCGACACGCCGCCGATCTTCACCGCGGCCGCCGGCTTCAAGATCAGTCTGGTCGCCGCCTACCAGCAGGACGTGACCGGCGCGGCGATCGTCGTGCAGAAGGACTCGCCGATCAAGACCCTCGCGGACCTGAAGGGCAAGAAGGTCGCGGTGGCGAAGGGCTCGTCGGCGCACTACCACCTGCTCACGGCGCTGGCGAAGGCCGGACTGACGTTCGACGACATCCAGCCCGCCTACCTGCAGCCACCCGACGCCCTGGCCGCGTTCGGCAGCGGAAGCGTCGACGCCTGGGCGATCTGGGACCCGTACACCGCCGTCGCCCAGCAGCTCAACGGCGCCAAGATCCTGGTCGACGGTTCCGGCGGGCTGTCCACCGGGCTCGCCTTCGAGGTGTCGCGGCCGGACGTCATCGCCGACCCTGGCAAGGCCGCGGCGATCCGTGACCTGCTGATCCGGGTCGGCAAGGCCCGCCAGTGGGCGTTGGCCCACGCCGACACCTGGGCACAGGCCTGGGGCACCGCGGCCGGCGTCCCGATCGAGATCTCGAAGGTCTTCGTCGACCGCACCGCGACGAAGGCCGTCGTGATCGACGACGCGCTGGTCGGCCGCCTGCAGAAGGTCGCCGACACGTTCGCCGACGCCAAGATCATTCCTGTCAAGGTGAAGATCGCGGATCTCGCGACCGACCAGTTCAACGACACCGTGGCGCTGTCCACGGCCGGCTGATCCCGGGCCCTGCCCGCGCCGCCGGCGCGGGCAGGGCCATCGGCCGCGCCGCCGGCCGCCCGGCCCACCTGTAGGAGCTCGATCCTCGATGTCGATCCATCCGCACTGGTTCCTGCCCACCGCCGGCGACAGCCGCAACCTCGACGCCGCCACCCTGACGCACGAGGCGAACCGGTCGTCACGGACGGCGGGCATCCGCCCGCCGGACATCGACTACCTCGCCGAGATCGCCAAGGCGGCCGACCGGCTCGGCTATGAGGCAGTGCTCACCCCGACCGGTACCTGGTGCGAGGACGCCTGGCTGACCACCGCCGCCCTGCTGGGTGAGACCCGGCGGCTGAAGTTCCTGGTCGCGTTCCGGCCCGGGCTCGTCACCCCGACGCTGGCCGCCCAGATGGCGGCCACCTACCAGCGGCTGTCCGGCGGCCGGCTGCTGCTCAACGTCGTCACCGGCGGGGAGACCGACGAGCAGCGCCGCTTCGGCGACTGGCACGACAAGGACACCCGCTACGCCCGCACCGCGGAGTTCCTGCAGATCGTCCGCGGTGCCTGGGGCGACACGCCTTTCGACTTCGAAGGCGAGCACTACCGGATCGTCGGCGCCACCACCCGCAAGCCGTTCGACCCGCCGCCGATCTTCTTCGGTGGCGCGTCGCCCGCCGCCGAGCGGGTCGCGGCCCGGCACGCCGACGTCTACCTGCTCTGGGGCGAGACGCCGGCGCAGGTCACCGAACGTCTCGACCGGATGCGGGCGCTCGCCGCCGAGGCCGGCCGGGAGCTCCGGTTCGGCTACCGGGTGCACGTCATCACCCGGGACACGTCCGCGGCCGCCTGGGCGGTGGCCGACGACCTGCTCGGCGGCCTCGACCCCGCCACGATCACGTTCGCGCACTCGCTGCTCTCCCAGGCCGAGTCGGTCGGTCAGCAGCGGATGACCGCCCTGCACGCCGGCAGCACGGACGACCTCGTGATCGCGCCGAACCTGTGGGCCGGCTTCGGCCTCGTGCGCCCCGGCGCGGGCACCGCACTGGTCGGCAGCCACAGCGAGGTCGCCGACCGGATCGAGGAGCTGCACGCGCTCGGTGTCGAGCACTTCATCCTCTCCGGCCACCCGCACCTGGAGGAGGCCTACTGGTTCGCCGAAGGCGTCCTGCCACTGCTGCGCCGCCGCGGGCTGCTGGCGACGCCGGACGGCGCCCCGGCCGCCGCGCAGCCGCCCGCCGCACCCGCCGCGCCCGCCCGGCAGGCGGCTGGGGGCCAGCGCCCGGTGCCGACCGGCGCCTCCTGAGCTCCCAGCAACCGCGTCGCCCGCGCCACCCACCGCGACCTTCGTAACCGCCCTACCCGGCCGGCCCACGTGTCGGCCGGGCCTTCCACAAGGAGCGAGAAATGACCGTCGACACCTCGCCGGCGCCGGCCTCGACCGCCGTCGCCCTGGACATCGAGCCGCTGACGATCCGGATCGGAGCCGAGATCCGCGGGGTCCGCCTCGACGGTGACCTGGACTCCGCCACCATCGCGGCGATCCGCGCGGCCCTGCTGCGCCACCGGGTGGTGTTCTTCCGCGGCCAGGATCAGCTCACCCCGGACCGCCAGATCGCGTTCGCCCGGCTGTTCGGCGACCTGACCCTGGCCCACCCGACGCAGTCGTCCCTCGACGGCTACCCGCTGATCCACGAGCTGGACGCGTCGAAGGGCGGCCGGGCCGGGGCGTGGCACACCGACGTCACCTTCACCGACCGCCCGCCGGCGTTCTCGATCCTGCGCGCCGTCGAGATCCCGCCGGTCGGCGGCGACACCATCTGGTCGAACACCGTCTCGTCCTACTGGGACCTGCCCGACCAGCTGCGCGACGCCGCCGACAAGCTGCGCGTCTTCCACACCAACCAGCACGACTACGGGCTGCGCGCGCAGGACCTCGAGGGCCTGCCCGAGGTGTTCAAGGAGCGGTTCTTCGAGTTCCGGTCCAAGGAGTTCGAGGTCGAGCACCCGGTGGTGCGCGTCCACCCGGAGACCGGCGAGCCGTCGCTGCTGCTCGGCGGGTTCGTCAAGCAGCTGACCGGGGTGAACCAGGCGCAGTCGTTCGACCTGCTGCGCGCGTTCGCCGAGGTGGTCGCGAAGCCGGAGAACACGGTCCGCTGGAAGTGGCGGACGGGCGACGTCGCGATCTGGGACAACCGCGCGACCCAGCACTACGCGATCAACGACTACGCCGACAGCCCGCGGATCGTGCACCGGGTGACCGTCGCCGGCACGATCCCGGTCGGCAAGGACGGCCGGCCCAGCGTCGCCCGGGCCGGCGACGCCAGCGAGTACTCCCCGATCGGCACCGTCCCGACCGACTGATCCGGGGCGGTCACCGGGGTGTGGCGCTCCAGAGGGGGGCGATCGCCTCGTCGTCCAGGTCGTCCTCGGCGTCGCGGAAGGCGGTGCCGTCGGGGTCGCGCAGGGCGGCGGCCAGGGCATGCCGGCGGTGCCAGATGCCGGCCCGCCAGGCCAGCCCGCGGGCGAGCGCGTCGGGGCCACCCGCGGCATCGACGTGGATCTCGCCGCCGATGCCGCCGACCACCCGCCACGGCGTCTGCGTCGGCCGGCCGGCGAGGTCGGCGACCACCAGCCGGGCGTGCTCGACGTACGGCGTGCCGTCCGGCGCCTGGCGCTCGGCCGTGTTGTAGGGGCCATCCAGCACCGGGCAGTCCGCGGCCGCCGACGCGAGCGGCACCCCGAGCACGTAGCCGACCTCGGCCGCCCGGTCGAGCGGCACCCGCAGCGGCGCCGCGTCGCCGAGCAGGGTGAGCAGGTCCGGGGCGTCCAGGACGACGGCGTCGCGGGTGGGTACGACCCCCAGTGGGGTGCGTACCGCCAGCGGCGGGTCCAGCCGGCCGTCGGCGAGCACGCCACCCGGCCGGCCGTCCGGCCCGGCGGCGAGCCGGGTCGCGGCGGTCACCGCGGCGACGTAGAGCGCCCTGGCGGACAGCCACGGAACGTCCCGATCGGCGTCGCCCAGCCGGTCGAGCAGGTCGAGCACACCGGCGAGGTCGCCGAGGACGTCGTCGAGGGTGTGGCGGCAGCCGAGCGCGCGCAGCAGTTCGGCGTCCACCCCGGGCAGCGGCCTCGCCGGGGCGAACAGCCCCGCGAGCAGCGGGTCGGCGCCCGGCAGGCGCAGCTCCGCCGGCGGCAGCCGAACCACCCCGCCGCGGCCGTCGTCGAAGCCGAAAGCCTCTCGGTCGTCGCGGTCCCGGTCGTAGTCGTCCTCGAGGTCCTCGCCGTACTCGTCGGCGCCATCGTCCGCGGCCGCGCCGCCGCCGGCGTCCCGCCCGCTCGCGACGGGCAGCAGGGCGTGCCGGGCGAGCCACCAGCGGGTGTACGAGGGCTCCTCGCCGAGCACGACGTCGCGCAGCGGCGGCTGGGCGAGCTCGGCGAGCGCCTCCGGCCAGGCCGCCGGGTCCACCAGCTCCAGGTCACGCACGGCGGCGAAGCTGGACAGCACCATCGGAGCGCCAAGGCCGCCGGCGCGGGCCGCCGTGGCCCTGGCCGGCGCGAGCGCGGGCGACTCGGCCGCCTCGTCGACCCAGGTGTCGCTGTCGTCGAGGTCGAGCAGCACGGGCTCGTCCGGGTCGAGCGTCACGTCGCTCGCGTAGAGAACCCCGAACGTGCGCAGCACGCCGACGGCCTCCAGCACGCTCGCCGGCCAGGCGTCGGTGACCTCCGGCGCCAGGATGCCGAACGGCGTGTCACCGGCGACGAGGCGGTCCAGCGGGCCGTCCGCGATCAGCAGCTCGGCCGACGCGGCGAACTCGCCCTCGATGTCCGGCAGGAGCAGCTCGCCGAGCCAGTCGAGCCCGGCGGCCGTCTCCGCTGGGGACAGATCCGCGTCGCGGACCAGCGCGAGCACGGCCGTGGCCAGCGCCAGCAGCTCCTCGGGGTCGTCGTCCGGGTCGGAGTCGACGACCGCCTCGTGCACGGCCGGGTCGCGCAGCACGCCGGCCGGGGTGCCCTCGACCGCGCCCAGGGTGCGCAGCGCGTCCCTGGCGACGCCGACACAGGCGTCCGGGTGCACGACCCGCAACGGCAGCCCGGACGCGGCGAGCGCCAGCACGTCCAGACCCTCGGTCGGCAGCAGCACCCCGCGCGGCCCGGTGACCATCCGCACCCGCAGCGCCGGCCCCGCGCCCGCCGCGTCGTCGCCGGCCGCCGTCGCGACCGGCACCGGCAGGGCGCCGAGGGCGTCGCGGTCCGGCGCGGTGATCAGGGCGGCGTACAGGGACGACCACCAGGCCGGCGGCCGGCGCACGCCCGCCAGCACCTCCACGAGGCCGGCGCTGTCGAGCCGGCGCACGCCCAGCGCGTCCAGGGCGCGCCGCCAGTGCCGGGCGCCGTAGCGCGCCGGCAGCAGCCCCGGGACCGGGCCCTCGTGGGAGTCCCCGGCCTCCGCCCCGGGACCTTCGGTCTCGAGGACGGCGCCGGCGTCGAACTCCGCGTCGACGAGGTCCGGGTCGGAGGCGGCGCCGTGGTCGGTCACGGCGCCGCTGCCCGCGGCGGAGAGCAGGGCGGTGACGGCGTCCGTGGCCGGGCCCAGGTCGCAGACGACACACTCGCGGCCGAGCCGGCCGCCCGGCATGATCCCCACCTCGGGCAGCATCCGCGCGACGGCGTCGCGCAGCCGGCCGTCCACCGGGCCGGCGGGCAGCCCGGACGGCACCAGCTCCAGTGCCGCCAGCGGGTCCGGCGGGACCAGCGGATCCGCGTCGGCCGGCGCGAGCCGGCGCTCGGTGACGGGCACCGGGCCCGCCGACGCGAACGCCGCGAACAGGTCCTCGTCCCGGCCGTCGCCGTCGCCGTCCGGAGTGGGCGCGGCGGGGTCGCCCGCGCCGGCCGGACCGGCGGTACCCAGGTGGACGGCCAGGGCGACGACCGCCTCGGCCAGACGGTCGGTCAGCCAGTCGCGCAGCGGCCCGGCGACCGTGTGCCGGCGGGAGGGCTCCAACGGCAGTTCGACGCTGGCCAGCACCGGCAGCGACAGGGGCTCGTCGGTCGGCTGCGGCGCGCGGACCACCTTGGGGATCCCCGCCGGCCAGGCCCCGTCGCGAACCATCGCGCGGGCCGCGTAGCCGGTCCTCGCCCGCTCCTCGACGGGTCTGTCCGCGAGCAGCGCCGCCGGGATCGTGCCCCGGCGCACGCAGCCGCGCCAGCGCTCCCCATCGAGCAGCGCGATCTCCAGCGCGGCGTCCAGCGGGACGTCCGCGGGGTCGGCCGGGTCGCCGTGGCGGGCGTCGGCCATCGCCGCTGGCGGCTCGTCGGCCGACTCGTCACCCGCGGTGTACTCCCAGTGGCAGGTGTGTGTCTGGACGTCACCGTCCAGGTCGAGGATGACCTCGGCGAGGCCAGGCAGGACCAGCAGCAGGGTGGGGTCGAAGCCGGCCAGCAGCTCCCGGGCGGTCGCGGCGGCCTCGGCGTCGCGCAGCGGGAGACGGATGATCGTGTCATAGCCGTCCGGCGGTGGCTGCTCCCGCGCCGCGGCGAACGGCAGCCGCAGGATGGGCGCCGCGCCGTCGCGACGGCCGAGCTCGGCGCGCAGCCCCGCGGCGCCGATCTCGTGGACGGCGGCGACCGTCGACTCCTTGGACCAGCGCACGCCGGCCGCGGCCGAGGCCAGGGCCGGGTCGCGCGAGACGATCGACGGCTCGTCGCTGACGGCGAGCACCGCGGCGAACCCGGCGCCGAACCGGCCGACGGCGCCGACGTCCCGCTTGGCCGAGGCGCGCAACGTGCTGAGTGCCTCCACGCCGGCGGCGGTCAGCGGCGCGCCGGTGTTCGCGACCTCCACCCGGTCGCCCGCGAGCCGGACCAGCACCCGGCCGGCGACCCCGGCCGCCGCGGCGGCGTCCACCGCGTTCTGCAGCAGCTCGACGACGAGGCGGTCACGGTAGGCGCCGAGCGCCGCGTCCTCCTCGGCGTTGGCGTCCTCTCGGAACCGGGCAGGCGAGGCCGCCCAGGCATCGAGCACCCGCCCACGGATTGCCGCCGTCCCGAACGGATCGCCGGTCGGCTCCGCCGGTGTGGCGGAACCAACCGCCGGCTCATCGGCCGCGTCCAGATGCGTCGCTTCCACTGCTCTATCTTCGCCACCGCCTGAAACGGCTGGCCGGCTGGGCGGTGGGTGGCCGTCCGTCGCTGTGCGGCCTCGGTCCAGGTCTGGCGCGAATTAGGCTGGACATCTGTGCCGGTCGGGTGCGGCGGAGGTGACAGTAGTGGTTGGACGAGCGGGCGCACGGCGGCCGGACGACTCTCGACTGGTGGAGGCCTTCATCCAGCAGTGGGACCTGGTCGTGTCCGGCGTCGATGCGTTGGGTGACGAGGATTTCGCCGCCGCCAGCGCGTTGTCCGGCTGGACGACGGCCGACCTGGTGGCGCACTGCGCCCGGTCTGGTGGGGCGCTGGCGCATGCGCTCATCGACGCGTCGCCCACCCAGACGGCCGACACCGACGCCGCTGGCGCGGCCGGCGCCGGCCGGGGCGAGGCCCGCGCGGGCGACGTCGGCGCGGCGAACGCCGTCGAGTACCTGGGCGGGGTCGGTGGCCGTGCCGAGACGATCGCGGACACCGCCCGCTCGGACGCCGCGGGCCTGTCCCCGAGCGAGCTGCGCTCGCTGCTGCGGACGGCGGTGGCCGCGTCGCGCGGCGCCCTCGCGGCGGCGACCACCGGGCAGCCCGGCGGGCCGGCGGCCTGGGACCAGGTGGTGACCTCGCCCGGCGGGCCGGTGCGGCTGGGTGACTTCGTCGCGACCCGGTGCGTCGAGGGAGTCGTGCACGGCCTGGACCTGGGGCTCGCGCCGGACCGGGACGCGCTGCGCATCGTGACGCGCACGCTCGTCGATCTGCTCGCCGCGCGGGCGCCCGGCCGGTCGGTCGAGGTCCGGGTGCCGCCGTTCGCCGCGGCGCAGGTGGTCGAGGGACCCAGACACACCCGTGGCACCCCGCCGAACGTCGTCGAGGCCGACCCGGTCGCCTTCGTCGCGGTGGCCGCAGGTCGGTTGGACTGGTCGGCGGCCCTGGCCGACGGCCGCCTCACGGCCAGCGGCGAGCGTTCGGACCTGCGTCCCTACTTCCCGCTCCTGTAGCCCATCCAGCCGCCCGGCGACCAGCCACCCGTCTCCTCTCGCCCCGTTCGGCTCTCGGGCGACCGTCCGTCCGCTCGGTGGACCGAACGGGCGTGGGCGCGTGGTGGTACTGCTCACGGGTAGGTCCGAAGCGAAATGCCCACTAACCCGCCTCCTGTTAGCGTGGAAGACAGTGGCTGCCGACGGCGCGTTCATGGTGGGACGGTCCGTCCATATCTCGATTACGGCGGGTTGGCGTACTGGCTCCCGCGCGGGCGGCCTGGCGGGCCCGCCCGTTCTGTCAGCCCGGGGACGAGCCCGGATCCCGGACGGTGACACGCAAGGAGACCTGGTGCCATGACCAAGGGGACAGTCGCCGCTTCCGGTTCCGGTGATCACTGTTCGGCCGGTCCCTGTCAGTCCGCCGGCCGCCTGCCCGGCCCGGCCGCCCGGGCCGGTGTCGACCGGGACCGTGTCGACAGGGATTGGGAGCTCGAGCTGCGCGACGCCGCCGGCCCCCAGGACGCCTGCGGGGTGTTCGGGGTCTGGGCGCCCGGCGAGGACGTCGCGAACCTCACCTACTACGGCCTGTATGCCCTGCAGCACCGCGGCCAGGAGGCGGCCGGCATGGCCGTCGCGGACGGCCGCGCGATCGTGGTGTTCAAGGAGCTGGGGCTGGTCGCCCAGGTGTTCGACGAGCGGACGCTGTCGAGCCTGTCCGGGCACATGGCCGTCGGGCACACCCGGTACTCGACCACCGGCTCGTCCACCTGGGAGAACGCCCAGCCGTCCTACCGCACCGCCCGCCTCGGCGAGGGCGTCGCGCTCGCGCACAACGGCAACCTGACCAACATCATGGAACTGGCCGAGGAACTCGGTGACGACCGGGACGCCGGCATGCACGCCACCACCGACTCCGACCTGATCACCGCGCTGCTGGCCAGCCATGCCGGCCCGACGCTCGTGGACGCGGCGCTGGACATCCTGCCCCGCCTGCGCGGCGCCTTCTCGCTGGTCTTCTCGGACGCCTCGACGCTGTACGCCGCCCGTGACACCCACGGCATCCATCCGCTCGTGCTGGGCCGCCTCGACAGCCGCGCCGACGAACGGGCCGAGCGATCGGCCGCCGCCGACCCGGCGGCGGGAGCCGGGGCCTGGGTGGTGGCCAGCGAGACCTGCGCGCTCGACATCGTGGGCGCGACGTTCGTGCGCGAGGTGGAGCCGGGCGAGCTGGTCATCATCGACGCGACCGGGCCGCGCTCGGCGCGCTTCGCCCCGGCCGACCGGCACGGCTGCCTGTTCGAGTTCGTCTACCTTGCCCGCCCGGACACGACGATCGCCGGCCGCTCGGTGCACGCCACCCGGGTCGAGACCGGACGGGCCCTCGCCCGCGAGGCGCCGGTCGACGCCGACCTGGTCATCCCGGTGCCGCAGTCCGGTGTGCCGGCCGCCGTCGGCTACGCGGAGGCCTCCGGCATTCCGTTCGGCGAGGGCCTGGTCAAGAACTCCTACGTCGGGCGAACGTTCATCCAGCCGTCCCAGACGATCCGCCAGCGGGGCATCCGGCTGAAGCTGAACCCGCTGCGCGAGGTGATCGAGGGCCGCCGGCTCGTCGTCGTCGACGACTCGATCGTGCGCGGCAACACCCAGCGGGCGCTGGTGCGGATGCTGCGCGAGGCCGGCGCCGCCGAGGTCCACATCCGCATCTCCTCGCCGCCGGTGCGCTGGCCCTGCTTCTACGGCATCGACTTCGCCACCAGGGCCGAGCTGATCGCCAGCGGGGCGGGGGTGGAGCAGGTGCGGGAGTCGCTCGGCGCGGACTCGCTCGCCTACGTCTCGCTCGACGGCCTGATCGCCGCGTCCCGCCAGCCGGCTGACGAGCTGTGCCGGGCATGCTTCGACGGCATCTACCCGGTGCCGCTGTCCGACTCCGACCGGCTGGCCGGCAAGCACCAGCTGGAGGCGATGGGTAGCGGCGAGGCCACCAGCGCCGCGCTCGCCGAGGCGTTCCGCCGCGGGGTCGTGGCCGGCATGAACGGCGCGGACCCGTCGCCCGACGACCTCGACGAGCTGGCCGGCATAGACACGTTCGAGGGCATCGAGGACCTGTCCGCCCTGGACGCCTCCTCGCCCGCGCCGGCGTCGAAGGCGCCGGCGGTGTCGGCGGGGCGTGCCGGTGGCGCGGGTGCCGGTGTCGCGCCGGCTGGGAGCGTCCGGCCATGACCGCGCCCGTGAGCCCTGGCGACGGCCGCGTCGCTCCGTCCCACGGGGCCGAGGCCAGTGGTGCCCCGCGGGGCGCGTCGTACCAGGCCGCCGGCGTGGACGTCGCGGCCGGCGAGCGGGCCGTCCAGGCGATGCGCGGCCATGTGGCGCGGGCCAGCCGACCCGAGGTGGTCGGCTCGCTGGGCGGATTCGCCGGGCTGTTCGCTCTCGACACCAGCCGTTACCGCAAGCCCCTGCTCGCCTCGTCGACCGACGGGGTAGGCACCAAGATCGCCATTGCGCGGGCGCTGGACGTCCACGACACGGTCGGCGTCGACCTCGTCGCGATGGTGGTCGACGACCTGGTGGTCTGCGGCGCCGAGCCGCTGTTCCTGCTCGACTACATCGCCTGCGGTTCGCTCGACCCTCACCGGGTGGCGCTGTTGGTCTCCGGGGTGGCGACCGGCTGCGAGCAGGCCGGCTGCGCGCTCGTCGGCGGGGAGACCGCGGAGCATCCCGGCCTGATGGGCGCGGACGACTACGACCTGGCCGCGACCGGGATCGGCGTCGTCGAGGCGGACGACGTCCTGGGGCCCGAGCGGGTCCGGCCCGGGGACGCGCTGATCGCGATGGCGTCGTCGGGGGTGCACTCGAACGGGTTCTCGCTGGTGCGCCACGTGCTGTTCGGCCGCGTGGAGCCGGAGTTCCCAGGGGGGATCGGCCCGGACGGCCAGGCGGTGCTGCGGCGCGAGGAGCCGGCGCTCGGCACCACCCTCGGTGCCGCGCTTCTCACACCGACCCGGATCTACGCGAAGGACTGCCTGGCGCTCGCCGCGGCGACCGACGTCCACGCGTTCGCGCACATCACCGGCGGCGGGCTCGCCGCGAACCTCGCCCGGGTGATCCCGGCGGGCCTGCTGGCCACGCTCGACCGGTCCACCTGGACGCCCCCGCCGATCTTCGCGCTGCTCGCGGAACGCGGCCCGGTGGCCCGGGAGGAGATGGAGAGCACCTTCAACCAGGGCATCGGCATGGTCGCGGTCGTGGCGCCGGCGGCCGTGGACGACGCCCTGGCTGTCCTCGCGACCCGCGGTGTCCCCGCCTGGCTAGCCGGCCACGTCACCGAAGCGGACAACAGCAAGGGCACCGAGCCCGCTGTGGATGGGCTTACCGCCCGCCTCACCGGCGACCACCCATAGGTAGGCCTACCTCACACCGTCAGGTACGCCAACCTCGCATCGTCCGAGCGTGTCGTGCCCGAGCTGGCGCGAAGGCCCAGCCACGAGCGATGCGAAGTGGCGCCGCAAGGCCCCAGATCGGGTTGGTCTTGGTTTGGTGACGTTCAGCGGCGGGCGACCGTGCGGCGCGGAGGCGCGCCTCGCGGAGGCCCGGCCCCGGAGCGAAGCGAACGGGGCTGGGCCTCCGCGAGGTCGCCGCAGCGCCCGTGAGCGGAGGAGGACGGCGCGCGGAGGTCCCGTGGGAGCGACGGGGTCCCTGCGGAATCGGCGAAGCCGATTTCGGAGGTCGTGAGTACGGGGCCGGAGCGCGCCGCCCGGACGGAGCGAACCAGCAACACAGCCCGCACGGAGCGAACCAGACTAATCGTCCTCGTCGAGGTACGAGCTGTAGTCGTCCTCGTCATCCGTGTACGGATCGTCTTCCTCGGTGGTGTCCCGAGTGGTCGATCCAGAGACGCCCAGATCCGCCTTGAGCCGGTCCAGATCCATCGACGGCGAGTTGTACTTGAGCTCGCGGGCGACTTTCGTCTGCTTGGCCTTCGCTCGGCCGCGCCCCATGGCTCGACCCCCTCGAACATGACGACGGGGACCCGCCCCGGTGCTCTAACTGTCTCGTGCCTACCGAGACTACAGGGATCGTGGGCCGGTCGGCACGCCAACCCGACAGTTGTCAGCGGCGGTCACTCGAAGGCGTGCTGAGCGCACCGTTCGCGCCTCGCGGGTCGGACTCTCCGCGCCCGACCTGCCTGTTTCGCCCGATGTGCTCCCGGCTGGGTCCGGGTGGCTAGGGAAGCAGGATGCGCCGTAGACGGCCAATCCGCGCGATCCGGCGCTCGGCGAGCGTCACGGCCGCGGCGCCCGGGGTCTGTCCCTCAGCGTCGGCCAGCTCAAAGACGTCCTGAGTCGTCGTGAAGATCCGGGCCACGGCGGCCTTGGTTCGCTCCGGCCGGTAACCCTCGATCTCGTCGGCGACCTGGATCAGGCCGCCGGCGTTCACGACGAAGTCCGGGGCGTAGAGGATCCCGGCCTCGGCGAGCAGCTTGTCGATGCCGGGGTGGGCCAGCTGGTTGTTGGCCCCGCCACAGACCACCCGGGCGCGTAGCCGGCCCACGGTCGCCTCGGTGAGCGCGCCGCCGAGCGCGCACGGGGAGTAGACGTCGGCGGGCACGCCGATCAACGCGTCCGGATGATCCACGATCTCGACCTGAGGATGCACGTCGTGCAGACGGGCCAACGCCGCCGGGTTGACGTCGGAAGCGATCACCTTCGCCCCGTCCTCCAGCAGATGCCCGACGAGTCGGGCGCCTACCTTCCCGACGCCGCTGACCGCCACCGTCCGGCCGCCGAGGCTCGGGCTGCCCCACAGACGCGCGGCGCAGGCCCGCATGCCCTCGAAGACGCCGTAGGCCGTCATCACTCCCGAGTCCCCGGACCCGCCGTGCGCCGGCGAGCGGCCGACGACCCACCGGGCCTCGCGGGCGACGATGTCCATGTCCGTCGGGTAGGTRCCGACGTCGCAGGCGGTGATGTAGCGGCCGCCGAGAGAGGCGACGAACCGTCCGTAGGAGCGCAGCAGCGCCTCGGAGGAGTCCCTGGCCGGGTCACCGATGATGACCGCCTTGCCGCCGCCGAGGTCGAGGCCGGCGCAGGCTGCCTTGTAGGCCATCGCCCTGGACAGCGCCAGGGCGTCGGCTAGCGCCGCGGACTCGTCCGGGTAGGGGTGGAACCTGGTGCCGCCGAGCGCTGGGCCGAGCGCGGTCGAGTAGATGGCGATGATCGCGCGCAGCCCGGAGGTCGGGTCGGAGCAGAAGACCACCTGTTCGTGCTCGGCGCCGGCGTCGAAGACCGAGGAGCTGACCCCCGTCCCCTCGACCAGGTTCGACGCGGACGCAGACACCTTTGTCATGGCCGAACCCTACGGCGCGGTGCCGGCCGTCGGCGCCGTGCGACCGCCGCCACCAGCCGGGCCGCGTCGACCCCTGAACGCATGGGCTCGGGCCGCTGGGCCCGGGCCGCCGGCCGGATCGCCGGCCGGATCCCTGGGTGGATCGTGTCCGGTGCCCCGTCGAGCTGAGGACCATGGCCGTCGGGCGCGGAGAGTCTGGCGATGGGGCGCTTCGCGCCCTCGTTCTACGGGATAGCCTCGCGTCGGCGGATCGGCCCGGAGGGGGGTTAGAACGGTGCCTGTCGTCTCTCCAGCGGCGTACCTGCGCGTCTATGAGCCGCTTGCCGCGTTCTCGCCGGCCGAGCGGCTGCGCTGGCAGCGCTTCGCGGCCACGGCGCCGCCGTCGCGCCGCGCGGGTGCTCGCAGGGAACGGATGGTCTCGCTGGTCGCGACGCTGCGCCCGACGCTGGACGTCGCTGGCGAGTCCGCGTTCGTGCAGATGGTCGACGGTCTGATGTTCGTCTGCCCGTGGTCGACGCAGCTGCGGGTGTGGCAGGCGGCGCTGGAGTTCCGCGGTGGGATGCCCGAGCGGATCGCCGAGGTCTTCCTGCCACGTCGGATCGTCGACCCGGCTGAGAGCGAGCTGGACCGCTGGCGCGCCCGCCGCCCGGAGCTGAAGGTCCACATCCAGACGTCGACCTGGTCGGTGCCCACCTCCTGGTTCCTGCTCTTCGACCCGGCCGAGCGGTTGCTGGTCACCGGCGACACGGCCGAACGCTCCATGATCTACCGGACTGAGATCGGGCTCGCCCGGCGGCGGGTCGCCGAGGCGGTCGAGACGCTCGCCGCCATGCGTGCCGCCATGCCGGACGCCTCCGCCGTCGAGGGCGTGACGGAGCTGGCTCGTTGGCTGGACTCCTTCCACCCGCGGAGCAGGGTCGAGCTGGACTACGACGGTCTGGTCGAGTTGCTCGACGACGAGGTGCTGCGCGGCGACAGCTCCGTCGAAGACCTCACCGAGGCGGTCAGAGCGTTACGCCAAGGGCGAACGGACCGGGCGACCGAGGCGTATGAGCGCGTGCTGGTCAGATGGCGCCCCTTGCAGACAAGGGAATCCGCCAGCTGATCGGCGGGCTTGCTAACGCTGAGTCGCCGCCCGCTTCGGACGAGCTGTGACTAGTCAGCAGATGGTCCCGACGTGCCATGTCCGAAATGCCCCCGAAGGATGCACGATCTGTATGGGACGGAGCGACGCTCTGTGACGGGAGGCCAACGCAATGACGACGAGAACGCCGGACGCCGAGCCCCTGCTGACTCCGGCCGAGGTGGCGACGATGTTTCGGGTTGATCCGAAGACTGTCACCCGGTGGGCCAAGGCTGGGAAGCTGACGTCTATCCGCACCCTTGGTGGCCACAGGCGCTACCGGGAGGCGGAGGTTCGGGCCCTGCTGAAGGGGGTCCCCAACATGGGCGGTGACCTCTAGGCGCATCGACCAGCTCGGTACACGGTGTCCTGTTCGCCACCTTTCGGGTGGCTTCCCGCTAGCCCGCGTGACAACGGGCGCGCTGTGTACCGAAGGGGTGGGTCTCCGGTACGGCACGTCGATCTGCCAGCGCCGACGATCCCGGCCGAATGGCCGGGCCGTCGGGCTATTCGGCGTGCTGTACCGGCGGTGTGCTCGCCCGTCCCACCGATTCATCAGACCTCGCCAGGGTTGTCCGGCCAGGTCGAGGCTGCCGCTACTGGCAGCCGGATCGGCGGGACCCTGAGGCGCCGGCAGGCGTCTCAGTGGCCTGCGAATCTTCAGGCGTTCGAGGGGTGCCCGGCCCGGCCGTGACCGGCCGCCGGGCACCCAGCTCACGTTCCTGTCCCGCTTCTGATCGACGCGGCTTGACCCACGCGACCCGTCGGGCTGTCTTTGGCCCGCAGCGGCGGGGCGCGTGCCGGTCAGATGTTCAGCACGGCACCACCTGGACGACGGGCGGCGCGCCTCAGGCGCGCCGCCCGATCTCGTCCGCGCCCGTTTCCGTCGGTTTCGCAGTGTTCGCCGTGTTCGCCGCGGAGCGGGCTGCTCGGCGCCGCTCGACGCGGCGCGACCAGCCAGGCGGGGCGTGCTCGCCGGGAGGTGACCAACCCGGGCAGCGGGGAATGCTGCTTCGGGGGTGAGCCGTGCCCAGGGAGCGGAGCTGGACGTTTGGGCCGATTCTCGATGTCCCGACGCCCGATCGCACCATCGCCGACCTGTTGGAGACGGTGCGGCTCCGGCTGCGGATGGATGTCGCCTGGCTGGCCCGCGCCGAGGAGGATCTCGTCGTCATCGAGGCGCTCGACGGCGACGGCGAGTCGTTCGGCGTCGTCCCCGGCGCGACCCTTCGCGGCGTAGCCAGCCACCACACGCTGGTGCTCGCGGGCGAATGCCCCGACATCATCCGTGACGTCCGCGCGCAGATGCCCGCCGGAACGCTGCCGTCAACCGGCGAACCGTGGGCCGGCGCGTACGCGGCGGTGCCCGTGTTCGAGCGCGACGGGTCGCCCTACGGCGTGCTCGCGGCGCTGTCCCACGCCCCGCGCCCCGACCTGCAGGAACGTGACGGGCGGTTCCTTCGCCTGGTCGCCGAGGTGATCACCGACTCCGTGTCGGACCTGCACCGGGTCTGGGAGCGGCGTACCGCGTTCTGGGATCGGGTCAGCGAGGTCATCGACGGCGGCGGCCCCACCATGGTCTTCCAGCCGATCGCGGATCTCGGCGCCGGTGGCCGGATCGTGGGCGTGGAGGCGCTGGCGCGCTTCCCGTCCAACGTGACCGAAGCCACCGAAGCCACTACCGCCGAGGAGGACGGCGCACGGGTCGACGCGGCGGGCGGCGAGGGCATCCAGTCAGCCCGGGCAGCGGCCGGCGAGGGCACCCAGGCAGGCGGTGAGGGCACCCGGACAGCTGGTGATCTGCCGGCGGCGGACGTGCCAGTGGCGGCCCGGGCGACCGTCACCGCGGTCCGGGACCGCGCGGGCGGCTGGCGCCAACCCGTCGAGGTCGGCGCCAGTGAGCCGGAGCGGTGGTTTGCCTGCGCGGCGGCGGTCGGGCTCGGTACCGAGCTGGAGCTCGCCGCCGTGCGTGCCGCGCTCGCCTACCTGCCGCACCTGCCGCCGGACGTGTTCATGTCGGTCAACGTCTCTCCGGGCACCATTGGACCGGAGCTGCTCGAGCTGATCCAGGACGTCGAGCCGAGCCGGCTGTTGCTGGAGATCACCGAGCACACCCGGATCGAGGACGATTCGGAGGTGTTCCGCACGCTCGCGGAGCTGCGCGCGCGTGGGGTACGGATCGGTGCGGACGACATCGGCTCTGGGTACGCGGGTCTTTCCCGGTTCCTGGCATTGCGGCCCGACCTGGTGAAGATGGACCACTACCTGACCCATGGGATCGACGCCGATCCGGCGCGCCGAGCCGTCGCCAACGCGCTCATCCAGATCGCGGACGAGATCGGCGCCAGCGTGCTCGCCGAGGGCATCGAGACCGAGGCCGAGCTGACCACCCTGCGCGCGACCCGGGTCCGGCTCGGCCAGGGAAACCACATCGCCCGGCCGGCGGCGTCGCCGTCGTTCAGACCGTTATCGGCTGGTAGTCGGCAACCCGGACCGTGCTCAGCGCGAGACCCTGCAATCCGAGGTGAATGCCGTCCAAGGCGATCCAGCCACCGTCCGTCTCGGTGAAGGCCGCCCAGGCGGGGCCGTGCTGGCGGACCCAGAACGGCAGCTCCACCCCGTCGACGGGGACCGAGACCGCCGTCCAGTCCTCCGCGTCCAGGTTGCCCGACAGCCAGCCGGCCAGCTCCAGCTGGTACCGCCACCATTCCTGCCGGTCCGGCGAGTCCGCCGGGAAGTCCGGGGCCACCGCGTGCAGCATGCTCTGCTGCGCCCAGCCGATCGCGTCGTCGGCCACCGTCGGGGTGTAGTGGACCTCTCCGACCTGGATCGCGGGCAGCCGGGGCACCGTCGTCACGATGACTCTCGGCCCCAGGTGCGTCGCGTCGCCGTGGCCAAGGCAAACCCGCCACACCTGCTCCGAGCGAGGCCGTCGGGTATCCCAGAGCTCCAGCCAGCGTGGCTCGAGAAGACCAGGGTGCAGACCGAAGACGGGGAAACCGGCGGATAGGGGCAGCAACAGTCCCGGCATCGCCACAGTGTGCAGCCTGGCGGCCCCTCGCCGGGCCTCTCCCCCGGTCACGTTCAGGCCAATCCGTCCATGGATGTCCGGCCCGTCCCCGGTGTATGCGTGCGCGAGGCACCGGCCACCGCCGACCGATGGCGCCCGCGCCGACGTCTCGGCCGGCCGCCCCCCCCGCTGGAGACGTCGGCCGGGGCGGCCGACGTCCCCAGCGCGTGATGAGCGGGGCGCGATGCGTGCCCTACTGGCCCCAGGCGAGGACGGCGGGGCCGACGCCGGCCGTGTTGCGGGCGGCGAGGGTGACGCGGAAGTACGGGTCGGCGGGGCCGGGCGCGGTCCGGGTGTAGCTGTGGCCGGTCACGCTGACCGTCTCCGAGGTGACACCGGCCGGGCCGGTCCGGTAGATCGTCAGCTCATAGGTCAGCGAGATCTGGTTCCCACCCACGCTGGCCGGCGTATCCCAGTTGATGATGAGGTGGCCGTGGCCGTCCGGGATGGCCAGCAGCCCGCGCGGCTCGCCGGGCGGCACGCAGCCACGGGCCTTCACCGGCGACGACGCCGACGAGGAGCCTCCCGGGCCGATCGCCTGCACGGTCACGCTGACCTCGGCGCATCCGTTGACCGAGACCTGGAAGATGCCCGGCTTGGTGAGCTCGCGTACCCCACCGGGGTTCGCCGTCACCCGGTACGACGTCACCGCGCCACCGTCGAACGGCGCGATGACCTTGACGGTCACTCCGGCGGGCACCGACTGCAGCCACAGCCCCGGGACCCCCGGCCGCGCCTTCGCGTCCACCGGCGCGCCCCCGGCCGCGGCCGGGCTGCTGGCCGCCGCCGGCGGCGGCTGTGCGGCGGTGGCCGCGGTGGACGGGGAGGGAGCACCGGCGGCGGGCGCGCCGCTCGCGCCCGGAGCGCCGGCGCCGGCGCCGGGCGCTACCGAGGACGCGGGTGACGCGTTCGCCGCGTCGGTCGTATCCACCGTCGCGGCACCATCGGTCGAACGCAGGGCGAGTGGCACCAACGTGGCCAGCAGCGCGACGACCGCGGCGACGATGATCGTGGTGACCCGCCGCCGGCGGGCACCGCGACGAGCGGCCCGCGCGCGGGCCCGCGCGCCGGGAGCCCGAGCCGGGGTGTCGGCTGTCTCCGCGGTGGCGACCGTCGCGTCGTCCATCTCCTCGGCGGCCGTCTCGGACGACGACGTCCCGTTGGACGTACCGGCGGCCAGGGCCCGCGGAGCCGGCCCGAACGTCCCGCGATCGGAAGCGGCCGTCGCGGGGGAGCGGGGAGTGGGGGACCAGGTCGCCAGCGCCGTCGAGGACTCCGGCACGGCCGGCAACGCCCGCGACGACGCCGCGAGCTCGCCGGCCGGGCTCGTTGATCCGGCGGCGATCCCGGGATCGGCCAGGGAGGCGTCCGGCCTGAGGGCCAGGGCGGTTTCGGCGGCCTCGTCCGCCGCGCTCGTCGTCGGGTCGAGATCGACCTCGCCGTCCCAGAGCGCGTGCAGCTCGGCGATCCTGATGGGCTGGAGCGTCGCTTCGGGCCTCCCGCCCGTCTCCTGTATCCAGCCCGGCCCCACGTCGATCACGCCGTCGACGTCGATCTCCGTCGCGGCGGCGCGGGCGGCGAGGACGTCGGGGGGCAGCAGCTCGGTGATGGCCGCCACCGGGTCGAACCGCGGCGCGAGCACCAGCTCGGTCCCCATGGCCGCGGGGGTCTCGAGGCCCGGGGCGGCCTGCGCCGACGGGGCCTCGGCCTCCTCGTCGTCCGGCGTCCCCGCATCGTCCCGGGACGAGTCGTACGAGAGCGAGTAGTCCAGCGGTGCGTCGTCCTTCGGCGCCTCGTTCTCGGCCTCGACCGCCGCCGGCGCGGCGACGGGGTCGGCGACCTGCGCGACGGTGATCTGTGCCGCGGCGACCTCGGCGACGGTGATCTCGGTGATTCCCGGGACGTCGTCGATGTCCTCGATGACGATGTCGACGTCCGCGAGCGGCTCGGTGCTGACGAAGGCGTCCGGCCTTGGCGGGACCGCCGGCACCACATCCACCAGCTCGTCCGCGGCCGGCTCGTCCGTCACCGGCTCGTCCGCGGCCGCTGGCGCCGCCGGGGTCGGCTCCACCGCGTCGCTGGAGGCGGAAAGAACCCTCGCGAGGTGAGTGGACCTCGGCGCGGGGATGTCGAGGACCGCCGAGGCGACCAGGTCGTCCATGTCCGGTTCGTCGGCGGCCGGTGACGGGTCAGGGAAGGCCCCGACGAGGTCGCCGATTCCCAGCGGGTCCGTCGGCGAGATGTCCAGCGGGTCGCCGATGTCCAGGCCGGTGGCGGTGGGCCGCGGGTCGAGGACGGGGTACTGGGCCGCCGCCGGCGTGGGAATGCCGAGGTCGAGGACTGGTTCCGCGGCGATGCCGAGAACCGGCCCGTCCGCGGGCGCATCGTCGGAGATACCGTCGACGACCACCTCCGAGACCACCTCCGAAGGAGGCGCGTCCACGGCGGGCACGGCGTGGAATGGGACGTCGAGTGGTTCGCGGGGATYGACGTCCGCGAGCTCCACGACGAACCCGCCCGAGGCGTCTTCGCCGGCCCGGGGGCGAGCATCGCCGTCCGCGACGTCAGCCAGCTCGTGACCGGCGCGCGCACCGGCCGGAGCGTCGAGATCGTCCGAGGCCGGGGCAGAATCGATCATGCCGGCCTCGGCCTCGGCCTCGGACGCGGCGGCGGCGAGGCCGGTGGCCGGCGCGGACACGAGATCCGTTGGCTGGTCCGTTGGCTGGCCCACCTGCTGGCCTGCTGGCTGGTTCGCGGCCGTGCCCTCGCCGAGCGCGGTGGCATCACCATCGTCGACGTCGCTGTCGTCGACGCCGGAGATGGCTCCGACCCGCTCATCCCGTTCGGCCCGCTCATCCCGTTCGGCCGGCGGGAGCGGCGACGCGTCCCAGGCCGACTCCACGGAGATCGGTTCGGTCTCGGTCGGCGTGCCGGGACCCGATGCCGCGGTGGCCGTCTCGACCGCCCCGGCGATCGGCCCTCGGGTGGCCAGGTCCTGGTCCAGATCCTGGTTCTGGTCGGTTGGCGGGGCGGTCGCCACCGGCAACGCGAGCGGTGTCGGAACCAGCGGTGGCAAGGGGAGCGGCGGCAGGGGGAGCGGCGGCAGCGGTGAGGCGAGAGGCGGCGGCACCGGCCGGGCAAGCGCTGGCGGCGGCGTCATCGCCGCGGGCAGCGCTCGCCCAGGCCGCGCCGCGGGCGCCGGCGAGGACGCGGGCGGCCTGGCCGGGCCGATGGCCGTGCGCCGCGGGACGGTCTGGGGGGCGGGCGAGCGGTGCTCCGCCGACTTCTCACCCATCAACGTGAGGAGGAGGTCGGCGGCGGAGGGACGGTCCTGAGGGTCCTTGCTGAACGCCTTGCGCACCAGCGGGACGAGGTCGCGAGGCAGCGAGCTCAGGTCCGGGCTGTCCCGCCCCACCCGCCGCAGCAGCTCCTCCGGTGGGGCCTCGCCGAACGGTGGTGTCCCGCTCGCGGCGAAGGTCATCACCGCCGCCCAGGCGAACACGTCCGCCGCGGGCCCGACCTCCTCGCCCTGGGCCTGCTCCGGCGCCATGTAGCCGGGGGTACCGATCTGAGCCGCGTCGTGGGCATGCCCGCGCCCCCGGCCCCGGCCGCGCCCCCGCCCGCCACCACGTCCGTTGTGGTTGACCGCCGGGCCGGCGAAGCCGTTGGCGATACCGAAGTCGATGACCCGCGGCCCGGACGGTCCGAGCAGGACGTTGCCCGGCTTGAGGTCGTGGTGGGCGATCCCGGCGGCGTGGATGGCGGTCAGCGCGGCGGCCATGCCGACAGCCAGGCGGGCGAGGTCGTCGGCGCCCAGCGGACCGCCGGCCGTCACGGCGGCGCGCAGCGTCGGCCCGGGGACGAACTCGGTGACCAGGTAGGGCAACGCGGCGTCCGGGTCGGCGTCGAGTACCTCGGCGGTGTAGAACTCCGAGACCTGGCGGGCATGCGCGGTCTCGGCGCGGAACCGCTCGCGGAACTCGGGGTCCCGGGCGTACTCCGACTGGATGACCTTTACCGCTACTCGCCGGCCGTCAAGGGCCTCGCCCAGATAGACGGTTCCCATGCCGCCCTCACCGAGTAGGCGAAGGATTCGGTAGGAGCCGACGAAGACGGGGTCGCGGGGGCGTAGCGGCGCTCCCGGCTCCGGTTCGACGACCGTGACGGTTCCGCCCTCGTCCGGCATGGTGCCTCGAGCGGCGGGCCGCGAGGAGGCAAACCGGGTCAGCAGCCCCACGAGGCCATCCGACGATCAGCCAGCGACACCCGGCCGCGGGCGGGGTCGACGCGGTCGGCAAGGTCGCCGATGTCTCGATCCCGGCGTCGCATAGGTTCCTCCCCAACAAGGCGCGGAACCGGCGGTCGCACTCGACCGCGCCGCCGGTCCACCCCGCAGGTCGGAGTGGACGTGGCACGCCTCGAATGACCCGATTTTGCAGCAGAGCGGCGCGGACCCGGACAGCCCGCCCCGCTATCGTGGCAGCACCATCCGGCAATGCCGGCAATGTTGTGGCGGTGGAGTTCCGTTCTCCTGGTCTGGGTGTGTCGGCGATGTGCGTCGAGTGAGATATCGGTGGCAGGTGGGAACCCAGGTATCCGAATCCCCCACGCGCAGGGAAGAACATCGACCGCCGTGGTGCTCCCCGCTGATCTCTCCGGTTTGTCGGGATCAATCGGGATCAAAGTGGCTGCGGCGGCATCGTTCCGCCGGTGCCCTGTCCTGTCCGCCCTGCCGCCCTGCCGCTGTGCCCTGCCTTGGCGCGAGCGTGCGGGCAGTGCGTCGTGCCGCGCGGGTTGCCGGTCCAAGACCGGGTATAGCCGCAAAGCGATCGCCAGGGCGCGGTCACCGGACTGAAGGAGTGTTTCGATGACCATGGTCGACAAGATGAAGAACACGCTGCAGCGCTTCACGGGACGCAGCAAGCGGACCGCAGGCCGCGTCAGCGGCGACCCCGGGCTGGAGGCTCGCGGCGCCGCGGAGAAGGCCGGCGGGGACGTCAGGCAGGCCGGCGAGCACCTCAAGGACGCCACGCGCTGACCCTGGCGGCACCCTTCGCGAAGGTCCACCTACCCCGGTTTCTCAGCAGCCCGCTGGCCACCGCGACGGCCAGCGGGCTGCTCCCGTGGGATGGCGGCCAGGAGTCGTGAGATGGCGGCCCGGAGGAACAGGTGGTCACCGCTCCATGAGGGCCGCACGCCCGGTGCGCAGGCGCATGGCGTCCAGCCGCGCTGCCTGCCCGATCGCCCGCTGTTCCAGCTGGTCGAACCGCGGCGGGTCCAGCCCCAGGCCCGGGTCCTCCTCGGCCAAGGCGCGCAACGTCGCCCAGACGAGCCGCTTGCCCTCCACCCCCAGTTGCAACGTCTCCAACTCGATCATGGTGCTCAGCGGGGAGCGGGTCAACAGGCGGCCGTTCAACTTCAGCCGACCCACCAGCTCGGCGAGCAGACCAGCGGTGATCTTGTAGCGTCGGCGCGGCGCCCCAAACTGCTCCATCAGTGCGATGAGCACCGACCGGTCCTCGTCGATCTCCTCGGCGATGGACCACAGCTCGGCGCCGATCGGTAGCTGCTGGTGGGGTGTGCCGGCCAGCCGGCGCGCGAGACGCAGCCCCGCGGTAGAGCCCGCCAGGTGGTCGTTCAGGTAGATCCCCAGCAGGTGTTCGCCAGCCAGCTTGTGAGAGCTCGTCGTGGTCTTGCCATCGGCGGTGGTGGACTGCGCCATTGCGCTCCCCTTGTCACTGCTAGACGCCCTCTTGTCACCGCTGGACGCCTTCGCCGCATTTCAGATGGTCTTGTGGTCTCGCGCTGTCGGCGTCGCGCCGGCGTGGGGAGGTCCTACCCGCCGAGCTCGCTGGATACCGCGTATGGCGTGACGGCTGATCTCCGGCAGCCGTTCCAGCGTCCTGCCGACCACATCATCAGCGACGATCTACCCGCATGCCGTGCCGGAGGAAAAGCGGACCACGCTGCGGAATCTCGACGACGAACTCCGCTGAGGGCGTTGTCGTCAAATGATGAAAACCCCCTCGGTCGAGCGAGGCTCGACACCGGGGGTTCCAGGAGTCGTCCCGCGGGGCAGACGTCGCGGCCTGCGGGAAGCCGGCCCGGAGGGCCAGCGAACAGGGGATCCAGCTCGTGGGCAGGGGCGGGGTCGAACTGCCGACCTTCAGCTTTTCAGTGCCACGGTGGTGCGTCCGCGGGCATCCGGGCGCGCCTGGCCTCCAGGCCAGGTGGGACCGCGTCGTGGTCTCGACCACTTTGAACGACCATGAACACGACCCGGCGCTTCGGTAAGGCGGCGAAGCCTTCTGGCCGGTCTTCCGTGGACGACCTCGACGGTGGTCTTCAGGATGGTCGCGGCGAAGTCGACGAGGCGGCCGGTGAGGCTGCCGTCGGTGGACAAGGTGCCGGCAGGCTCGCCCGGACGAGCCGCTGACTCCGGGCCTGGCCGCCTCGCGGGCCTGAGAGGGCCAGGCGAACAGCCTGTGGGACCGCGCTTTCTCGCTCGGGACGTGCTGGCCGGGTCGCTCGGCGCGGGATCGGCCGGTGGCCKGGGCGCGCCGGTCCGGCGGCGTTCCCGGACGCCCGCACCTTCTCCTCCTCCGGCACGCGGCGCACCCCGAAACTGGCCCAGCACTCGTCACCGTCCAGGCGCGCCGCGACGGCGACCGGAGCCGACGATCCGCGAGTGATCGACGCCCCGCGGGCGGCGGGTGTCGGTGCTCTCTCCATCCCCGCCACCGCCAGGCATCGGCCTGGCGTGGTTCAACGGATGGGCGAGCACACCCTCATCGACCCGCCCGCCGTCCTGTATGCTTCTGCTCGAAGCGGTGAACGGCGCTCCTCGGGCAGGCCGCGACACAAGATCCAAGGATCGAAGATCCAAAATTGAAGATCGCAGCTTGGTCCCGTGGTGAAGTCTGGAGTTCACGCCGCCCTGTCAAGGCGGAGGTCGCGGGTTCGAATCCCGTCGGGACCGCGCACAACGTCCGTAGTGGTCGAGCAATCGACCGCTAGGGCGTTTCGTCTGGGGCAGGTAGCTCAGTCGGTACGAGCGTCCGCCTGAAAAGCGGAAGGTCGGCGGTTCGACCCCGCCCCTGCCCACCGTCATATGCAGGCAAGACAGAAGCCACCGGCGGCGCCGGTGGCTTCCTTGGTCTCAGCCCTAGTCTCAGTTGGCCTCCCTGCTACCCCGTTGGGGCCAAGGCATTGGCCGCGCCGCCGGCCAGATCGGCGGCGGCGGTGCTAGTGCCGTGACCGGCAACGGTTGGCCTCGTTGGGTAGATCCTGCCGAAGGCGGAACGCACTGCTGCGGGTCATCCCGTGATCCTCTCAAGTGGCCGTGTCAGCGGCGGTCGGTCTGTCGCCACGCGTAAAGATCGCGCAGAGCACCGATTTGAGCACCGTGATGACCTACCTCGTTGAACACGCCCGCGATGAAATGCGTGGCCGGGTGGGTGGGACCCGGCGGGCCGGCAACGCACACGCCGCCTCTTGGCGGCTCCGTGGCATACGTGTACCCAGCGGTCGTCACTTCGAGCTGGTCGTCATCGGCCCGCTCGATCGCCTCGCGGAGTCTCTGCCAGCCGTCATGCAACGCAGTGACGGCCTCGGCAGCACTAATGAAGATCGGATGATGGGACAGGTACGAGGACGTCCACCCGCTGGCCATGGTGCGGGTCCCGCCCAAGAAATCGATGCCGCACAGACGGCCAGGCACGGATCCCATGTGCCAGTAAAGCCAGGCGATAGTGGTCATCGGGACCGGGGCTGGCTCCGGGATCTCGAAGTCGGCCACCCATTCGCCGGCTCCGAACGGGGTCGATGTCGAGCACTCGCCTTGCCGGCGAATACTCCAGGTCGTCGTGAATGGCTCCCAGAAGAACTCATCATCGGTCAGGTCTTCCCAGGCGCGGGCAAGGGTGAAGTGCTCGATTGGGTACATCACCTCTAGCAGCGCGCCAGCTCGTTTCCCGATCATGAACCGCATCGTACGCAGTCGCTCTGCCCATGCCTGAGTGCCGCGGCACGACGACGGATCAGGCTTCGGCCGAGAGCCGTATCGGTCGCGGTGGCATAGGGCAAACGTTGCCGGTCTCGGTACTGGCTACCGCACAAGCAGCTATCGCTAGCGGAAGGTCGGCCGTTCAACTCCGCCCCTCCCCACCCATCTGAAGAGGCAGGACAGAGGCCACCGGCGGCGCCGGTGGCCTCACCCCTTGCTACCCCGTCGGGCCAGGACTTCGGCCGCGCCGTCGTCGCCCTCATCGTCCGTGCTCGACGTCTGCCAGAGCAGGCCGCCCACGAGATCGGCGATGCCGGTCAGAACCAATCCTCGGACTACCGGTCATTGCCCGGCTCCGGCTGCGCCGCGGCCTGTCCTGGAACGCCGCGAGGATAGGTCCATTGAAAACGGCGGCACCGGCTCGAAACGTACACGTTCAACGGCACACCGTCGTTCTGATCAGAGGCCAGCGCATACGCCGGGATCGGCGCGCGACGTTTGCTGGTTAGATACGCACATGCGAGTCGGCATCCACCTCCCGCAGTACGGCAGCGTCGCGGGGCCCGCGGCGATCACCCGAGCGGCTCGACATGCCGAGGATCTCGGCTTCGCCGATGTCTGGGTGAGCGACCACACCGTTCATCCGGCGACGCAGAGCTACCCGTCGCCCTACCTCTACGACCCGCTGCTGACGCTGACGTGGGCGGCGGCGTGCACCGAGCGGGTGAGGCTGGGTACCAGCGTCCTGATCGTCCCGACCCACAATCCACTCGCCCTGGCCAACTCCCTGGCCAGCCTCGACGCCCTGGCCGCCGGCCGCCTGGTCATCGGCGCCGGGGTCGGCTGGTCGCAGGCTGAGTACGCCGCCCTYGGCTACGACTTCGCGAACCGGGGGCGACGGTTGGACGAGGCTCTCGACCTGTTCCGGGCCGCCTGGCGCGATGATCCGGTGTCGTTCCACGGCGAGTTCACATCCTTCGACGACATGCGGCTGCTGCCCAAACCGGTGGGCCCCATGCCCATCTGGGTCGGCGGAGGCAGCGAGGCCGCCTTTCGGCGGGCGGTCAAGCGGGGCGATGGCTATCAGGCTGTCGGCATCAAGCCACCGCGGGCCGCCGAGGTCGTCGCTCGCATCCGGGCCGACCGGCCCGAGGACACGTTCACCATCTCGACCCGCACCGGCTGGGATCCTCAGGGCATGGATCCCGGCCTGATCAGGGAGGAGCGGGCGGCGTTCTCCGAGGCCGGCGTCCAACACGTGGTGGCGGCGCCGTGGCGGCGGGAGCTCGATGCCTGGCTGCGCTCGATGGACCTGCTCGCCGACCTGGTGCTGGTCGACTGACGCCAGGTTCCGGAGTTCCGCACTCCGGGCGCCTGGTGCGGCGCCCGGAGGCGGTTCGGTGCTGGCCGGCCGGGAGGCAGAGGGCCAGGGAGATCGGCGGGTCAGGCGACGCCGAAGAGGTGCTCCAGGGCCAGTTGGTCTAGGTGCTCGATGTTGACGGCGCGGGCACCGGCCGCCTCGGCGTCGAAGTCCTCGTAGGCGGCGCGGTCGGCGAGGAAGTCCGTGAGGGTCTCGCCGGCGGCGAGGGTCGGGTCGGAGAGGGCGCCGACGCCGGCCGCCTCCATGGCCTCGATCACCCGCGGGTCCTGGCGGAACGCCGTCGCCTTCTCCTTGAGGATCAGGTAGGTCCGCATGCAGGCCGCGGCCGAGACCCAGACCCCGTCGACGTTCTCGGCGCGCGGCGGCTTGAAGTCGAAGTGCCGCGGGCCGTCGTAGTCCGACCGTTCCAGCAGGTCGACGAGGAAGAACGCGCTCTTCACGTCGGCGGCGCCGAAGCGCAGGTCCTGGTCGTACTTGAGGCCGTGCTGACCGTTGAGGTCGATGTGGAACAGCTTGCCGGCCCACAGCGCCTGCGCGTAGCCGTGCACCACGTTGAGCCCGGCCATGGTCTCGTGGCCGACCTCCGGGTTCAGGCCGACCATGTCCGGATACTCGAGCTGGTTGATGAACGCCAGCGCGTGTCCGATCGTCGGCAGGATGATGTCGCCGCGTGGCTCGTTCGGCTTCGGCTCCAGCGCGAACCGGATGTCGTAGCCGCGCTCCCGGACGTACGCGCACAGCGTGTCGACGGCCTCCTTGAGACGGTCGAGCGCCGCGCGCGGGTCCTTGGCCGCGTCGCTTTCGGCGCCCTCCCGGCCACCCCAGGCGACATATGTCTTCGCGCCGAACTCGGCGGCGAGATCGATGTTGCGCATTGTCTTGCGCAGTGCGAATCGACGCACGCTCCGGTCGTTGGCGGTGAACGCGCCTTCCTTGAACACCGGGTGAAAGAACAGGTTCGTGGTCATCATCGGGACGACCAGGCCGGTCTCGTCCAGCGCGGCGCGGAACCGCTTGATGTGCCGGTCCCGATCGGCCTCGTCCGCCCCGAACGGGATCAGGTCGTCGTCGTGGAAGGTCACGCCGTAGGCGCCCAGCTCGGCGAGGCGGTGGACGGTGTCCACCGGGTCCAGCGGCGGCCGGGTCGCCTCGCCGAAGGGGTCGCGGCCCTGCCAGCCGACGGTCCACAGGCCGAAGCTGAACCGGTCGGCCCGGGTCGGAGTCAGATCGCTGGCCATGGCGTCACCTCGAAGCTAGTTTGGTGGTGGCTACAACAAATAGGCCAGGTGGAGCCGCCATGCAACCCCTTGTCTCTGTTGGTGAACATCCAGTAGCAATGAGAAACAATCGCGAAACGGGTATAATCGCGGCACTTTGGGGGTCTTCTGTCTCACGGTCCGGGTCCGCTTGCACGCGATTCCCATCGGTAGCCCAACCCGGGTCGCGCACCGCTCGGCCGACGACGGTCGGTGACCGGGACGCCGGTGGCTGGGACGCCGGTGGCTGCCCATGACGCTGGTCGCCGGCGTCGATTCCTCGACCCAGTCGACGAAGATCGTCGTGTGCGACGCGGCCGACGGCACGATCGTCCGATCGGCCGCGGCTTCCCATCCGGAGGGCACGGAGGTCGACCCCGAGGCCTGGTGGTCCGCGCTGCGCGCAGCCGCCGGAGGCGGACTGCTCGACGGGGTGGCGGCGCTGTCGGTCGCCGGCCAGCAGCACGGCATGGTCGCGCTCGACGACGCGGGCCGCACGGTGCGCCCGGCGCTGCTGTGGAACGACGTGCGCTCCGCCGACGACGCCGACGACCTGGTCGCCGAGCTTGGTGCCGAGAAGTGGGCGACGACCACCGGCAGCGTGCCGACGGCGAGTTTCACCGTCACCAAGCTGCGCTGGCTGGCCCGTCATGAGCCGGCGAACGCGGCCAGGACCAGCTCGGTCCTGCTCCCGCACGACTGGCTGACCTGGCGTCTCGCCGGCGGCGGGAGCGGGGGGCCGGGCGGCGGGAGTGACGGCCCGGAGCCCGCCGTGGCGGACGCGCCCAGAACCACCGACCGCGGCGACGTCTCCGGCACCGGCTACTGGTCGCCGTCGACCGGCGGCTACCTCCCGGAGCTGGTCGACCGTGCCCTCGGGCACTCGTTGGAGCTCCCCAGGGTCGCCGGCCCCCGCGAGGTCGTCGCCGAGGCCGTTCGGGTCGCCACCCCCGGGACGCTGCTCGCCCCGGGCACCGGCGACAACATGGCCGCCGCCCTCGGCATCTGCCCACTGCCCGGCGATGTGATCGTCTCCGTCGGCACCAGCGGCACGATCTTCGCGACCTCCGAGACGTCCACGCACGACCGGGGCGGGCTGGTCGCCGGCTTCGCCGACGCGACCGGGCACTTCCTGCCGCTGGTCTGCACGCTCAACGCCGCGCGGGTGCTCACCACCGTCGCCGACCTTCTCGGCGTGAGCCCCGAGGGGTTCGACGCGCTGGCGCTGGCCGCCCGGCCCGGGGCCGGCGGGCTCGCCCTGCTGCCGTTCCTCGACGGCGAGCGCACGCCGAACCTCCCCCGCTCCCGCGGGCTGCTCGCCGGGATCTCCCGGGGAAACCTCTCCCGGGAGAACCTCGCCAGGTCGGCCGTGGAAGGGGTGCTGTGCGGCCTGGCCGTCGGTGTCGACGCGCTGCGTCAGCACGGTGTGCTGGTGCGCCGGGCGGTGCTGGTCGGCGGCGGGTCCCGGTCGCGTGCCGTGCGGCAGATCGCGCCGGCGGTGCTGGGGCTCCCCGTCGCGCTGCCCGATCCCGGCACCGAGTGGGTCGCCAGGGGCGCGGCCAGGCAGGCGGCCTGGGCGCTGTCGGGTTCCGCGCAGCCGCCCGACTGGGCGGTCGCCGCGGACCTGGTCGCCGCCGAGCCGGACCCGCTGACCAGGTCCACCTTCGCCGACGTCCTGGACGGAGTCCTGCCCCTGCTGCGCCGGGAGCACCCCGTGAACTGACGCCGACGGGCGACGTCGGCCGGCGGCGGCGGCCGTCGTCAGCCGCCCGTGATGGCCAGGCTCGTGGCGACGCCGAGGGGGTCGTCGAGGAGGCGGGCGAAGGCGAGCTCGGCCGCGCCGAACAGCGCGGAGTCGCCACCGAGCGCGGACGGGACCAGCGCGACGTGCTCGCGGGACACGGCCAGGCCGCCGGCGCCCATCCGGCTGACGATGTCGTGCTCCATGACCGCGAGCAGGTCGCGCAGCTCGCCGCCGAAGATCACCAGCTCGGGGTTGAACAGGTTGACGAGGTTGCCGACGCCGACGGCGAGCCAGCGGCTGACCTCGTCGAGCGCCCAGCGAGCGCGTGGGCTGCCGGCCTGCGCGCTGGCGACGATGTCCTGGACGGTGGTGCCGTCGCCCGGTTCGTGCCCAGCGGCGCGCAGGAGGGCGTCCGTGCCGACCTCGGTCTCCCAGCAGCCACGCGCGCCGCAGCGGCAGCGTTGGCCGGCCGGGTTGACGACCATGTGCCCGGCCTCGCCGGCGTAGCCACCGTGGCCGCGCAGCGGCCGGCCGCCACAGATGATCCCCGCGCCCACGCCGACGTTGCCGGACAGGTAGACGATGTCGTCGTGGCCACGGGCGACGCCCCTGGCCTGCTCGGCCAGAGCACCGAGATCGGCGTCGTTGGCGACGAGGACACCCGCCTCGTCGAGCATGCCGTCGGGCAGCACCTCGGCGAGCGCGACGCCGAGCGCCTCACCGAACGGTTGCTCCTCCCAGCCGAGGTTGGGCGCGAACCGGACGAATCCGTCCGAATCGCGCACCACCGCCGGGGTGGCGATCCCGACCCCCACACAGCGGGCCTGTGGGCCGAGCGCGTCCGCCAGCCGGCGCGCGGTGGCCGCCGTCAGCTTCACGACCTCGTCGAAGTCCCGGCAGTCCGGCAGCAGCGGAACGACGTCCCTGGAGAGCACGGTGCCCCCGAGGCCGACCCTGGCACCGACGATCCGGTCCACCCTCAGGTCGAACGCGAGCACCTGGTAGCGCTCGGTTTCCGGCACGACGACGAACGAGGGGCGGCCCGCGCCCGAACGCACCTCGGGTGACTCCTCACGGACGAGCCCGGCGGTGCTCGCGAGATCCGCGGCCAGCGCGCCGATCGTGCTGCGGTTGAGCCCGGTGTGCGCGGTCAGGGTGGCGCGCTGGGTCGGTCCGGCCAGATGGACGTAGCGCAGCAGCAGGCTGAGGTTGTGGCGGCGTAGCTCCTCCTGCTTGATCCCCGAGATGTTTGGGTGTGGCCGCGGAAAGCGCATCACAGACCCAGTCTGGCGGAGCGGATGGATGCCCTTAAGTGGCTGCATGTGTGCACAGGGTCACCATTTCCGGTTGATGGCGACTTTCGCTTGCGTGAGGCTGATCACACGAATATGTTCCGCCGCACAACTTAGCATCCGCATCCTGGGCAGTTTCGCCCAAGGAAGGGGCCTACGCAGATGCGCACGAAGCTCTTAAGAGTCGCGACAGCGGGAGCCYGTCTCGCGCTCGGCATCGCTGCCTGTGGCAGTAGCGGCGATGACAACGGCGGCGGCTCGTCCGCCGGCGCCTCGGGCGGCGCGGTCAAGGGCAAGATCGGAGTGATCCTGCCCGACACGAAGTCGTCCGATCGCTGGGCGACGGCCGACGAGCCGCTGCTGAAGGCCGCGTTCCAGAAGGCCGGCATCGAGTACGACATCCAGAACGCTCAGGGTGACGCGACGCAGATGCAGACCATCGCCGACCAGATGATCACCAACGGTGTCACCGTGCTGATGATCACCAACCTCGACTCCGGCTCCGGCAAGGCGATCGAGGACAAGGCGAAGGGGCAGGGCGTCGCGACGATCGACTACGACCGGCTGACGCTGGGTGGCTCCGCTCAGTACTACGTCAGCTTCGACAACGTCGCGGTCGGCAAGCTGCAGGGCGAGGGCCTGGTCAAGTGCCTGACCGACGCCAAAGCGCAGAAGCCGATCATCGCTGAGCTGAACGGCTCGCCGACCGACAACAACGCCACGCTGTTCAAGCAGGGCTACGACTCGGTCCTCAAGCCGAAGTACGACGACGGCTCGTTCGTCAAGGGCCCGGACCAGTCCGTGCCCAAGTGGGACAACCAGCAGGCCGGCACGATCTTCGAGCAGATGCTGACCCAGCAGCCGAACATCGGTGGCGTGCTCGCCGCCAACGACGGCCTGGGCCAGGCGGCGCTCGCGATCCTCGCCAAGAACGGCCTCAACGGGAAGGTCCCGGTCACCGGCCAGGACGCCACCACTCCCGCGCTGCAGAACATCCTCGCCGGCGACCAGTGCATGTCCGTGTACAAGGCCGTCAAGAAGGAGGCGGACGCGGCCGCCGCGCTCGCCATCAGCCTGGCGAAGGGCGAGAAGGGCGACGCCCCGCAGACGATCCACGACCCTGAGGGGAACCGGGACGTCCCGTCCGTGCTGCTGCAGCCGGTGGCGATCTACAAGGACAACGTCAAGGACGTCCTCGCCGACGGTTACGTGACCAAGGCCCAGCTCTGCACCGGCAAGTTCGCGGCGCTCTGCACCACCGCCGGCATCTCCTAGCTGGCCAAAGGGCGCGCGATAATGATCTTTCGTCGCGGGCCCGGCGGCCGTTGTTAGGGGATTAGAGGCCAAAGGAGGCGCGAAAATGTTCTTCTTCGCGCCTCCGGCGGTCCCTCGCTCGGGGTACTGATCGCGATGGCCTGAGTCAGTTCTCGCCGGTCCGCCCGTAGGGGCTGGCCTACCCGGACCCGGAGATCCGGTGCCCGGGCGGGCCGCGGGTGGGCCGGTGAGAACGCTTCCGGTGCGGGGCGACGTCCGTGGGCGGCAACAGGCAACAGGGGTTGCGGCCCACGGACGTCGACCGTCTCCGGCCTGGCCGCGGCGCTGTCCAGCGAGGGCAGAGCCGCCCATACTGCTATCGATTTGTAATTCAGGACACATCCACCCACCCGCCACCATCCGCTTCGTTCGGGCGCCACCTCGGCCGCCGATCCGCGCATGGCGAGGAGTGATCATGATCGACCATCCACCGCCGGGGACGCCCGTCCTCGAACTGCGCGGCGTCCACAAGAGCTTCGGCCCGGTAGAGGTACTGAACGGCATCGACTTCGCGGCCAACGCCGGAGAGGTCACCGCGCTGGTCGGTGACAACGGCGCGGGCAAGTCGACGCTGGTCAAGTGCATCGGCGGGATCTACTCGATGGACTCCGGCGCCTACCTGTTCAAGGGCCAGCCGGTCTCGGTCCATCTGCCGAAGGACGCGGCCGCGCTCGGTATCGAGATCGTCTACCAGGACCTGGCGCTCGCGGACAACCTGGACATCGTCCAGAACATGTTCCTCGGACGGGAGAAGCGCGGCCGCTTTGGCGCTCTTGACGAGGCGTCGATGGAGAAGGATGCGGCGAAGACGCTGGCCGGGCTCTCGGTCCGGACGGTGAAGTCGCTGCGGCAGCGGGTGGCGAGCTTGTCCGGTGGCCAGCGCCAGACGGTCGCCATCGCCAAGGCGGTGCTGTGGAACAGCACGGTCGTGATCCTGGACGAGCCGACCGCCGCCCTCGGCGTCGCGCAGACCGAGCAGGTGCTTCAGCTGGTCCGCACACTCGCCGACCAGGGCCTCGCCGTCGTCCTGATCTCGCACAACATGCGTGACGTCATTCAGGTGTCGGACCGGATCTGCGCTCTCTACCTTGGCCGGGTCGCCGCCGACGTCCGCACGGCCGACGTCACCGTCTCGGATGTCATCCAAATGATCACGACCGGCGCGCCGCCGGACAAGAAGACGCCCGCGAACGGCGCCGAGGGCGGAGCGCAGGGCGATGCCGTCGCGGCGTCCGGCGTGGTGGCGGCGTCCAGCGGAGGTTCGGCATGAGTGCCACGGACGTCGCTCCCAACCTGAGCAAGGAGCCCGCGGCGTCGGGCACGCCGGCGCCTGCCGGCACCGAGAGCACCGTGCAGGTGGAGAGCCCGGGGCTGGTCGACTACGGCCGCGAGTACATCGGCAAGGTGCGCGGCGGTGACATGGGGGCGCTGCCCGCCATCCTGGGCCTGCTCGTGCTGTGCGTCGCGTTCGCGATCCTGCGCTCGCGGTTCGTGTCAGCCATCAACTTCGCCAACCTGTTCACGCAGGGCGCGGCCGTCACCGTGATCGCGATAGGCCTGGTCTTCGTCCTGCTACTGGGCGAGATCGACCTGTCCGCAGGCTTCGCCTCCGGCGTGTGCGCCGCCGTCATGGCCACGCTGACCGCCGAGCACGGCCAGCCGTGGTGGGTCTCGATCCTCGCGGGACTCGCGACCGGCGTCGCGATCGGACTGGTGCTCGGGTTCCTGGTCGCGAGAGTCGGTATCCCGTCGTTCGTGGTCACCCTGGCGGCGTTCCTCGCCTTCCAGGGCACCGTCCTGCTGATCATCGGCAACGGCGGGAACATCTCGATCAGAGACAAGACGATCGTCGCGATCTCCAACAAGAACCTGCCGACCTATGGCGGCTGGATCCTGTTCGCGGTGGTGGTCCTCGGGTTTGGCGCGAGCCAGCTGATGCGCAGCGCCACCCGCCGCCGCGGGGGCCTGCAGGCCGACCCGCTCTTGGTCATCGCCGTCCGCACCGGCGCGTTGGCGGTGCTCACGGGCCTGGCGGTCTACGCGCTCAACCTGGAGCGCTCGCGCACCGCGATCGTCTCGCTGAAGGGCGTGCCGATCGTCATCCCGATCATCCTGGTGCTGGTCGTCGTCGGGACATACGTCCTGAACAGGACGTCCTACGGGCGGCACATCTACGCCGTCGGCGGCAACGCGGAGGCCGCCCGGCGCGCCGGCATCAACGTCGTGCGCATCAGGATCTCCTGCTTCGTCATCTGTTCGGCGATGGCGGCAGTCGGCGGCATCATCGCCGCGTCCCGGGCGACCTCGGTCGACCCGAACGCGGGTGGCAGCAACACGCTGCTCTACGCGGTCGGCGCCGCGGTCATCGGTGGTACCAGCCTCTTCGGTGGCAAGGGCCGGATCATCGACGCCGTCCTCGGCGGCGCCGTGGTCGCGGTCATCGACAACGGCATGGGTCTCATGGGCTACAGCGCCGGCACCAAGTTCATCGTCACCGGCTGCGTGCTCGCCCTCGCCGCCAGCGTCGACGCCCTGAGCCGCAAACGCGCCGCCTCCACCGGCCGCATCTAGCGCCATCACCTGACCCATCGCCGTGGACCCCGGCCGCGCGAGGCTTCGTCCCACTCGCGGTCGGGGTCCACGGCGTCTGGACTCAGTCAGGCAGGCGTCGGCCGGTCTTCGTGGAGAAGACATGGAAGGCGTCGTGACGAATGCGGAGCCGGACCTGCGCGCCTCGTCGCGGGACCCCCTTCGGGGCGAGCCGGGCGACGACGGTGACGGTGGATGGCGCATCGATCCGCCCGCCCGCGCCGGGGGCGACGGCGGTGCCGTAGAGATAGGCGTCGGCGCCGAGCTCCTCGACCAGGTCGACGGTGACGGCGAAGCCCTCGCCATCGCCGCGGAGCTCGAGGGCTTCGGGGCGGAATCCGACGGTGACAGCGGTGGCGCCCTCGTCGGCCGCGGCCCGCGCGGTGGCGCGGGGGAGCGGAATCACGGTCTCGCCGAGCCGTGCGCGGCCGTCTTCGAGTCGCGCCTCGATGAGGTTCATCGCGGGTGACCCGATGAACCCTGCGACGAAGACGGTCTCAGGGCGTTCGTAGAGCGCGAGTGGGGTGCCGACCTGGCAGAGCTGGCCTTCGCGGAGTACGGCGACGCGGTCGCCCATGGTCATGGCCTCGACCTGGTCATGGGTGACATATGCGGTGGTGACGCCGAGCCGGCGTTGCAGGGAGGCGATCTGGCCGCGGGTGGAGACCCGCAGCTTGGCGTCGAGGTTGGACAGTGGCTCGTCCATGAGGAAGACCTGGGGCTCCCGCACGATGGCCCGGCCCATCGCGACCCGTTGGCGCTGGCCGCCGGAGAGCATTCTCGGTTTGCGGTCGAGGTAGGGCTCAAGGTCGAGCAGCGCCGCGGTCGCGCGGATCCGCCGGGTGCGTTCCTCCTTCGCGACCCCGGCGGCCTTCAGCGCGAATCCCAAGTTGCCGGCCACGCTCAGGTGCGGGTAGAGCGCGTAGTTCTGGAACACCATGGCGATGTCCCTGCTCCCCGGCGGCAGGTCGGTGACGTCGCGCTCCCCGATCCGGATCCTGCCCGCGTCCACCGGCTCCAGCCCGGCGATCATCCGCAACGCCGTGGACTTGCCGCAACCGGACGGGCCAACCAGGACGAGGAACTCGCCGTCGGCGATCTGAAGCTCGAACGCGTCTACCGCGGGGCGGTCCGCGCCGGGATAGACCCTGGTGGCCTCGGCGAATTCAACGGTTGCCATGACAGGACACCTCCACGTGCTCCGGACGTGCCGGACGATCCAGACGAAATGACGAGGCCGCGCCGATCGGACGCGTCACGCGCCGAGCACGGGGATCCACACCCGCATCGTCGAAGGCCCGCGCTCGGCCCACGCGTGGTACCGCACGAGGGGTATGTCGGCCCGCAGGCCGGTGCGCTCGTCGACGATGCTGGCGATCACCGCTCCCGGGGTCTCCCGCGGTGGCACAGCCGGGTCGATACGCAGGTCGGCGAAGTCGGACGCCTCGATCGCGGTACCAGCGAGGTCGACCGATTCGAGGGCGAGCACCTCGGGCCCGCGCTCGACGGCGAGACAGCCACGCACGGCGTCGACGCGGGGGTCGGCGCGGGTGAGACGCGGCGCGACGGGCAGGGCGAGCTCGACCTCGTCGCCGATCGCGAAGTCGCGGGAAACGGTCGCCACCCCGGGGCCGACCACGGTCTCCTGGCGTGAGCCGTCGACGCCCCGCACGGCAAGCCGGRCATCCGGTGCCCACGCCGGCACCCGGAGCGAGAGCGTCCACGGTTTCCCGGCGTCAGTCAGCACGCGTACGCGCACGGTGCCGTCGGCCGGGTAGGCGGTCGCCACCTCGAGCGCRACCTCGCACCCATCATCGAGCGTGGTCCTGATCGTGGCGGGCGCGTACTGGTGCAGCTGGATGCCTGAGCCGTCCGTCGTGGCCAGGTAGGCGGCGAGGCTGGCGAACGTGCGCGCGGTGTTCGGCAGGCAGCAGGAGACCTCGAACCACGGCGCGCGCAGCGAGGAACGTGCCCGCGGTGAGACGGCGTCGGTGTAGGCGCCGGCGGCGGGTGCGCGCTGGTGCAGCGTGTTCGCGTAGTAGAACGTCGTGCCCTCGGTCGAGGGGGAGGTCTCGATCACGTTGTAGAGGGTGCGCTCGATCTGGTCGGCATAGCGGGCGTCCCCGCGCGCGAGCAGCATCCGCCAGCTGAACATGACCGACGCCACGGCGGCGCACGTCTCGGAGTAGGCGCGGTCGGGGGGCAGCTCCCAGTCCTCGCCGAACGCCTCGTCCTGATGGTGCGAGCCCTGGCCGCCGGTGATGTACGTGCGGCGCTCGACCGTCCGCGTCCACTGACGGTCCAGCGCCGCGAGCAGTTCGTCGTCGCCGGTCTCGACCGCGACGTCGGTCGCCGCGGCGGCGAGGTAGTTCGCCCGGACGGAGTGACCGCGAAGCACCTCGGCGGCGCGTAGGGGATCGTCGTCCTGAAAGTAGGACCGGCCCCATTCGATATCGCGCAGCGTGCCGTCCCCGTGCCGGTCGACGAACAGGCGGGCCTGCTCGAGATAGCGCGGTTCTCCCGTCGCCCGGCCGAGTTCGGCGAGGCCGACCTCGACCTCGGCGTGTCCGCAGATCCGCTCGATTCCGCCCTTGCCGAAGACCTCGCAGACCAGGTCGGCGGCGCGGCACGCGATCTCGAGGAGGCCGTCGCCCGCGTCGGGGCAGGTGCGGGCCCGGGCGACGGCTGCCTGGAAGAGATGTCCGAGACAGTAGAGCTCGTGTCCCCATTCCAGATCCGACCAGCGGGGCGGCTGGCCGGGCCGGCCGAATCGGGTGTTCAGGTATCCGTCTGGCTCCTGCGCGGCCGCGACCCGGCCGACCACGCGGCGGAAGCGCCGATCGAGCTCGTCGTCGCCGCCACGCCGACCGATCTCCCAGGCGACGGCCTCGAGGAACTTGTAGACCTCGGAGTCGGAGAACTCACGGCCCCGGCGCCCATCGGGTAGCCGTCCCGCCGCGGCGAGGTCGAAGTTCGAGAGCCATMCCTCGCGTTCGAGCCACGCCTCGATGTGCGGAAGCGTGTTGCGACCGTTCACGTCCTGCCTGCGGGCCCAGAAGYCCCCGACGACGGCGACCTCGGTGAGGCCGAGCGGACACAGGGCGCCCCTGGTCGGCGCGACGGGCACGGATCGGACGTCAGCGGTAATGGAATGGGTCATCGTCATCCCTTGAAAGCGCCCGACATGAAGCCGCGGACGTAGTGGCGTTGGAAGATGAGGAAAAGGACGACACAGGGCAGCGCGAGCACGACGACACCTGCTTCCGTCGCCCCGTAGTCGACCACGCCCTGCACCTGGCCGCGCAGGTTCGACACCGCGAGCGGGAGCGTCATCCGGTTGGTGTCGTTGATGAGGATGAGCGGAGCCATGAAGTCGTTCCAGGCGGTGAGGAACGCGAACAGGCCGACCGTGATGAGGCCGGGCTTCACGGCGGGCAGGAGCACCTGCCAGAGCACCTTCCAGCTGGAACAGCCGTCGACCATCGCGGCTTCGTCGAGCTCTCGCGGTACTGCCTCGAACGAGATGCGCATCATGAAGGTCGCGAACGGCAGCTGGAACATCGTGAGCACGAGCGCGACACCGACGAGCGAGTTCGCCAGGCCGACGCGGGTGAGCAAAACGTAGAGCGGGATCAGCAGCGTGGCATACGGGACCATGAGGATCGCGAGCGTCGCGAGGAAAAGCACGTTCTTACCCGGGAAATCGAACCGTGCGAACGAATACCCGCCGAGGAAGGAGATGGTGATGGTGAGGGCCACGGTGAGCAGCGACACGAAGGCCGAGTTGCCCAGGTACACCCAGACGCCGGCCTGGTAGTGCCTGAGCGTGGAATAGTTGCCGAAGCCCCAGCCGTCGACCTGGCCCGTGCCTGCCCGCGGCGAAACGGATGAGACAGTGGTCCAGACGAGTGGATACAGGAAGATCAGCGCGAGCGCGGTGGTGAACACCCAGTACGGGGTGCGCAGGACGACGCCGCCGACAGTGGCTCCGCGTGAACGCGGGTTTCCCCGGCGGCGGCTGCCCCTGACAGCGCGGCTGGGCACCGCGGCGGCGGGCGTTCCAGCGGAGTCGGCGGCGCGGGTCGGTCGCCCGCGGGTGGAGGTCGGGCTCATCAGTCGTCGGCCCTCCGGCTGAACGCGCGGATCTGCGCGATGTTGATGACGATGAGGGCGAGCAGCGCGATCACCGACAGTGCCGCGGCGACGCCGAGGTCGTTCTGGCCCTGGAACGCCACGCTGTAGATGAGTTGGACGATCGTGATCGTCGAGTTGTCCGGGCCGCCCTTGGTGAGGATGTAGAACTGGTCGAAGGCCAGGAGCGAGCCGGTCACGCACAGGACGGTCGTGAGGGTCAGCGTCGGGCGCAGCAGCGGAAGGGTTATCCCGACGAAGGTCTGCCACCGCGACGCGCCGTCGATGCGCGCGGCCTCGTAGACCTCGTCGGGAATGCCCTGCAGCCCGACGAGCATGAGCAGCATGTAGAAGCCGGCGTAACGCCAGACGATGAGGAAGATCGTCGACCAGAGCGCGCCTTCGGGTGTACCGAGGAAGGTGAAGCCCCACGACCTCATGAGGTCGGCGAACGGCCCGGCGAGCGGCGAGTAGAGCACGTAGAAAAGCAGTGACGCGGAGGCGAGCCCGAGGGCGCTCGGCACGAGGAACGAGGTGCGCAGCAGCCCTTTCCAGCGCGTCGACTCCTGCACGAGGACCGCGAGCCCGAGGCTGAGAGCCAACAGGATGACCGTGGTCAGGACCGTGTACTTCACGGTGAACACGACCGAGTCCCGGAAGAACCGGTGCGACACGGCCTCATGGAAGTTGTCGGGGACGTTGATGCCCTGGTTGCCCGCGAGCAGCGGCCAGTCCGACCCGGACATCCGCAGCACCAGGAGCAGCGGCAGCACGAAGAGAAACAGCACGAACAGGGCAGTGGGTGCCGCGTAGAGCCAGCCGGTGGCGGCATGCCCCCGGCGACGGGAACGCCGGCCAGATACCGGGAGGGATGCGCCGCGCGTGGGGGGAGTCGCGGTCATGGAGGATCCTTCGGGGACGGAACGAGCCGGCCGGTGCTCGGATGCGCTCCGGGCGCCGGCCGGTCCAGCGGACTAGTGCGACAGCACCGTCGTGATCTCGTCGTTGTCAGCGTCGACCGAGTCGTCMTTGCCGAGCACCGCGCCCCGCACGAGCGTGAGCCAGGGGCTGTTCGGCGCGTTGAACGCCTGCTGGAAGTTGAGCGCGACCGGGGTGTCGCCGTTGCCGGCCACCCTGTTGATGGTCACGAGCCGGTCGTCCTTCTCGGAGTACTCGTTGACCGCCAGGTCGGACCGGGCCACGACATCGTGGTTCTTCGCGAGCACGCCGACCTGTGCGTCCTCGGACACCAGCCATTGGAGGAAGTTCCACGCCTGCGCGGCCTTCTTCGAGTCCTTCGAGATGCCGATGCCGTCACCGCCGACGAAGGTCGACGAGCCGCCGTCCGGCCCGGGAATCCCGGCGACGCCGGCGTCGAACGGCGTCGAGGACAGCAGCGTGGCCGGGTAGAGCATCAGGCCGACCTTGCCCTCGGTGAAGCCGGCGGTCCACGTCGGACCGGTCTCGTCCCGTGACGACGGGAGCACGGCCCCGGAGTCCACCAGGTCCTTCCAGGTCGCGTAGACCCTCTTGGCGGTGTCGTCCGCGAGCAGCGACTTCGTGCCGTCCGCGGACAGCACCTCGTCGCCGTCAGCCCAGACGCTCGGGAACCAGGTGAAGACGAGACAGCCTCCGCAGCTGAGGCCGGTCGCCGTCCCGTAGACGCCGGGTTTGTTCAGACCCTGGATCGCCTTCGCGGCGGCCGCGTACTCCTGCAGGTTCGCCGGGGCCTTGTCGGGGTCCAGCCCGGCCTCTTTGAAGAGCTCCTTGTTCCAGAACATCATCGACAGGTCCATCACGAACGGCAGGACGTGCGCCTTGCCGTCGAGCGTGCCGGCCGCGATGTGTCCCTGGTTGAGCTTGTCCTTGAACGGCAGGCCGTCGACGTTGCCCGAGATGTCCTGGAACAGTCCCTGCTTGACCCAGTTGGGGACGTAGACGATGTCGGCCGCGAACAGGTCGGGGAGTCCGTGCGAGCCGGCCGCCGCCCCGACCTTCGCCACGTAGTCGTCGTTCGGGACGACCGTAAGCTCGACCTTGTTCTTGTGCGACGAGTTGTAGGCCTCGACAAGCAGCTTGGCCTGCTTCTCCAGGGGTGCGCGCGTCCAGAGCGTGAGGGTGGAGCCGTCGTCGATGCCCGACGCTCCCGCGTCGGCGAGGCTGCTCCCCGAGTCCGAGCCGCCACCGCACCCGGCCAGGCCGAGCGCGAGCACTCCGGTGGCGAGCGACGCGGCTAATCGGGTCGCGAGTCGTTTCCTACCTGTCATCTTGACCTCCTAGCTCATCCGTGAACGAGCCCCCGGGGAGCCCGAATAGAGCCGTGAACTGGGTGGAGGAGGGAGATCCGAAACTTCCGAAATGGTTTTCGGATCATGTGATAGCTTAGCAAGCTAGCGGCGGGTGTTGTTGGTGTCAAGAGTGCGGAGATGGGTCCAGGTGCAGGACGTGTCAAGGTGAAGGGAGCCGGGATGGCGCGAGTGGAACCGCCCGGGAAGGCGGYCACGCTCGGCGACGTGGCGCGGCTCGCGGGCGTCTCGCTCGCCACCGCGTCCAAGGCCATCAACGGCCGGGACGAGGTCGCCCCGGCCACCCGCAGCCGGGTCATCCAGGCGGCCGAGCAGCTGTCGTTCACGCCGAACCAGCTCGCCCGCAGCCTCCTCGCCGGGCGCAGCGGAACCGTGGGCCTGCTCACGGGCGATCTCGAGGGCCGTTTCGTGATCCCGATCCTGATGGGTGCCGAGGACGCCTTCGGCGCCGGCCAGGTCAACGTCTTCCTATGTGACGCGCGCGGCGACGCGATCCGTGAGCAGCACCATCTCAAGGCACTGCTCAACCGGCGGGTCGACGGCATCATCGTCGTCGGCGACCGGACCAACCCGCGGCCGTCACTCGGCGACGGCATCCCGGTCCCGGTGGTCTATGCCTATGCGCCGTCGGACGACCCGGCCGACGTCTCCGTCGTGCCCGACAACATCAGCGGCGGGCGCATCGCCACCGAGCATCTGCTGTCGACGGGCCGGCGGCACATCTGCCATGTCAGCGGCGACCCGACCTACGCGGCGGCCCAGGACCGAGCCGTCGGCCTACGGGCCGCCCTGGCGGCCGCGGGGCTTGAGCTCGTCGGCGACGTCATGTTCTCGGACTGGTCCGAGCACTGGGGCCGCTCCGCCGCGGCGCTGCTGCTCAGCCAGCATCCCGACATCGACGGGATCGTCTGCGGCTCGGACCTGATCGCGCGCGGCGTCCTCGACATCCTCCGTGACCTGGGCAAGAGGGTTCCGGAGGACGTCGCCGTCGTCGGGTACGACAACTGGGAGGTGCTCGCGACCAACTCCAGGCCCGAGCTGACCAGCATCGACGCGAACCTGCAGGCGCTCGGCCGCACCGCCGCCATGCGAATCTTCGAGGCGCTGGATGGCGCGGCACCCGCCAGCGGCGTGCACGCGATKCCGGTCCGGCTCGTGATCCGTGGGTCGACGATTCCCCGGCGCTGACCATGGCGTCCGCGTTYGGATTGAAGGGTCCGAAAGGGCTTGCGAAAACTTGCGGCACGAACCTCGGGAATCAATGAACAATGATCTCCGTCGAAGGCGGCTGTAATGGGCCGCCGGAATGTTGACGGCGCCGTCTTCGGCCATCGGTGGCATCCGTGGCCGGATGGCGGCTGTCGGCAACGACAGGGCTTCATGGGTCCACAACGTCCGGCCGGGGCACCRCCAACCGGGTCCCCGCCACGCTCATCGCCACCGGCCGTCTGATCGACGAGGTCCGCGGACATCGACGAGGTCCGCGGACGAGGTCTACGCCGGGGTCGTCATGGCGGCGGCCCTGCTCCCAGCGAAGACCGACCTCGTTCGGGGTGGAGTGCGGTTGGTCGGGCCGGCCGACGGGAACCTGTTTGGCGGTTGACTAGCCGGTCCCCTATGCTGGCCAGGAGATCCTGAGGGTCCGGGCCACTCGCGGCGGCCGCTCAGGGCCTTCCGCCCCCATCGTCTAGTGGCCCAGGACGTCGCCCTTTCAAGGCGGTAGCACGGGTTCGAATCCCGTTGGGGGCACACGATCGGCTTTGCCTGTTCGTAGATCCTTTGGATCTACTCCCAGGCTCCCGCGCCATGTTGCTCCGGGGCCGAGCCCCGGACGCCACGAGGAACTACATCTCGTCACCGGCTGACGGGTTCGCTTCGCGGTGCCGCGGGTAGCGGTCAAGATCAGGGTTCAACTTCCATCGCTGAAGCTGCACACGTTGGGCTGGCTTGCTCGCCGGCCCTTTGGGCGGCTTCGCCGGCGGGCGTGATGTTGCCGTGGGGCCGAGCCCCGGACCCCATGCCAGGGGGCTCCACCCCTTAACCTCCCCGCAAATGGCGGGTTCCGCCTTGGTGCGGGGGCATCGGTTGGCCTGGTCCGTTTTCCTGGCGGACGCCGGACGCCGGACGCCGGACGCCGCGCGGCCGACGCGCCGCGCGGCAATGGATCCAATCACCCTGAACGTAGGGTCGATGGCCGATATCTTCCCTTAACGAGGATGCGGCCCGCCGTCTGCGGGAACGCCATGCACACCCTGAGGCGACAGGTGGGGGCCGAGCACCGTGGCGGACGAGGAATCCCCCGCGCCGGAGCCTGCCGCTCCGTCGAGCGATGGCCACCCGAGCGATCCCGCCGCGGCTGATCCCGCCGCGGCTGATCCCACGACTCGTGACGCCCGCGCGATCCGGGAGGCGTACGAGTCCTTCGGCCGGCGGGTGGAACCGCCGGCGCCCGACGCGCTGGACCAGCGCGACGCGCAGGACCAGTCAGACGAGCCGGCTCCGTCCCCGAACGGACGCTGGACCAGCTACCTGGACTCGACGGCGTCCCGCCCCGCGCACCCGGCCGCGCCCTCTTCTCCGGTCTCGCCCGCACCTGCGCCCGCATCTCCACCACCGCCAGCCACTGGCGGGCCGGGCCGCCGCCGCGGCGCGCCCAGAAGGAGGGCGCTCGTCGTCGTCCTGCTCCTCGCGGCGGTCGTCGTCGCCTACGCCGTGTCCCGCGTCACCAGCGGGAACGAGACAGACGCGRGCGAGCCGGCCGCGGGCCGGTCGGCGGCGCCGTCGGCCGGGGCCACACCGGCCGGGGCCACGCCATCCGCGGCCGCCACACCCGCGGTCGCCCCCCAGCTCACGGGCCGTGACTTCCAGCGCGGTCACTGCTACACCTGGGACGGCGTCACGCCCGACGTGTCGGACGTTCCCTGCGACCGGCCGCACCGCTTCGAGGCGATCAGCGACGAGCCGGTCTTGCTCGCGGGCGACTACCCGCCGGGCGCGCCCTACCCCTCCCAGGAGGAGTGGGCGGCCCTCATCCAGCGTTCCTGCGCGGGGGCGGCCCAGACCTACCTCGGCTACGCGATCGACCCCAACGGGAGGTTCTCGGCCGCGGCGACCGGTCCGACGGAGGCGACCTGGCAGTCGGGTGACCGCGACCTCTGGTGCATTCTGCGGGCGGACGTTCCCCTCGTCGGCGAGACCGGGCGGTGGACGGCGTTCGACCTGTTCTCCGGCGCGGTGAAGGGCGCCGACCAGTCCTGGGTCTACCCCGTCGGCGCCTGCCTCGCGGTGGCGACCGGAGGCGTGGTCGACTGCGCCGGCCCGCACGAGCTGGCCGCGATCGGCGACACCCGGATGGCCGACACGGCCGACGGCGCGGTGCCCACCGAGGACGCGTTCAACAAGGAGGCCGGCGAGCGCTGCCTGGCCGTCGCCCACGCCCGCTTCGGGCCGAACTTCCAGGAGACGGCGACGGTGCGGCTCACCTGGAGCGCCCTGGTACCGGACAGCTGGAGCGCCGGYAGCCGGACGATCACCTGCCTGCTCGTCTACACGACCGCGGCTGGCGAGCCCAGCCCCGTCACGGGCGACCAGCTCCCGCCGGGATGAACCCGGCCCGGACCGAGATCCCGCTGGCGCGGGAGACCGCGGTGGGTCAGGTGGTGATGGCGGCGGGGTCGGACCAGCGGTAGGTGGTGTGGAAGAAGCCGCGGACGGGGCGGCCGGAGATGGCCAGGTTGTGGGTGATGGGAACCGGGCCGGCGGGGTTGGCGGTGTCGAAGGAGAGGGTGATGTCGTCGGCACGGTCCAGGGGGGTGTTCGGGTCGTAGACGCGCAGGGTCACCGCCGTGCCGGACTGCTCGTAGGCGTAGGCGAGGACCTGGTGGTTGAAGCCCAGTTTCGCCGGGTCGACGGAATGTACGGTGATGATTCCGAGGGCGGAAAGGCGGCCGGAGTCCAGGTCGAGGCGGACCTTCGGCCATTCATCGACGACCGTGACGCGGCCGATGCCGGCGCGTCGGCCGAGCGCCCAGACGACGTCCGCATCGGCCGTTCGCTGCAGGCGGTAGTAGCGCAGCGCGCCGCGGGGGAGATCCCAGCTCGCGAACAGGCGGCGGACGATGTATTTGTACAGCGGTGATTCAGGAGGTGGCGGCGCGACATCCGCCGGCGGCTCCCGGTCCGCCTCGAACAGGTCGCGCACCGCGAAGATCATGCCGCCGCACAGGCCGCGGCTCGCGTCGCCGATCGGGATGCCCTTGCCCAGACCTGGTACCCGTGCGGTGAGGACCCGCTGACGCGGGAAGCGATTGGTGAAACGAAACGCGGACTCGCTGGGCAGGAAGCCCTTCGCCGCGCCGGTCGCCGTCGCGATCGCCCCGACCATGCCACCCCTCGCTCCGGCGGGGTGCCGGACCCCGCTCGTCGCCCCACACGGTGAACCGATCGCCCGCATCCGCGCAAGGGGGTTCGGCCGAGGGCAGAGCGTGGCGGGGCAGAGTGTGGCGGAGGGCAGAGCGTGGCGAGGGTGGCGTCAGCTCCAGACATCGCAGTGATGGGCCGACCAGGTGTCGGTGGCCGGGACGGTCCTGCCGGGGGTGAGCAGCAGGCGGTCGTCGCCGGAACGGACCGCCTGGACGTCGAAGAGCGGCCAGGGGACCGTCGAGCTGGTGGCCTCGCCGGAGCCGTTCGGGTTCCCGGTCGCCGCGAAGCGGGTCCAGTAGCCGACCACCGACGTCGAGAGTGCGTGCTGCGCCGACGTGGTGAGCCTGCCGTCGAGGCCGGGGAACAGGAAGTCGAGCTCCGCGCCGTGGGTGGCGCCAGTACCGAACTCGGAACTCGCGGCCGGCCGCTCCGGGACGTCGAACTCGTACAGGTACGTCGGCATGCGCGCGATCGCGGTGGTGAGCTGCGCGAAGGTGGTCGCCTGGCAGGTGAACATCGAGTCGGTGATGATTCGCGACAGACGTTCGCGGGCGGGTACCTGTCCGGGCGGGTAGGCGGCGAGCACACGTTCGGCGCGGTCGGGGAACTGGGTACGGATGATGCCGTCCACGCCGAAGTCGGTGATCGGCCCCTGGTTGGCCCAGTAGGTCGTGAACGGCCGCCCCTCGTCGTGGACCGTGCCCATCAGTATTGGTACGTCCGCCAGCTTCCCATTCCATAGCGCCTGGTACGGGGTGAACGGCAGAGTCTTGCCACCGACGGCGGGTGAGAACGGGAACGGATTGAAAATCGAGCCGTCGGCGGCGGCCGCGGTCATGATCTCGGCCGCCGGGTGGAAGCGTAGACAGAGCGCGGCCGTTGCCGCGTCGACACAGCCGAGCCGGCTTGCCAGCGCGGAACCGGTCTGCGCGGCGGCCGCCATGGTCGGGAGCTTCCAGCCGCACGGTCCGCTTTCCATGACCGCGCGCTGGAACAGCCCACTCGCGGCCGGCGCGGCCAGCAGCGCGCAGACATTGATCGACCCGGCCGACTCTCCCATGATCGTCACGTTCTTCGGGTCGCCACCGAACGCCGCGGCATTGTTCCGGACCCAGCCGAGCGCGGCGGTCAGATCCTGGGTGGCGTAGTTGCCGGCGTCCCCGCCACTCTCCTGGGTCAGCGAGGGCAGGACGAGATATCCGAGCGCTCCGAGGCGGTAGTTCGTGGTGACGACGATCGCCGGACCGCCGGTGGTCAGCGCGGTCGGATCCGCCTGCTCGCCRGTGCCGCCGACGAATGCGCCGCCGTGGATCCAGAAGATCACGGGYAGGTGACCGCTCGTCGGCGCTCCCGCTGGCCGGGAGACCGCCAGGTACAGACAGTCCTCGCTGGACAGCGCACTCAGCGTGCCCGTCTGCGTGCAGGCCGGCGCGCCGCGGCTGCCGTCGCGAATGCCCTGCCACGGCTTCGACGGCGTCGGAGCGGCCCAACGCAGCATCCCGACCGGCGGCGCGGCGAACGGAATCGCGTGGTAGCGATCCACCTGACCCGCGCGAATGCCACTGACCAGGCCGCCGGCGGTGGCGATGACGGGTGGCTGTCCTTTCGGGTCCGCGCTGAACGTCGCCCCGGCTCCGCTCAGGGAGTCCGACGGCGCCGACCGGTCAACCGCGGTGGGGCCGCCGCCATCGGGCGAACAGGCGGTCGCCCCGGCGGCGACGACGGCCGTCGCCGCCGCGGTGGCGACGGCGCGGGCAAGCCAACCGGTCCGGCGCCTGCCGGGCGGAAACCGGCGTGTGCGCGGGCTGGCCTGGTCCGCGGGCGCGACACTCGCGCGCGAGGAGACGCCCGCTCGCCGCCAGCCGATGATGGGGGTCAACGTCAGCCGACGCTGGCCGGCGACCACACCAGCGACCATGCCAGCGACCTGGATGCGCGCATCATCGATCCCTCCCCGGCCAGGGTTGTTCATCGGGCGCACTCGCGGCTCTTCCCGCCGTCCGATGGCTTCCGGTGGCGTCCGGGATCTGTAGGCGCCGCGCTGCGCGAAGGCAGATCTGTGCCGTCGACAGTAGTAGGAGCCGGTCGGTGTCCGGCAGAGACGTCCGCGTCCCGCCACGAGGACCGGTAGTGGGCGGCCCGGCCGTGTCCTTCCGGAGTTCACCAGGTGTCCATGTCCAACGGGCGCCAGCCGGCCGGCGGAACGATCGCGGGCGCGTCCACGGACCTGGACGGAAGGTCACGCCAGTGGCGCGGCCCGGTAAACCCAGGGCGAGGTGGCAGGCACCCATGACACCTTGGAGCGTTGTCGACACCGCACACGGAGCATCCGGATCACGGATTCGGTATGGTTGCCCGCGCCAGTCGCGTACCGGTCATTCTCGCCGGTTGGCCGTCGCGTCGAACTAACCTCGCACCAACTCGCCGACGTGCATACTCGCCGTCCGGCCGGATTCACGACCACAACCGCTTGGGCCCGATCATCGGGCCCCGTTTCCAGGAGCACAGAAATGGGCCTGTTCTACCGGGGCTGGAGCTCGTTCGGCCCCCTTAAGTTCAGCGGCGACGGCACGGGCGTCAAGCAGGTCAGGTTCACGCTCGGCCGGATCGACTGGCGACTCTGGTCGAAGGACGGCTGGGGCCACGACTCCAGGGTCGACCTGCCCGGCCCGATCGACTACCGCAACGGCAACTGACCTCAGCCGGAGCGGTGCGAGCGGCCAACCCGCAGCCGGCGCCACCCGGACGGACCCGGTCCGTTCCCGCGGATGTGCCCGGGGTTGCCCGCGGCCGCGCCAGCAGTCTCGGCTGCCGGTCCGGCGTCTGGATCGAGGGCGTCCGGATCGGGGGCGTCCGGATCGGGGGCGCCGGGCGCGGTGCGCGGCTCGCCGCTGTCCGCGGCGGACGGTTGCCGCGGCACCGTGGGCTCGGACGCGAGCGGGCGCCGTTCGATGAGCAGCATCGCGAGGTCGTCGCGCAGGTGCCCGCCCGCGTGCCGGGTGACGCGTTCGGTCAGCCGGTCCAGCGCCTCCTCGATCGTGCCGTCGAGCAGCGCGTCGAGATGGTCCTCGAGCGGGAAGAACTCGCCGCTCGGTGAACGGGCCTCGATCAGCCCGTCGGTGAACAGCAGCAACCGGTCACCAACGGCCCAGCGCGCGGCGGACGGCGTGAACCGTTCGGCGAGCCCTAGCGGCGGGCTGGGCGACTTCAACCGAATCTCCCCGCCGGCCTGGGCGTCCTGCCCGGCCGCCGCCGTGGCTCCAGTCGAGGACCGCATGGGCAGGTGCATCGGCGGATGGTGACCGGCGGAGCAGAGACTGAGTCGTCCATCGGGATGAATGTCGAGCAGCAGAGCGGTGACGAAGTCCTCCGCGTCCGCCTCCCGGTTGACGGCCTTGGCGCAGGCCGCTGCCACCTGCTCCGGCTCGAGCCAGGTCACCGCCGCCTCGCGGAACGCCCCGAGCACGACTGAGGCGAGACGCACGGCCGGCAGGCCCTTGCCACGGACATCGCCGATGATCACGCGGATGGTGTGCTTGGTGGCGACGACCTCGTACAGGTCGCCACCGACGGAGGCCTCCTCGGCCGCCGACAGGTAGCGGGCCGCCAGCCGGGCTCCGTCGAGCATGGTGGGCACCTCGGGCAGCAGCGCGCGCTGGGCGACGTCAGCCACCGCCCGGACCCGGCGCAGCTCGGACTCGCGATGGCGCAGCTCCGACTCCCGCAGGGTCCTGTGTACCGCGATCCAGACGGCCACGGCGGACTGCGCGGCGACCAGCACGATCGCGGCGAGGTGCTGGGACTGTCCGAACCGGTGATCCCAGATTCCGGACAGGACGGCCACCACCACCGCCAGGGCGCCGATCGCGGCGGTACGCCGTGGTCCGCGGGCGCCGGCGACCAGCAACGCGGACAGTCCGAAGAACCCAGCGAGGGCGACGTTTGCGAGCAGACCGACGCCTACGGCACAGGCGAGCACGGTGAGCCCGAGCATCAGCGCACGGTCCGGCTTCCAGGGCATGAGGCATTCTCGCCGCCCGGTCAGTCGCCCGTTACCGGTACCACCGGATTCGCCCTGTCGATCTACTTCGCGGCGCGATCGGGTTGTTCGTGGAACACCCGGTCGTTGCGGGTCGGCACCGGGAGCAGAGCCAGTGGCTGACCGCTTCCCCGCTGATCCGCGAACCTCGCGGCCAAGGCCAGGACCAAGTCAGGGCCAGGGCCAGGGCCAGGATTCAGGGATCAGCGGGGAATCCGGCTCTAGCCGCGAGCGGCGCGGCGACGGCGCAGCCAGGCGACGGCGGCGACGGCGGCCAGGGCGGCGCCGGCACGTCGGGTGGCCACCGGGTGCTGGCGCGCCTGCTGGCTGACCGTGCGGGCGGTCTTGCCGCTGGTCGCGACCGTGCGCTCAGCGGTCGCGGCGATCCACGGATGCTCACCGGCCTGCTGGCGCGCGTTCGCGACGGCGCGGTCGCGCGCGGCGACGGTCCGCTGGGCCGCGTCGGCCAGTCGCGGGTTCTGCGCCGCCTTCTCCCTCGCGGTCGCGACCGCCGGGCCGACCTTCTCCTTGGCGGTCGCGACGGCGGGGCCGACCTTCTCCTTCGCGGTCGCGACGGCCGGGGCGACCTTCTCCTTGGCGGTCGCGACGGCCGGGGCGACCTTCTCCTTGGCGGTGGTGACGGCGGGCGCGACCTTGTCGTGCACGCTGGTCACAGCGGGTGTGACCTTCTCCTTGGCAGTCGTGACGGCCGGGGTGACCTTGTCAAGCACGGTCGTCACGGCGGGCGTGACGGCGGGAACGACCTTGTCGCGCACCGTAGTCACCGCCGGGGCGACCCGCTGCCTGGCGCTGGCGAGCACGCTAGCCGCGTCGTGATGCCCGTTGGAATGCTCGTCGGGGTAGTCGGTCGGGCTCGGCTCGGCGCTGGCGGTCGTGGTCTCGGTCCCCTGGGGTTGTGGGTCTGTGGGCTCGGTGACGCCGCCGACCTCCTGGATCGGTTCTGCCGATCCAGAAGGGACCCCGAACTGGGGCCCGGCGAGGTCCGGCGAACTGTTCTGCTCGGTCACCTAGATCCTCCCTGGTGCTGACGCCAACGCGACCGCCGCAACCTCGCGGACGGGGCGAGACGGATCGTGGCTGGCAAAGTACGCATTCAGTGGGTTACCCATGGTGCTACGGAGATAGTCCGCTGTTGTTTGTGAGATGGACACCTATATGGCGGTGAGACGACAGGAAGACCGCCTCGGTGCGACCCGGCTCGGTCTCCGTGGGTAACGGGCGGCCGCCGCCGCGGTGCCAGATCCCTGACCAGCGCGTTTCGGGCGATGGCAGTGGCGGGAGCCGCACGTTCGGTTACGGTTTTCTGGTCGGCTCAGCTGGCCTTCGGCGGGTCTGAGGCTGGCGAGGCCGGCCGGCGGGCACGCCCAGGCGTGATGCCCCGTCGTGCCGGAGGGGAGGTCGGGGTGCCGGACGACCTGCTGGGCCTGCGGGGCCAAGCCGCGGCGCTGGCCGCTGGGAGCGTCTCGTCAAGAGAGCTCGTCGGCGCAGCGCTCGATCGGATTCAGGCCACCCAGTCGACCCTCAACGCCTTCCGGCGGCTGCGTCCCGGGGCCGCGCTCGCGGAGGCGGACGAGGCCGACCGGCGGCTGGTGGCGGGCGAACGGCTGCCGTTGCTGGGTGTTCCCATCGCGATCAAGGATGACACCGACCTGGCGGGCGAACCGACGGCATTCGGCGCCCCGGGCGAGTTCCCGCCCCGACCCACCGACAGCGAGATGGTGCGCAAGCTCAAGGCCGCCGGCGCCGTGATCGTCGGGAAGACGAACACGCCGGAGTTCGGCCAGTGGCCGTTCACCGAAGGACCGGCCTTCGGCGTCACCCGCAACCCGTGGAACCTTGATCACAGTCCCGGTGGGTCGTCGGGTGGCGCCGCGGCGGCCGTGGCGGCGGGGCTGGTGGCCGCGGCCGTCGGCTCGGACGGCGCCGGTTCGGTGCGGATCCCGGCGGCCTGGACCAACCTCGTCGGCATCAAGCCGCAGCGCGGGCGGATCTCCAGCGCTCCCGTCGCCGAGCAGTTCAACGGGCTGACGACGTTCGGCCCGTTGGCGCTGACCGTCGCCGACGCGGCCCTGCTGCTCGACGCCCTGTCGGGCAGCGCGCCGGTCGACCGCGACCGGCCGCCACCCCCGGACGAGCCGTTCCTGGTGTCCGCCTCCCGGGAACCGCGCCGGTTGCGGATCGGGCTGTCGCTGAAGGTGCCGTACAGCGGCATGCCGGCGCGGCTCGATCCGGCGGTGCGCGACGCCGTGGAACGGACCGGTGTCGCGCTCGAGGCACTCGGCCACGAGATCGTGCTGGCCGAACCCGCCTACGGCCTGCTTGGTGTGATCTTCCTGCCACGCTCGCTCGAGGCGATCGACGACTGGACCCATCGCGTCCCCGACCCCGAGCTGCTCGACGTCCGCACCCTGGCCAACGCGCGCACCGGCCGGATGCTGCGGCCGCTGCTGCTCGCCTCGCGGGCGGCCGAGCCGATGTCGCGGTGGCGGATCGGGCGGGTCTTCCGGTCGGTGGACGTGCTGCTCGCGCCGACGACGGCGGTGCCTCCGCCTCGGGTGGGCGAGCTCAACCGGGCGACGAGCTGGGAGACCGACCAGGCGATCGTCGCCGCCGTCCCGTTCACCTGGCCGTGGAACGTGCTCGGCTGGCCGGCGATCAATGTGCCGGCCGGCTTCACGGCGGCTGGCCTGCCGGTGGGAGCGCAGCTGATGGGCCCGGCGAACAGCGAGAGTCTGCTGATCTCGCTCGCGGGCCAGCTGGAGCGGGCGCAGCGCTGGCACGAATGCCGCCCCGGCCACCGCGCGGGCGCCGCCTCCGCGGCCTGATCCCCACCCGCGGCCATCCGGCACGCCCGCTGCCCGTGTCGGCCAGCGGCGTCGGATTGGTCGGTTACCCGGCAGCCGGGGCGATACGGCAACCCGGCGACGTCGTTCCGCGATGCCAACCTGGCGGCGGAAAAATAACGAAGTGGACTCGGCGTCGAGCGACGGCATTGTTCGGAAACAAAGAGCTCCCCGCGACTGTCGGTCGGTAGTATTTCACCGAGAGCATCCGCGAATTTGGGCGGATGACCGCATTCGGTCGACAAAAATTCGATTACTCCATTCCCCTTGCGCCGTGCCGGCCTCGTGCGCTGTCGCGCCGAGACTGGCCATTCGAAATCTTTCCGACGGTGGGCCGTCGTCCCGTACGTACCTCGGCACGCTGAGCGGCGATTGATTGATCGGAGGTCCGGCCATAGGGTCGACCGGGCGCCGCGCTTTCGCGGGGCGCCCGGTCGGATATCGCCTTCCTCCTCTCCTTCTTCAACCTACCTAACGGGAGCATTGATGTCCGTTTCTGCCATTATTCCGGACGTGACCTCGTCGTCGCCGTACCGGATTCCGGCCGGGGTTGGTGTCCACCCCGGGCTCGCCGGTCTAATCGGAAGCACAGGCCTTCAGGCGATGGATCCCTTCGGAAGCGCCATATTTCCGTTCGCGGCTCCTGCGGTGCCGGCGGGTGCGTACCAGCTGGCTCCCTATGGGAATTTTGGTAGTGCTCTTCTTGGCGGTGCCGGAAATGTGGTCAGTGGTGTGACTGGTATTCCGGGTCTGGGGCAGCTGGGGTCGTGGCTGGGTGGTCTGAGCCCGTTCTCGGCGGCGCCGGCCGGGATGATGCCGGCGGGTG
>NZ_MBLN01000058.1:0-300343 GCF_001854645.1 Pseudofrankia sp. EUN1h | reverse complement strand
CGGCGGCGAACCTCGCGGCAATCCTGGCGGACCTGGGTGACTATCCGGCTGCGCGTGCCCTGGGGGAGGACGTGCTGGCTCGGCGTCGGCGGGTGCTGGGCGAGGATCACCCAGCCACGATCCGCGCCAGGGCGTCACTAGACGATCTTGATGGTGGTTGAGGGCTGGCCCAGGCGTCGGTCGGTGCGGAAGTTAGATCAACGATCCGTGAGTAGTAGTGCTCTCGTGCGATGAGGCGCCCAACAGCACGCGAGGCTGATCGGCAGCCATCCACTACCTCTCCTGCATGTCTTGAGGCACGCGTTCCGATGGCCGCGTTCATCGACCACACGCCCGTGGTCTGAGACGGCACTCCAGGACCATGGGGCCACTGTGCGACCCGAGTCGCTATTGGCTATATGTGGCTATATGGTTCGCCGTTTCGCTGCGGTCGATGACCGATGGCGGTGTTCGCTACGTCGAAGACCGTCAGCCAACCAGGAGGCGACGTCCACAGGCCGCCCGCCACTTGGCCCCACACCGTGCCAAACAGCCCAGGCCTCCGCGCTCGGCGAGCTTGATCACCAGTTCTGTATCCAGATCCGAACTGGTCACGGCCCGGAGTTCGGATCCGCGTACACACGTGGCGATCTTCGGAGACGGGTGGGACGAGGCCGGTAACCAGCGCCAGGTCGGCTTGGGGATCGACGTTGTCGGCTGCCGCTGCCGCCCTGACGCCTGCGCGGTCGCTACTCGGCCCGGCACCGACGAGTTCCACGTCGCCGACTGGTACGCGGTTCGCCGTTTCGTTGCGGCGACTGACTGGATCCACGCCGATCGTGTGCTCGGGCCGTCGTCGACAGAGGCTTCATCGACCGTCAGCCAGCATGGCTCGCGACCGTGCTCGACGACAACGAGAACGGCTCGGAACGCCGCCCGGCATGCCTGCGTCAGTATGCGCAGGTCAGGCCCGCACGCTAGACGATCTCGATGATCATGGCGGCGGCCATGCCGCCGCCGGCGCACATGGAGACGCAGCCGTGGGTGGCGCCGCGGCGGCGTAGTTCGCCGATCATGGTGAYGACCATGCGGGCGCCGGTGGCGGAGATGGGGTGGCCGAGGCTGGCGCCGCTGCCGTTGACGTTGACGATCTCGGGGTTGATGCCGAGTTTGCGGATGGCGGCGACGGGGACGGAGCAGAAGGCCTCGTTGATCTCGAACAGGTCGATGTCGGCGAGGGTGAGGCCGGCGCGGTCGAGTGCTTTGGGGATGGCGAGGGTGGGTGCGAGGCCGGTGAGTGCGGGTTCGATGCCGGCGGTGGCCCAGGCGCGGATGCGGGCGAGGGGGGTGAGGCCGTGGGCGGTGGCGTAGGTGTCGCTGGTCAGCGTCACGGCGGCGGCTGCGTCGTTGAGGCCGGCGGCGTTGGCGGCGGTGACGGTGGCGTCGGGCAGCTCGGGGTGCAGCACCTTGAGGGTGGCGAGCTTCTCGAGGGTGGTGCCACGGCGGGGGTGCTCGTCGGTGTCGAACCGGACCGTCGTGCCGTCGGGGCGAGTCACGTCGAGGGGGATGATCTCGTCGACGAACGCCCCGGAGTCGATGGAGGCGATCGCGCGTTCCTGGGTGTAGACGGTCCACTCGTCGACGTCGCGGCGGGTGAGGCCCATCTCGCGGGCAGTGTTCTCGCCGACGGTGATGGACATGTCGAAGGCGGGGGCCTCGGGGGTGTCGGGGTTGGGTGGCGACATCCAGATCTTCTGGTTGCCCTCGGCGTCGCGCTTGGAGCCGAGCACCTGGTTGCTGAGGCTTTCGGTGCCGCCCGCGATGACGGCGCGGTCCATGCCGGCGCGGATGCTGCCAGCGGCGATGGCGACGGCGGTCAGGCCGCCGGCGCAGTGGCGGTTGGTGGCGGCGCCGGAGACGCCGGTGAGGCCGAGACGGACGGCGGTGTGCCGGGCGATGACGCCGCCGCCCTGGTAGGACTCGGCGAGGATGAGGTCGTCGAGGTCGGTCGCGGGGATGYCGCTGCGTTCCAGGGCGGCGGGGACGACGGCTTCGGCGAGGTCGAAGGCGTCGAGGCCGACGAGGGTGCCCTTGCGGGCCCGCCCGATCGCCGTGCGGGCGGTCGAGACGATGACTGCTTCGGTCACGGTGAACTCCAGGAGGATGGAAGGTGCCCGGAGGGCGGGTGTCGGCGCGGCGGCTGGTTCGTGGGCTGACGGCTCCGGGGGAGGGGAACCCGTTCGCCCGCCTGTCTTCGCATAATTTATGCAACCAATGACTGCGTCAAACGGTCCGCCGGCGGCGCGGTGAAGCGGACGGCACGGTGAAGCGGACGGCGAGGTGGAGCGGACGTTCCGGGTGGAGCTCGCTCAGGCGTCCGTGGCCGGCGGCAACGTCGCGGGGGCCGACGGGCCGGTGCCGGCGGCGGTCCTGATCAGGCGGACGAGCCGGTCCATGAACTCGTCGTCGATGGGGCGCCGGGAGAAGGTCGCCCGGGTGATGAGCATCGAGTGCATGCACTCGACCAGCATCGACACGTCCGCGTCGGGATCGATCTCCCCACGGCTGACGGCTCGTCGGAAGGGTGCGCCGACGAACTCCATCTCGCTGGTGGCGACCTCCTGAAGGCCCGCCGTCAGCCGTTCGTCGTTCGCCGTCATCCTGGTCCGCAGCAGGGCCAGCGTCGTAGGGTGGTTGAACAGTCTTTGCAGGCCCTCGGCGAGCTTCTCGAGGTCGCCTACCCAACTGCCCTCGTCCGGCCGCGGCATCGCGGCGGTCTCGGCGGCGACCAGCACGTCGCGTACCAGGTCGGCCTTGCTCGACCACTGCCGGTAGAGCGTCGTCTTGTGCACGCCGGCCGCGGTGGCGACGTCGTCGATCCGCAACGCCTCGTAGCCGACCGTCATGAGCATGGACCGGACGGCGGTGAAGACGTCCCGGCGGACCCGCTCGGAAAGACCCCGGGGGCGGCCCCGCCCGCGAGCGGGGGAGGGCTGATCGACCACCACCGGACCTCCGTCGACCTCGCGTGCCCTCCGAGCTCCCGCTACGCCGGTCCAGGGACCCTGGGCGGCCTCCAGAAGCTGTGGACCCGCGGCGGCGGTAGCGGATGAATCTACACCGCGCCCGGTCGGGGYGGTCCCGCGCGAGGCCTGCCCGCGGGACCGCCCGGCCGCGGTCGGGTCACCCGTTGCCGGCGGGCGTCTGCCGCAGGAGCTGGCCGCACCACTGCCCGTTMCCGTCGGCCTTGGCGACCTCGAAACCRCTGGCGTGGGCGTTCACGCGCACGAACGCGTAGCAGGTGTTGGGCTGGCCGCGGTTCTGGGACAGGTTGATGGTGCCGGGGACGAGTCCGCCTGCGTCGTAGTCGGTGACCTTCCGCAGGTTGGTGATGAAGGCCTGGCGGGTGGGGCAGGGGCCGGCGGCCTCCAGGCCGCGCAGGAAGAGGTCCGTGCTGATGTAGGAGGCGACGGCGACCTCCTGGTCGGGGTCGTCCAGCTCGGGGGCGAAGTCGGCCATGGCCTTCTGGTACTTCTGAATCGCCGGCGACGCGGACTCGAACGGGGTGTAGTTCACCCAGATGGTCAGACCCGCGATGGCGGGTCCCTGCTCGCGTACCAGCGCCTGGCTGTAGCCGCTCGGGCTCAGCACGACCTTGGGGTGGCCGCCGGCGTCGCGCACCGCGGCCAGCACGTCGGCGATGCTGCTCATCGCCACTGTGCCGACGATGACGTCGGCCCCGCTGTCGATGATCTCGTCGGCGGTCCGTGTGGGGCTGCTCGACCCGGTCGTGTACCCGACCCGGTCCACGGTCTCGATGCCCTGGCTCGCGAGACTGGCGATCAGCTGGTTGGCGATCTCCAGGGACGGGCCGTCGGCGGCGTCCTCAAGCACCGCGGCCCTAGTACCGCCCTGTGCCTTGGCGTAGAGGCCGAAGGTGGTGACGGCGGTGCCCTTGGCGAACAGGTAGGAGAACGAGAACATGTTGGCGTGGTCGTTCCACAGCGACTCGGCGGTGAGGCCGGTCACCGGCACGCCGCTCTTGTCGAGGTAGTCCGCTGAGCCGGAGACGGCCGTGCTCAGCTCGATGAGCCCCAGTACATGGTCCTTCTCGACGAGCTCCTTGGCGGCCGTGCCGTTGGTGCTCGCCGCGGCCGCGTCGTCGCGCCAGATCAGTTCGATGCCGCGGCCGTTGACGCCACCGGACTGGTTGGCCAGGCCGATCCGGCCCTCGACCCCGCTGCGCGCCGACTTGAACGCCTCGGACAGGACCCCGGTGTTCGGATAGAGCAGCCCGATCTTGACGGCATCGGGGGTCACGCCCGGGGCCGCGCAGTCGGCGGCGGCGGCGCCTTCCTCACCCGCCTTGGCGGAGCAGCCGGCCGCCGCCACGACGGCCAGAGCCAGGGAAAGCGTTCCCGCCCGCATTCGCCTGCGCGCCGCTTGCCGCGGCGGCCGTCCGCCGACCGGTACGCGACCGAGAGCGACTAATCGGCTGGCCGCCGCCGGCTGACGGCGCGTGCCAGGCCCGTTGCTTGCCGCGTGCATGCATGACTCCCAGCTGGTGTCCCGCCGGACCACTGCGGGCTCGTACGTACTGCTCTCGACCGCCGTCGAGCCGACGGTCTGGCCGCCCCGGTCGGCCGCCCTTTCTGGCCTGAAACGTGAGCATAGCCTCGTCTGGATGAGGCGCGATGTCTGCCTTCTTTTCGCTGGAAATAAGGGACGATAGGCCTAAGGAACTCTCCGCTCGGTGCAAGAACCAGGTTCTTATTGTCTGGTTGCGGTGTGCGGGTGCCGTCGTCGCGGAGAACCTTCGTCGGACCGCTGGTGGCACCATGCCGGGCCTGGCCATGGGAAGGTCGCGAGCATGGAGTTGCCACCCGTGCCGACCGGGATCGTCTGTGCCCCGATGGCCGGCGGGCCCTCGACGCCCGAGCTCGCCGCGGCGGTCGGCGAGGCCGGCGGGCTCGGGACGCTGGCGGCCGGCTACCTGACCGTCGACCGGTTCGCGGCGGACATCGAGCGGACCCGTGGGCTGACCCGCCGGCCGTTCGCCGTGAACCTGTTCCTGGGCGGGCAGCGGGCCCGGGGCACCGACGCTCAGGCCCTGGACGCGGCCGTCGCGGCCTATGCCGAGCGCCTGGGCCCGCTCGCCGCCCGCCTCGACGTGGCACCCGGCGACCCCGGTCCTCCTGGGGTCGGCGGTTCGGCCGGGGCGCCGGACGACGACGACTTCGCGGCGAAGCTCGACGTGGCGGTGGCCGCGCGCCCCGCCCTCCTCAGCGTCGCGTTCGGCCTGCCGTCGCACGAGGACGTCGCGCGCTGCCATGGCGCCGGGATACCGGTCGCGGTCACGGTCACCGACGAGCGGCAGGCGCTCGCCGCCGCGGCCCGCGGCGCGGACGCGCTCATCGCGCAGGGCTGGGAGGCGGGCGGCCACCGCGGCGGCATCGACCCGGACGACGTGGAGGGCGCCGACGGGCGGCTGGCGCTGATGCCGCTGCTGGCCAGGGTGCGCGCGGCCGTCGACGTGCCGGTGCTGGCGGCGGGTGGCATCGCGGACGGGGCCGGGGTCGCGGCGGTGCTGGCGGCCGGCGCCCACGCCGCCGTCCTCGGGAGCGCCTTCCTGCGCACGCCGGAGGCGGGCACCTCCGACGTGCACCGGGCGGCGCTGGCCGGCGGGCGGCGCACCGTCGTCAGCCGGGCGTTCACCGGGCGGCTTGCCCGCGGGCTCGACAACGCGTTCACCCGCGAACACGGGCCCGTCGCCCCGGCCGCCTACCCGCGGGTCCACCGGATCACCGCGCCGCTACGGGCGGAGGGACGCCGGCGCCACGACCCGGAGCTCGTCAACCTGTGGGCGGGGGAGACGGCGTCCCTGAGCCGCGCGGTGCCCGCCGCAGAGCTGGTCGCCGGGTGGCACGCGCAGGCGCTGGAGGCGCTGGAGACCGCCTACGGGGTGGCCAGCGCCTCGGTGGGCGAGAGCCGGGCGGCGCGGACCGCCGGGTAGAGACCGGCGACCCCGCCGATGACGACCGTCGCGCCCAGGCCGGCGAGTACCGCCCAGGCCGGCAGCACCGGCGGCCACCCCCGCGCCGCCGCGTACCCGACGGTGACCGCGGCGCCCAGCAGCGCCCCGCCGGCGCCGCCGAGCGCGGACAGCAGCAGCGACTCGGTGAGGAACTGCCCGCGGACCTGGCCCCTGGTCGCGCCCAGCGAGCGGCGCAGCCCTATCTCGGAGCGCCGTTCCAGCACCGAGATGACCATGGTGTTGGCGACCCCGACCCCACCGACGAGCAGCGCCACCGCGCCAAGGCCGAGCAGCAGGCCGGTGAACGCGTCACCGGCCGCCCGCTGGGCGGCGAGCGCGTCGGACGGGCGGGACACCTCCACCTCGTTCGGCGCCTCCGGGTTGGCGGTGGCGCCGAGCACGTCGCGGACCGCCTCCACCTGGCCCGCCCGCGCCCGGACGTAGATGGTCGTCGGACGCCCGTCGAATCCCGCCCTGGACTCGGCGACCGGCCACCCGACGAGCGCCGCGGTGTCCAGCTCGGGAGCGAGCGGGGCCGGTTCGAGGATGCCGACCACGGTGAACCAGTCCCCGCCGAGCAGGATCCGGGTGTCCGGTGAGGCGTGGCCGATCCCGAGCCGCCGCGCGGCGTCGGCGCCGAGGACCGTCGCCGGGTAGCCGCCGGTGGCCTCGTTGAGCCAGGTGCCGCTCGCCAGCCGTCCGCCCACCGCCGCCAGCACGTCGGTGCGCGCGGCGTAGGCGGCGATCCCGTTCGTCTGCGCCGCCGGGATCCGATCGGTGCGGTAGACCTTCGCACCCTCGAGCCGCCCGACCGCCGAGCGCGACTCCACCGGGCCGATCCGGCCGACCATCGCCTCGGCCTCGGCCGGCAGCCGGGCCTGCTCCCCGGACAGGGTTGTGCCCGGCGCGACGGTCAGCAGGTTGGTGCCGAGCGCGTCGAGCGCACGGTCCAGATCGGCGCGGGACGACGACGAGAGCCCGACCACCGAGATCATCGCGGCGACCCCGATGGCGATGCCGAGCGCGGACAGGAACGCCCGCAGCGGACGGGTGCGCAGCCCCACCGCTCCGACCCTCACCACGTCCCCCGGCCACATCCGGGCCGGTGCCAGCGCGCGGCCTTCCCGCGGGCCCACCCGTGCCGGGAGCGCCCGTGTCGGGAGGGCCGTCGGCTCGGCGGCCGCGACCTCGGACGGCGCCGGCATCACGCCACCTCCCCAGCCGGCTCGCGGACCTGGCCGGCACCCGAGTCGGCCACCAGCCGGCCGTCCCGCATCCGGACCTGCCGGGGCAGGGACGCGGCGATCTCCCGATCGTGGGTGATCACCACGACCGTGGTCCCGCCGCCGTGCAGTTCGCGCAGCAGCGTCATCACGCCGGCGCCGGACACCGAGTCGAGTGCCCCGGTCGGCTCGTCCGCGAGCAGCAGCGGCGGGTCGCCGGCCACGGCCCGGGCGACGGCGACCCGCTGCCGTTCGCCACCGGACAGCTCGTGCGGCTCGTGGTCCATCCGGTGCGCGAGGCCGACCCGTTCGAGCGCCGCGGCGGCCAGCCGGCGCCGCGCCGCCGGCCGCAGGCCGCAGTAGAGCAGCCCGTCCGCCACGTTGCCCAGCGCGCTGACGCCGGCCGCCAGGTGGAACTGCTGGAAGACGAAGCCGATCCGGCTGGCCCGCAGCGCGGACAGCTCGGCGTCGGCCAGCCGGGCCACGTCGTACCCGTCGATGCGCACGGTCCCGGACGTCGGCCGGTCCAGCGCGCCGAGGATGTTGAGCATCGTCGACTTCCCCGACCCGGACGGCCCGACGACCGCCATCAGTTCGCCGTGGCCTATCCGCAGGGTGATGCCGGCGAGCGCGGCGACCCCGCCCGGGTAGACCTTGGTCACGTCGTCCAGTTCGATCATGCCGGCATCCCCACCGTGACGCCGGCGGCGATGCCGGGTCCGGAGATCTCCACCCGGCCGTCGGCGAACAGGCCGGTGGTGACCGCGACGTACCGCGAGGTCCCGGCCGCCTCGTCGACGACCTCCACCCCGAAACCACCCTCCCGCAGCGCCAGCAGCGCGGCGACCGGGACGGTGAGCACGTCCGGCCGCCGTCCGGCGGTGAACGTGACGTCGACCGAGGCCAGCGCGTAGGCATCGGCGGCCCGCTGTTCCGGCAGGCCGACGACCACCTCGACCGTGGTGGTGGGATCCGCGTCGGGGCCGCTGCCCGGGTCGATCCGCGTCGACACGTCGTCGATCCTGCCGGGAGTCCTCGCGCCATCCGGGAGGGTGACGGTGACCTCGGCGCCGTTCGTGGCCAGGCGCTGGTCGGAGGTCTCCAGCTCCACGGTCACGGCCTTGGCGGTTCCGGTGTAGCTCAGCACGGGGGCGCCGGGGCCCACCGGGGCGCCGAGCGCGGCGGTGACGCTGTCCACCCGGACGGCGTCCGGCGCGAACACCACCCGGCCGAGCTCGACCMGTCCCGTCTCCGGCAGCCCCACGTCCCGCTGCCAGCGGGCGACCGCGCTGGCGGTGTCGCCGGTGTAGGAGTCGTCGACGGTGAAACCCGAGTAGCCGAGGGCCGCCAGGTTCTCCTCCAGCTGCCGGACGTCCTGGCCCTCGGTGCCCGCGCGCAGCGGCCGGTAGGCGGGCGTCGTCCCGTACAGGAGGGTCACCGGCTGGTCGTCGACCCGGAACAGCTCCTGGCCGCGGGTGACGTCCGCGCCGGTGTCCGGCAGCGCGGTGACGGTGCCCGGCACGCGGCTGACCGCCGTGGTCGACGGGCCGTAGCCGAGATCGCCGTCGACGGTCCGGGCGTCGGTGAGCGTCTGCCGGGTCACCTCGGCGGTGTTCGGCGGCAGCGCGCCGGCGGTCGGCCCGCCCGCCTCGCCGTCGTCGGCGGTGCCGAGCACGGCCGCGGTGACCGCCGCCCCGCCCGCGGCGACGACGGTGACGGCGGCCGCGACGCGCCAGCCACGTCGCCGTCCGCGGCCGCCGCGCCGACGGCTCCCGGCGGACTCGACGGTCTCCGCGGTCCCGGTGGTCTCGGTGGTCTCAATGGTTTCCGCGGGCCCGGTGGTCTCGGCTGGCTTGTTGCTATCGGTCGGTCCGGACTCCCGTGTCCGGTCTGGCTGGTCTGTCTGTTCCCTGACGGTCACCCGGGTCACGCCTTCCCGGAGAGGATGCCCTGGCAGGCCTGTTGGGCGGTCTGGAAGTCCGGGTCGTCCCCGGCCTCCGGGCCGATGATGATGCCGCGCTGGCCCGGATCGGGGTCGGGGAACGCCTCGACGCCGTTCTTCCGCATGCACGCGGCGAAGTCCCTGGACTTGGCCTCCATCTCCGGGTCGCTGCCCGCGGACCCGTTCGCCTGCGGGCTGTACTCGCGGCAGGCCGCCATGGCCGCGTCGACGGTCTCCTTCGGGGTGCTCGGGTCGATCCGTAGCTCGATGCGGCCGTCCACCGGGTCGGGCATGTCGATGCCGTTCTCGCGCATGCACTGCGCGAACTTGACGGCCAGATCCCCCGGCCGCGGAGAGCTGGTGGCGGTGGCGCCGTCGGTCGCTCCGTCCGCGCCCGCGCCCCCGGACCCGACCCCGGCGGCCGAGGCCACCGTGCCGCTGTCGTCGCCCGAACCGCAGCCGGCGAGGGCCAGCATGAGGGCCAGCGGCAGCGCCGCCAGAACCGTCGGCATTCGCCGGGAAAGCCTTCGCGTCACGTCGTCTCCCTGCCAGGTCGCTCTGTCTCGACCGGCGCTGGTCGCGACCGGTCGAGCGCTGATGCAACGCACCGGGGCGTTTCGCCGGCGTTTCCATGGCCGCCGTCGGCGGCTGGTGGCCCGCCCTCCGACCGGGGCGATTTCAAGATCATCAGCTTGCGCTAACGGTGAGGAAACAGAGTGGTCGGCGAGCATGTGTCGGCGGGTCGACGGGATGAGCGGAGTGGCGCCGTGCGGGTACTGGTGGTGGAGGACGAGCCGATGCTCGCGGAGGCGGTCGCGGAGTGGCTGCGTGACGAGGCACACGCGGTGGACGTCGCGTACGACGGCGAGGCGGCGCTGGACCGGCTGACCGTCCACAGCTACGACGTGGTCGTGCTCGACCGGGACCTGCCGGCCGTGCACGGCGACGATGTCTGCCGGGAGCTGGTCGCCTCCGGCGCGACCGCCCGGGTGCTGATGCTCACCGCCGCCGCCGAGGTCACCGACCGGGTCGACGGGCTCAACCTTGGCGCGGACGACTATCTGACCAAGCCGTTCGCCGTCGCGGAACTCGCCGCCCGGGTCCAGTCGCTGGGCCGGCGCGCCCGGCCGGCCGCGCCACCGGTGCTGAACCGAGCGGGCATCACCCTGGACCCGGCCCGCCAGCAGGTGTTCCGGGACAGCCGATACGTGCCGTTGTCGCGCAAGGAGTTCGCCGTCCTCGCCGAGCTGCTGCGGGCGAAGGGCGCCGTGGTGTCGGCCGAGTTCCTCCTGGAGAAGGCGTGGGACGAGCACGCCGACCCGCTGACCGGCGCGGTGCGGCTGGCCATCCTCAAACTGCGCCGCAAGCTCGGTGACCCGCCGGTTGTCGAGACCGTCACCGGCGTCGGCTATCGAATCTCATGACCGCTGCCACCGCCACCGCCGTCCGACCGTCGTCGTCCCGGCGCCRCCTGCTGCGGACCAGGCTGACGCTGATCTACGGCGGGCTGTTCCTGGTCGCCGGGGTGGTGCTGCTCGGCGCCACGTATGCGCTGTTCCAGCAGCAGATGCGCGGATCCGGGACGAAGGTGCTCGCCCAGCGGGTCGAGTCCAACGGGAACGTGACGACCACCACCTCGCTCGGCAGGCAGACGTCCTCCCCGGATGGCAGCGACACTCTGATCACCGGAGCGGACGCTGAGCGCTGGCTGCGGGACCAGCAGAACCAGCTTCGCCGCGCGGCGACCAGGTCGCTGCTCGTCCAGGGCGGGATCGCGCTGGGTGTGGTCGGCGGCGCGGCGGCCGGCTTCGGCTGGCTGGTCGCCGGTCGGGTCCTCGCGCCCCTGCACCGGGTCACCGACACGGCCCGCCGGATCGCGGCCGCGCCGGCGGCCGACCGGGGGCTGCACGAGCGGATCGCCCTGCGCGGCCCGCACGACGAGGTGAAGGAGCTGGCCGACGCGTTCGACACGATGGTGGAACGGCTCGACCGGTCGTTCGACGGGCAGCGCCGGTTCATCGCGAACGCCTCCCACGAGCTGCGCACCCCGCTCACCGTGGGTCGCGCCCTCGTCGAGGTGGCGATGCACCGGCGGTCGGCCTCCGAGGACGTGAAGCAGCTGGGCGACGATCTACTGAAGATCAACCTTCGGCACGAGCGGCTGATCAGTGGACTGCTGCTGCTGGCGGGCTCGGAGAAGGAGATCACCGCGCGCCGGCCCGTCGATCTGGCGGACGTGGTCACCCACGTCGTCGGCCAGACCGCGCCGGAGGCGAAACGCGCCGGGATCGTCGTGCACGAGTCGGCGACCGAGGCCCCGACGAGCGGCGACGCGCTGCTGCTGGAGCGGCTGGTGCACAACCTGGTCGAGAACGGCGTCCGGCACAACATCGGCGACGGCGGCGAGGTGTGGGTCGCCAGTCGCGCCCGGGACGACAGCCTGGTGGAGATCGAGGTGTCCAACACCGGGCCCGCGGTGGCGTCCTACGAGGTCCCGTCGCTGTTCGAACCGTTCCACCGGATGGCGACCGAACGGCTGATCACCGCCAAGGGGGCCGGGCTCGGACTGTCGATCGTCCGGTCCGTGGCCGAGGCCCACGGCGGCGCGGCCAGGGCAGAGGCCCGTGACGGCGGCGGCCTGGTGGTGACCGTGACCCTGCCCGCGGCCCCCGACCGCGATCCACCGGACCAGGCCTGATCGCGATGGCCCAGATCAGCTCGCCAGCCGGCCGTCCGCGGTGAGCGGCGTCGCGCGCGACACCCACAGGCGCGATCAAAAATCKATCATCCGCACTGGGGTTGCCCTGTCGACAGGAAACCGCAGAAGCCATTGTTGCAGTTCAGCACGCTGCTACGCCCCTGGCCGCGGCCGCCAGGACGGTCCGAGGTCATCCGAATACCGCCGGCAGAAGCGGGCGCGAGCGGCTGCCCCGACATCGGACAGTAACCTTGTAATTCATCCCTGGGTGTTCCTGGTGCCAGGAAATGGGCTGGGGCCTGCCCCCGCTCGATCTCGGCAAGCCTCTGGTACTCGCGGGCAAGTTCCACGCAGACGCGATATTCACCGGAATCAATCCCGTTCTCATCGGCCATTTTCTCGGCCTTTTCGAGCATGCGGGCAGCGTTCTCCAGGTACCTGCTCATGGCGCGAATGCTAGCCGCCCGTGACCGTTTTGGCGCAACGATCCCGCACTCCCAGGCCGCCCGAATCGGTCAGGCCGCTCGCCCGCGCCCGTCAACTCGCCGCCCAACTCCGCCACATCCGCCACGACGCCCGACGACCACCTCGAGGATCGCGGGCCAGAGGACAGCCGCCTCGCGTCGCGGAGGACTGTCCGACGAACGGCGCGGCCCGCGGTGATCGTCGCCCGCGGACGGAGCAGATCCTCGGGGCAGGTGGAATTGGGGTCCAGACCCGGTCTGGACCCCAATTCCACCTGCCGCAGCGAGCCCGTGCGGCGGATCATGCGGTCTTCGTCCCTCCCCGGACACGGCCGTCGCGGGCGTCTGCCCCAGCCGGCTGTCGAGTGGGGTCAGCGACGCCCGGCATGGACCGATTCGGCCCGGTACCGCCCCTGGGCCGCACACGCCGACGCGGGATGGCGGACCGGTCGTTGCCGGGACTGTGGTGCCGCACGAGAGCACTCGGCGGTCAGGGCCATCGCGATGAGTTCCGGTCATTCAGGGTGTTCCGACACGGGCGGCCCCGGCGCCGGGCCACGACCCGGATCGTCCTCTCCTCACTTCCATCAGTCCGGTATCAGTCCGGTATCAGCCCGGGACCAAACCGTCGGACCGGCCCGTCACCGTCACGCGTACGAGGCCGCTGTAACGATCTTCTCTGCGGGCATTTCCAGACAAGGACCTGACCGCCATCGCGAGGAGAGGAACTCCATGAGTGCCATTCGCAGCCCGCTGTCAGACGACGCGCGCACCATAACCGGCGAGGCCCTGGAAGCCATGGTCGTCGATCTGATCGACCTCTCGCTGTTCGCGAAGCAGCTGCACTGGAACGTGACCGGCCGGACCTTCCGCTCGATTCACCGCCAGCTCGACCAGGTCGTCGACGTCGCCCGCCGCCACACCGATCTGGCGGCCGAGCGCGCGGTGGCCATCGGGGTGAACCCGGACGGTCAGGTGGCCACGGTCGCCMACCGCGGTCAGATCCACGGCGTGGAGTCCGGCTATGTCCAGGACGAGAAGGTCGTCCGGCTGATGACCGACGTCCTGGCCGAGGTCGTCGCCCGGATGCGTGGCCGGATGGACGCCACCGCGGAGCCGGACCCCGTCACCCAGGACCTGATCATCGGTGCGCTCAAGGAGCTGGAGATGCAGCACTGGATGTTCCAGGCGATGATCTGACCTAGTCCGGGCCCGATGTCCGGGGACGCCCGGTGCCCGGGAATGCTCGGTGCCCGGGAATGCTCGGTGCCGGAGATGCTGGGCGTCCGCCGGGTATCAGGCCAGGATGAGCGTTCCGACTCTCGTCAGGACCGGCCTGGCCACGGCGGGCGCCGCCGCCCTCGGCGCCGTCGCCACCAGCCCTGACTCCAACTGGTACCGGACTCTGGACAAACCCGCCTGGCAGCCGCCTCCGGCGGCGTTCCCCGCCGTCTGGACCCCGCTGTACGCGCTGATCGCGTTCGCCGGCGCCCGTGCGCTGGATGGTGCCGCCCAGGAGCAGCAGCGGCGGCGGTTGCGGCGCGTGTTCGCGATCGACCTCGCGCTGAACGCCGGCTGGACGCCGCTGTTCTTCCGGGCCAGGCGCCCGCGCTGGGCGCTGGCTGAGATCGCCGCGCTGGACGCGGCCAACCTGGCGCTGCTGGCGTGCGCCTGGCGGGCCGACCGGCCAGCCGCGGCGGCGCTGCTGCCGTATGTGGCCTGGACCGGCTTCGCCACCGCACTGAACGCCGCGATCGCCACCCGCAATCCCGACTCTGCCGACCGCCCGCGATCTTCGTCCCGCGGGCGGCTGTTCGCCTGATCGAAACCCGGCGTTCGCGCGGCTTCCGGCCGGAGGAACCCTCTCCTGCCTGGACTGGCGCACTCTCTATCATCCCAGTTGGCGCGAATGCGCTGGTTGTTACGGATGCCGTGAGACGGGGCCGGCGGACAGGCGGGCGACGGATGGTGCGGACGCATGACCGGGGACGACGGGGTTGGGCCGTGAGGCCTTCATGATGGTGAGGGCCGGACGCGGCATGTCGCGATGACCATCGACTCGTCAGCACCCGAAGCGGTCGCCCCCGAGTCAGGTATTCCGGCACAGCCCGGACCGGTCGACGCCCGGACCGGGCCCGGCGGACCGGCTCAGGACCTCCCGCCGCGTCCCCGAGGGCTCCGTGGGCTTCAGGGGCTCCAGCTTCAGGCGTTCCAAGGGCGTCGGGGGCTCCGGCGGATCCGGATCGGCGCACCGGCCGCGGCGGTCCTGCTGCTGGCGCTCTGCTCCTTCGTCGGCAGCCTCCTGTTGCAGGCCTTCCTCTACCCACGCGGTTCCGGCGACGCCGACGAGGCCGCCTACGTCCTGCAGGCGCGGATGCTGCTCGACGGCCGGCTCACGCTGGACGCGCGGGTGGTGGAGCCGTTCTTCCAGCCGTGGCTGACCGGCGTCCACGGCAACCATGTCTTCACCAAGTACCTGCCGGGCTGGCCCGCGCTGCTCGCCGTCTCCCAGGCGCTGTTCGGCACGATGACCGTCGCTCCCGCGGCGGTCGCGGCCTGCTGGGTCATCGGCGCCTACCTGCTCGCCCGCGAGCTGTTCGACGACGTCTGGACGGCCCTCGTGGCCGCCGTGCTCCTCGCGCTCTCGCCGCTGGTCCTGCTGCACACGGCTCTTCCGCTCGCCTACGCCTGCTGCGCGGCAGTGCTCACGCTGGCCAGTGCCCTCCTGCTACGCGGGGCCCGTACCGGATCACGACCGGCGCTCATCGGTGGCGGCGCGCTCGTCGGGTTCGCGCTGCTCAACCGGCCGTACGACGTGGTCCTCGTCATGTTGCCCCTGGTGCTCTTCGTGGCCGCGCGGCAGCGGCGGACCCCCCGGAGGCTGCTGACCCGCTCGGCCTGGGCCGCCCTCGGCGCCGCGCCGCTGGTCGCCGTCCTGCTGGCCTACTGCTGGCACGTGACGGGATCGCCGCTGCGGCTGCCGCTGTCGGCCTCGGACCCGCTGGACACCTTCGGCTTCGGCGCGCGGCGCATCCTGCCCACCGAACCGAGCTTCCTGTTCACCCGGCATGCGGCCGAACAGGCCCTTTGGGACACCCTGGGCGCGGCACCGAGCTGGTATTTCGGCGGCCTGGGACTGGTCGCTCTCGCCGCCGTCGGCCTGCTGGCCCCCCGGCGACGCCCCGAACGCCTGCTGCTCCTCGCGACGACCGCCGCGGTGCTGGCCGGCTACTTCTTCTGGTGGGGCTCGGCGTTCGCCGTGCCGGGCCTGCGCAACGGCCTCGGCCCGCACTACCACCTGGCCGGGTTCACGCCCCTGGTCATCCTCGCCGCCGCCGGCGCCCGGTGGCTCTGGACCCTGCTACCGGGGCGGCCGCGCACGCGGCGGGCGGCCGCGCCCGCCGCCCGCCCGGCCAGCAGCCCGGCCCGCCCGGCGCGGGCCAGCCTGCCTACCCGCCTCGTCCGACCGACCGCGCTCGCGCTCACCGCGGTCGGGTTCGTGGCGCTCACCGTGCCCACCCTGCAGGCCAGGATCGACGTGCAGCACAACGTCGACGCCGGCAACGACTTCCTGGACGCGCTCGTCCCGGACGACCTGCCCGGCCCGGCGCTGGTCGTCGTCACGTCCGGCGTGGCCAGCCGGTACACCCAGGTCCCGTACCACACCCTGCGCAACAGCCCCGGGCTGGACGGCCCCATCGTCTACGCGGCGGACATCGGGCCCGCCGTCGCCGCCCTTCCCGAGCGGATGCCCGGGCGCACGCTCTACCGGCTGCGACCGGACGAGCTCGTCGACGCGGATGTCCCGGGCAGCTACCGGGGCTCGTTCGTCCCGCTGCGCCAGGTGACCGGCACCCGGGTCGAGATCCGGGTGACCATCCGCCCGCCCGCGGCGGCGACCGGGGGGAACGCCGCCGCGCCCGCCAGCGTCGGAGCCGGCGCGCGGATGTACATCCGGCTGGGGGGTGAGACCCGTTCGCTGGACCTCGCCGCCCTGCCTCCCGGCGGGAGCGATGGCGCCGGCGCGCTCACCCACACCTTTGCCCTGACGACCGGAGCGATCACCGGACCGGACGAGATCACCGCCGGTCAGTCGTCGCCGGCCGAGCTGGTCGTCGGGTTCGCCGCGGGCGCCGACCCGCATGCTGGCGGGTGGGAGGAACGGTTCCCGTTGGTTCGGCGCGCGACCGGTGACCTCTCCCTGCTCGCGCCCGGTCTTGGCTGGCGGCGCCTGCCGGACGGCGCGGCCGGCGTCAGACCCGGATGGCTCGCCGCGCGGGTGCTACCCACCCTCGACGTCGCCCTGGCCGGCGCGGCGGGCCGCTGACGCTGCGGCCTGACGCCGTGGCCCGCCGGCGGCGCGGCCGGTCACGGGCCGGGGTGGCTCACGGCACGGCGATGGTGCGGCCCAGGCCGTGCTCGGAGCGGTCCAGCCGTTCGTAGGCCGCCGGCACCTCGTCGAGCGAGATGTGGTTCGCGCTGACGCGCACCTTGCCGGCGGCGGCGAGCGTGACGAGCTCGCGCAGCTCCCAGGCCTCGCCGGAGTAGCTGCTCTGCAGGACGCACTCCCAGGGGGCGTGGATCAGCCCGAAGGGGACGGAGCCGAGGGCGGCGCCGACGCAGACGACCTTGCCGCGCTCGGCGGCGCAGGCGACGGCGAGCGCGAGCGTCTCGTCGGCGCCCACCAGGTCGAGCACGAACGACGAGCGACCCAGCTTCCTGACCCGCCCCGCCGCGTGGTCGCCCGGGTCGAGGGCGACGTCGGCGCCGAGCTCGAGGGCGAACTCGCGGCGGCGCGGGTCGCGTTCGATGGCGACGATCGTCGCCGGCGAGAGCGCGCGCAGGATCTGCACGGCGAGGTGGCCGAGCCCGCCGATGCCGATGACCGTGGCCACGGCCCCCGCGCCCAGCCACGGCATCGACGACCGGATCGCGTGGTACGGCGTCAGCCCGGCGTCGTCGAGCGGCCCGGCGTCCGTCGGGTCGAGACCGTCGGGGAGCGCGACCACCGTCCGCGCCGGCACCCGGAGGAACTCCGCCAGGCCGCCGTCGAACCCGAGGCCCGCGCCGCTCGCCGGCCTGATGACCGGGCAGTACCGCTCGTGGCCGGCGACACAGGTCGGGCACTGGCCGCAGCCGTACTCGGCGTGCACGACGACCGGCTGCCCCGCGCTCAGTCCGCGCACGCCGGGCCCGACCGCCTCCACCCAGCCGGCCGTCTCGTGACCGAGCGTGAATCCCGCTCCGTCGGGCCGGTACACCGTGGGAGCCGCCGCGATCAGGCAGTCCGAATGGCACAGCCCGGCGCCGGCGACCTTCACCAGCACCTCCCCGGCGCCCACCTCCGGCACCGGCACCTCGGCGACCTCCAGCCCACCACCCGGTAACACCCGCACAGCCTTCATGAAAGCTCCCTCGTCGGTTCGGCACGTGGACGGCGCCGTCGCCGGGCGGTGCGTCCGGATCGAGCTTGGCCGGCGGGGACCGGACACGCAGCCGATAGTGAAACCGGGCAAATGGTGGCAGGGGCGCCCACCGGCGCGCGGGAAGCGAAAGACCCCCAAAATCCGAGGTTCGGACCGGCGTTCTCGCTGACGCTGAACCGGTGGACGGCAACCCAGACCGCACGGGCGCGCTACCGGCGCAGCGGGACGTTCCCAGCTCCGAGCGGGGCGAAGAGACCAGCGGTCCGTCACCGGAGGACGGCTCGCCGCCCGGCGCCGCGCTCCACGATCCCGTCCTGACGTACGGAAAGGAGGACGAGGACCCCACCGGGGCGTGGACGAAGCACAAGAAGACGATGGAACGTACCGGCGTACGCACCATGGCCAGACGGCTTCCGGGGCTGCTCAAGCTGTCGTGGTCGCTCGCCTGGGAGGCCGACCGCGCCGGGCTGCTGGCCCTGGTCGCCGTCAGGGTGGTGTCCGGGCTGGCGGAGGCGGCCGGCCTGCTCGCCGTGGCCGGCGCGCTCACCGAGCTGCTGAGCGCGGGCCCGACGCCGGACCGGATCCGCGAGGCGCTGCCGGCGCTGGCGCTGGTCGCGGGTGCGGGAGTCGTGCGCACCGCGCTGTCCCTGGTCGAGAGCCTGCTGCGGCGCCGGTTCGGCCCGCGGATCGACCGGGTCTGCATGGTCCGGCTGCTCGACGTCGCGACCCGCACCTCCGTGATGGCCTTCGACGACCCACGGTTCGTCGACGACCTGGACGCCGCCGAGCGCGGTGCCTCGGGCGGGCGCCAGCTCGTTGACAACACCGCCGACGTGTTCACCTCCGCCGTGCGGATGGTGGCCGCGGGCGGCGTGCTGAGCGTGCTGCATCCGCTCCTGCTGCCGCTGCTGGTCCTGTCGATCCTGCCGGACGGCTGGGCGACGGCGCGCTCGGCTCGGCTGGCGTACGCGTCCTGGCTCGGTACCATCCGCCAGGTCCGGCGGCAGTACATGCTGCGGTATTACATGATCGATCGGAGCAGCGCCGCCGAGATCCGCTCGTTCGGGCTGGGGCGCTTCCTGCTCGACGAGTACACCCTGCTCGCCCGCGCGAACGAGGCCGAGCAACTGCGGGTCGGCCGCGGCCAGGTCCGGTACCGGCTGATCGGCGAGAGCGTCGCCGGGCTCGCCCTCGGCGCCGTGTACGGCATGCTCGTCCTGCTCCTCGACGCCGGGGTGATGCCGCTCGCCGCGGCGGGCACCGCGGTCCTCGCGATCCGCAACGGGCGGGGAGCCCTGTCGACCGCGCTGTCCAGCCTCAACGACGCCTACGAGAACTTCCTCTACTTCGGCGAGTACCGGGCCTGGATCGAGGAGGCGGCCCGTCGGATCCCGGAGCGGCGGACGCCGACGGCCCCGGTGAACCCGACCGTCATCCGCGTCGACGGCGCCACCTACAGCTATCCGCACACGGGCACCGAGGCGCTGCGCGGCGTCTCCGTCGAGCTGCGCCGGGGCCAGGTGGTCGCGTTCGTCGGCGCGAACGGCAGCGGCAAGTCCACGCTGGCGAAGCTGCTCGCCGGCCTGTACCTGCCGGACGCCGGCACCGTGACCTGGGACGGCGTCGACCTCGCCGACGTCGACCCGGACAGCGTCCGGGACCGGGTCGGCCTGATCCCACAGTCCTACACCCAGTGGCCCATGTCGGCCCGGCTGAACATCGCGGTCGGCCGCGTCGGTCGGCTGGCGACCGACGGCCCGGACAGCGTCATCCCCGCCGCCCGGGCCACCGGCGCGGACGAGGTGGTCGACAAGCTGCCGCACGGCTACGACACCTCGCTGGCCCGCCAGTACAACGCCGGTCATGACCTGTCCGGGGGCCAGTGGCAGCGGATCGCCTGCGCGCGCGCCGTCTACCGGGACGCCCCGTTCCTCATCGCCGACGAACCCTCCGCGGCCCTCGACGCCCGCGCCGAGCAGACGCTGTTCAGCCTGATCCAGCGGCTCGGCCGGGACCGGATCGTCCTGCTGATCACCCACCGGTTGGCCAGCGTCCGGACCGCCGACCGCATCTACGTGCTCGACGAGGGGCTCGTCGTCGACGAGGGAACCCACCCCGAGCTGATGAGCCGCCCCGGCATCTACCACGACCTGTTCACCCTCCAGGCCCGCCAGTTCGTCGACACCCCAGATCCGGAACCATCCTCGGTTCCGGCGGCCGAAGCACCGGCCGCACCAGGCCAGGCTCAGGGCGCGCGGTAGAGCCAGACACTTAGCTCTTGCGCTAAGTATCGCGGCCCGCAATACTTAGCCGCGTGGAACAGTATTCGGTGCGGCTCGACGGGCTGCTCGTGGCTCTCGCGGATCCGACCAGGCGCGCGGTGCTCGGCCGCCTCGGCCGCGGGCCGGCGACCGTCAGCGACCTCGCCGACGGCTTCCCCATGGCCCTTCCTTCCTTCATGAAGCATGTCCGCACGCTCGAGAAGAACGGCCTCATCCGTACGGCGAAGTCCGGCCGGGTCCGCACCTGCGAGCTCAACCGCGACGGCCTCGCGCCGCTCGAGAACTGGCTGGCGGAGCAGCGGCGTGGCTGGGAGGACCGCACCGACCGTCTCGTCCAGTTCGTCACCTCGCCCGAGGAGCAGGCATGAACCACGACCTCGACCTCTCGCTGGAACGCCTCATCCACGCGCCGCGCGCCGCTGTCTGGAAGGCCTGGACCGACCCGGCCAGCCTCGAACGCTGGTGGCTTCCCGCTCCGACGCTCTGCCGCGTCGACCGCCTCGACACACGGCCCGGCGGCGCCTTCGTGACGCGGCTCAGCGACGACGGCACCGAATTCACCCCACACCTCGACGCCTGCTTCCTGGTCGTCGATGAGCTTGAGCGCCTCGTGTTCACCAACGCGATCGACAGCGCCTGGCGCCCCGCGGTCCCCGCGCCGGTACCCATGACCGCGGAGATCACCTTCCTGGACCATCCCAGCGGCACCGACTACCGGATCGTCGTCCGCCACGGCGACCCGACCGCCCGCGCCCGGCACCAGGACCTCGGCTTCCTGGAGGGCTGGGGCACAGTCACCGAACAGCTGGCCCGATTCACCGAGACCGGCACCACACAGGAACGTTAGCCACAGGCATCACCAGGCCGGCCACCCACGCAAAACCTGGTCGCGACCTATGCGCGCCGCCGCGCGGTGGGGTCTGCATCGCCCTCCTCGAACCCCTGATCTCGACGAGCGGCGTGGTGCTGGTCACCGCCGTGTGGGCAGCCACCATCGCCGCCTACGTGACCTGGCGCCTCCCCGAACGGCTCCAGGACATCGCGGCCAATCCCCCCACCTACTTCAGATCACCCTCGACCTGAACCGACCCCGCCGAGACGGTGCGGTGCGAAACGGTGGAGCGGCACGGCGAACGGCGATGCCCGTTCACGGCCGGCCCGCCCGGGGAACGACAGGTCTATGACCGGGCAGGACTGGTGGGCCGGGGGCCCGCGCTACCTGCCGATCGCCGACCACGGGCTGATCGGCGACCTGCGCACCGTCGCCCTGGTGGGCACGGACGGGACCATCGACTGGTACTGCTGCCCRTCCTTCGACGCGCCCAGCGTCTTCGGCTCGATCCTCGACGCGGACCGGGGAGGGCACTTCGAGCTGACGGCCGACGCGCCGGCGAGGTCGAGGCAGTTCTACTTCCCCGACACCAACGTCCTGATCACCCGGTTCTTCACCGAGGACGGTGTGGGCGAGGTCCAGGACTTCATGCCGATCATCGGCGACGCGAGCGCGGGCGACCGGCACCGGCTGATCCGGCGCGTGGTGTGCGTGCGCGGGTCCATTCCGATGCGCGCGCGGGTGGCCCCCCGGTTCGACTACGCCCGGCTGCCGCACACCGTCAGGACAGAGGGCGGCGCGACGCTGTTCGAGTCGGCGTCGCTCTCCCTCGCACTGACCGCCACGGTGCCGCTCGACGGGGACGGCCGGGACGTGTGGACGATCTTCAAGCTGCTGGAGGGGGAGTCCGCGGTCTTCGCCCTCGACCGGGTGGGCGGTGACATCGCGCCGCGTGGGTGTCCGCATGCCGAGGCCGAGCGGGAGTTCACCGCCACGGTGGCGTTCTGGCGCCGGTGGTTGGCCGCGTCCCGCTATCGGGGGCGGTGGCGGGAGATGGTGCACCGCTCCGCGCTGACCCTCAAGCTGCTCACCTACGCGCCGACCGGGGCGATCGTGGCGGCCCCGACGACCAGCCTGCCCGAGCAGATCGGCGGGGAGCGTAACTGGGACTACCGATACGTGTGGATCAGGGACGCGGGGTTCTGCGTCTACGCGCTGCTGCGGCTGGGATTCACCGACGAGGCGCGGGCGTTCATGGACTTCCTGTCCGAGCGCGTCACGTTGCGCGACAACTGCCCCCGCGGCCCGCTCCAGATCATGTACGGCATCGACGGCCGCGGCCAGCTGTCAGAGGAGGAGCTGGGCCATCTCAGCGGGTACCGGGACTCCGCCCCGGTCCGGGTCGGCAACGCCGCCGCCGACCAGCTCCAGCTGGACATCCACGGGGCGCTCCTCGACTCCGTCTACCTCTACGACAAGTGGGGGCAGCCCATCTCCAGCGGCCTGTGGGACGAGGTCTGCGTGCTGGTGGACTGGGTCTGCGACCACTGGGACCAACCCGACGAGGGCATCTGGGAGACCCGCGGTGGCCGCAAGAACTTCCTGTACTCGCGGCTGATGTGCTGGGTGGCGGTCGAGCGGGCGATCCGGTTGGCGTCGCACCGTGGCCTGCCCGCCGACATCGTGCGCTGGCGGGGCTGCCGCGACGAGATCTACCTGCAGGTCATGCGCCGCGGCTGGTCCGCGAACCGGCGGGCGTTCGTCCAGCACCTCGACGACGACGTCCTGGACGCCTCGGTGCTGATGATGCCGCTGGCCAAGTTCGTCTCGCCCACCGACCCGAAGTGGCTGTCCACCCTGGACGCACTCGGCGAGGAGCTGGTGTCCGACTCGCTGGTCTACCGTTACGACCCCGCGGCGAGCCCCGACGGCGTGCGCGGCGAGGAGGGCACCTTCTCGATCTGCTCGTTCTGGTACGTCGAGGCGCTCACCCGGGCCGGAAGGCTCGACGAGGCGCGGCTCGCCTTCGAGAAGATGCTCACCTACGCCAACCACGTGGGCCTGTACGCCGAGCAGATCAGCCGCACCGGCGAGCAGCAGGGCAACTTCCCGCAGGCCTTCACCCACCTGTCGCTGATCAGCGCCGCGTTCAACCTCGACCGCGCCCTCGGCTGACGGCCGTGCTGCCTGGCAGGCCGCCGCGGCTGGGTCAGGGTAGGAGGGTGTCCAGGAACGCGTTGCTGAACACCCGGTGCGGGTCCAGTGCGGACAGGATCGCCCGGGCGGCGTTCCAGTCGGCGCCGGCCGGTGCGCCGGCGGAGTAGCTCGCCGGAATCGTCGTGCCGAGCACCGCGGGGTCGGTCCAGGGGCCGGCGTCGGTGTGCGCGAAGCGCTTCGACCATTCCGGCCGGACGGCGGCGTAGGCGCCGGCGTAGTTGCTGCGCAGCCACGTCTCCAGCTCCCGGTAGAACTGGTCCTGGTACGGGGTGCCGGGAACGCTCACCACGTCGACCCACACCACCGCGTCCCACTCGGGGTGGTCCGGCCGCGGCCGCAGCGGTGACAGGAGCGCCGGGCGCGCGCCGGGCACGAGCGAGTCGGCAGGATTGTCGAGACCGGTGACGCGGAACTCCACCGGGGCGTTCATCGGGTACTGGCCGCGCGCCTGGTACTCGGCGAGCTTGCCCTTGTAGAAGGCGTAGAACTCGGCGGCCACCCGCTGGATGTCCGCGCGCCGGGTGTGGATCGCGTGGCAGGTGGTCGTGATCCGCAGCGTGCTCGATCTGACGTAGGACAGCAGGTTCTTCGACCAGCCCCAGATGTCCCAGCTCGCCGTCGAGACCAGGCCCGCACCGACCAGGCTGATCTGGGTCTGCATCAGCGTCGGCGTCTGCGAGACGTCGCCGGTGATGATCTGTGTCAGGAGGTCCGAGACCTGCTGCGGGATGATGTCGTTGAACGGGAAGTTGTACGCGCTGGAGACCTGCCGGGACAGCACCGGCTTGTTCGGGCTCACGGTCCAGACCCGCAGCCACGGGTTCGCCGTGAACGGGAACCAGATGCACACCACCCGGCCGCTGGAGTTCACGTAGCTCGCGAACGACTGGGCCCCGGCCGAGGCCGGGGGAGCGAACAACGTGTCGGCGCTGACGTTGAACCAGCTCTGGCAGCGCAGGCGCCGGTTCGGCCCCACCCGCAGCGTCGCCTCGGTGATGAAGGCCCGGCCGAGGTGGACGAGCAGCGCGCCGGCCTCGGCGTCGCCGCGCTGGAAGGTGCGCAGCACGTAGCGGTTCTGGCCGGCGTCCCAGACCACCGCGGTCAGGGAGACCACCAGGTTGCTCAGCGACCCGAAGGTGTGGCCGGCGGGGAGGGTCTCGCCCTGTGCGGCTATCCCGGTCCCGCGCCCGCCGACCGCCAGCACTCCGCCGATTGTGTTCTCACCGATCGCCGGGGTCGCGGTCACCCCGTAGCCGGCCGGTTCGAGCGCCGCCAGCACGGCGTCCACCGTGGCGCCCGGCTGGACGGTCACCGATGCCGGGCTGCCGGCGTGGACGGTGATCGCGGTGAGGTGTGCGGTGGTGTCGACGAGCACGACGCCCGATGCGCCCGCCGGTACCACCAGCGGTGACCAGTTCAGCCGCGCGCCCCGCGGCCGTAATCGCCAGCCGTTGGCATGCGCCCAGTTCGCCATGGTCACCACGTCGGCGGGTGAGGCGGGCGCGGCGGTCCACAGGTTGTCGACCTTGATCTCGCCGGACCAGTTCTGGAAGGCCTGCAGGTACAGGGGAACGGACGTCGGGAAGTTCGGGGGCGCGGGGGTGGCCGCCTCCGCCGGCGTCAGCCGGAAGGCGGGCGTCCACTGCAGCAGGCTGAACGCGGTCAGGCCCGCTCCCGCGATGACGGCCCGACGGGAGGCGTGGCTCCGGCCCGGATCCTCGTCCGGACGGTGGGGTGCGGGCTCGTGGTGACGAGTCATGATGCCCCTTTGTTGACTGGTTCAAATCTGATGGTCCGTCAGAAAAACGTGGCGCGGGGGAGATGATCTCGGACGCCCCTCGGCTCGTCAAGAGGTCCCGCGCGGGGCATCGGTCGCCGAGCGGCCGTCGTGACGAGTCGGACCTAAGGTGGAGGAGTGGATGCGCGACGAAATCGCGACGACACGTACGGTGAGCAAGGGTGGGATGATCGTGCGTCGCCGGGCTGTGAGGTGCCCGGTCGATCGAGGCGCGCCGGGCACCACCGGATGGCATCCGGCGGCCCGGCGGATGGGTCCCTGGGGATGGCGGCGGCTGACGACCTCTACCAACGTGTCCTGCGGAGCACGGACGTGAGCTTCACGCTCGCCGACCCGTACCAGCCCGACACCCCGCTGACCTGGGTCAACGACGCCTTCACCCGGATCACCGGCTACTCCTTCGCCGAGGCCGTCGGGCGAAACTGCCGCTTCCTGCAGGGCCCGCGCAGCGACCCGGCGGCCGCCGCCAGGCTGGGCGCCGCCCAGCGGGAGCGCCGGCCCACCCGGGTCGAGATCCTCAACTACCGCAAGGACGGCAGCACCTTCTGGAGCGAGATCGCGCTGGCCCCCGTCCTCGACCGGGACGGACGGCTCACGCACTTCGTCGGCGTGCAGAGCGACGTGACAGATCGGGTCGAGGCGAGGGCCCGGCGGGAGGAACTCCTCGTCCGCGAGCAGCAGGCGCGGTCCACCGCCGAATGGGCCGCGCGGGTCGAACGGGCCGCGCACGACCGCCTGGAGCTGCTCGGACAGGTCACCGACGTCATGTCGGGAGCGCTGCGGCAGGGGCCGGCCGCCCTGCGGGCCCTGGCCAGGGTGCTGGTGCCGAGGCTGGCCGACCTGGCCGTGGTCGACCTGGCCTCCTGGGGCGACGAGTCGGGCCGGACCGCGCTCGCCGGTCTCGACCCCGGCATCGAGGCCGACTTCCTGGCGGGCGAGGCCGCCCGTGGCCTGCCGGGAACCAGATGGGGACTGGTCGGCCGGGTCCTGTCCGTCGGTCGGCCGGTCCTGGTGCCCGAGGTCCGTGACGACGACATGGTGCGGTCCGCGACCAGCGCCGCCGAGCTCGACGCCTACCGCCGGATGCGACCGCGTTCGTTTCTCGCGGTACCGCTGCTGGCCCGCGGCCAGGTCGTGGGCGTGCTTCGCCTGATCACGACCGCGGCGTCCGGCCGCCGCTACGACCGGGACGACCTGGACCTGGCCGTCGACCTGGGCCGGCGCGCCGGCCTGCTGCTGGACAACGCCCGCCTGTACGTGCGCGCCCACACGGTCGCCGAGACGCTGCAGCGCAGCCTGCTGCCCGAGATGCCAACCGTGCCCGCCCTGTCCTTCGCCGCCCGGTACCTTCCGGCCAGCGACACGGTCCGCGTCGGCGGCGACTGGTATGACGTCCTGCTCCTGCCCGACGGCAGGGTCGGAATCGCCATCGGCGACGTCATGGGCCACGACCTGCCCGCGGCGGCGACGATGGCGCAGCTGCGCAGCATGCTGCGGGCCTATGCCTGGGAGCTGGCCGGGCCCGGGGAGGTGCTCGAGCGTCTCGACCGGGTCGTCCAGGGACTCGGCATGGACAGTTTCGCGACCGTCTTCTACGCCGTCCTGGCGCCGGACCCCGGCGGCGGGGCGACGCTGAGCTACGCCAACGCCGGGCATCTCCCGGCGCTGCTGTGCACCGTCGACGGCACCGGGCAGCGCACGGTCGAGCCGCTCGCCGACGCGAACTCGCTCCTGCTCGGCGTCATGGACGCCGGCGGCCGCGGCGAGGCGAGCCTCTCGGTGCCACCCGGCTCGACCCTGCTCCTCTACACGGACGGGCTGGTCGAGCGGCGTGGGCGGGATATCGAGGAGGGCATCGACCAGGCCGCCGCCCTGCTCGCCGGCCACACCCCTGAGCCGGTCTCCGGCCATGCGGGCGGCGCCCACCCCGACCTGGACGGACTGGCCGACGCGCTCACCCGGCAGGCGGCGGGCGACGAACCCCAGCAGGACGACATCGCCGTCCTGCTCGTCCGGCTCACCGGGACTAACCCGGCCTGACCGTGTCGCCGGGTCGGGCCGTGGACCGGCCGGCGGGAACGGAGGGAACTCCGTGGCGTCCCTGCCAGGTCCATCACCGCGAAATGAATCATGTTCGCGGAGGGGTGAGACGGGCTTCATATTTGATGGTCCACTGGGACGTCTCCGGCCGCCGGGTGAATCACGTTCACGGTGCGCACCGCGACCGGTCCCGAACGGCGCGGGAATTCCTCCCGGCCGTGGCGGGAAACCGCGCTCGTGCTCACGGGAAGCCCACGACGGGACCATGCCCTCGGTGCGCCGACCGACCAACCGGGTCGGCCGCGGGCGACGCCGACAGGAGAGTCAGACCCAGTAATACCGACCGGCCGCGGCGGGGCGCCGTTCGGCACCGCCGTGCTCATGTACGGCCTGGCGTGAACCCGAAGCGGTGGCGACGGCCGGCCGACCGTTCCCCACGGACACGGCAGCAGGCCGCGACATGTGGTCGGTGAATGCCCGGGGGCAGATCGCGGTGATTAGAGTGGGAATGTCGCTCCGCGCCGCCGGTCACGTCCAGAGCTTCGGGGGCAGGCAGCGGCTCGGTCGCCGGCAGGAGGATCACGCATGGCACCGTCCGGACGACCGGGCAGGCCTGCCCGAACCAGTGCCGGTGAGGCCGGCGGACCAGCGGGTCGCCGAGGCAGGCAACTTGGGGTCGTTTGGCTGGGAGGGGTCCGGTTCCCGCGTGACCGACGTGAGCCGTCCGTCGATCGCCCCGTCCCGGGTCTCGACGACCGAGCTGTTCTTCGATCTCGTGTTCGTCTTCACCGTCACCCAGACCACGGCCGTGATCGTGCGGTCGGCCGATCTGGCCGGGGTGGGACGGGCCGCGGTCGAGCTGTCGGTCATCTTCTGGATGTACGGCGGCTTCGCGTGGCTGACCAACACCAACGATCCGAACACCTCGGGCCGTCGGGCGGTGCTGCTGTTCGGGATGGCCGCGTTCTTCGTCGTCGCCATGGCGGTGCCGACCGCGTTTCACGGTGGCGGGATCACGTTCGGCTTTGCCTACCTGGCCGTCATTCTCGTCCACGCCGCCGGGTTCATCATGTTCACCGGGCGGGCGGCCTACCGGGCGGTCGCCCGGTTCCTGCCGTCCAACCTGCTCAGTACCGGTCTCATTCTGGCCGCCGGGTTCAGTGGTGGACGGGTCGTGCCGGTGCTGTGGACGATGGCCGCGCTGGTCCAGGTGGTGACGCCGTTCCTCGTCCGGCTGGAAAGCAACTTCGACATCAACGCGGCCCATTTCGGCGAGCGGCACGGCCTGGTGATTCTCATCGTGCTCGGCGAGTCGCTGGTCGGGGTGGCCCTGGCCAGCGAGGAGAGCCGGATCGTCCCGCGCCTGATAGCCGGGGCCCTGGCCGGGCTCGTCGTGCTCACCGTCATGTGGTGGTGGTACTTCGGCGGGGACGACGACCGGGCGGTCACGGCCATGCGGAACGCCGACCCGCGGCGGCGCCCAATCTTGGCCATCACCGGCTATTTCCTTGCCCACTACATAATGATCTTCGGGGTCCTGCTGCTGGCGGCGGGCATCCGACTGTCCAGCGAGGACCTGTTGGCCCGCGGATCGACCGCCTCCGCCATGCTGATCGCGATCGGAACGGCGACCTTCGCGCTCGGGTCGGCCGCGTTCCGTCGGGCGCTGCGCTTCGCGCCGGCGGGGCCGCGAGCCGTCACGGCGCTGGTCTGCCTGGCTGTGCCGTGGTTGGGCAGCCACGTCTCGCCGGTGGTCGAGCTGGCCGCGCTGGCCGCCATCCTGCTCGCCCCGAGTGGGCTCGAGGCCCGGGCGCGCCGCGCCGCCGGCTGACTGACCCACCCGGCGACCAGCTCGGGGAAGGCCGCCGCCGAACCGGAACGCGAGACTCGTGGAGACCTGTATGCCGTTTCCGATCACCAGGTCCTGCGATCCAGGTCACACTTACCGGGGACCGGGGCCTCGCCGGATGGCGTGAACCCGGACGGCCACGGCTCGTCGTCGGCGGGCGGCGCGCCGGGACGACGAAGCGTCGCGGACGCGTAGATGGTGGCAGCGGAAGAGGGCAGGTCAGCCGCACGTCAGGAGGGACGCAGAGTCATGTCAGCCGCCACCGGTGCCGGTCCGATTCGGGCGGTCGACGACGTCGACCTCTCCGACCTCTCCTTCTGGGTCCGGCCTCGTGCCGAGATAGACGCCGCGTTCACCCGGCTGCGCGGGCGGCCGGGCCTGCCGTTCTACCGCGAGCCGTCGTCCGTGAGCGAGCTGATCCCGACCGGGCCGGGCTACTACGCGGCCACCCGGCACGCGGACATCGTCCGGATCAGCTCGGAGCCGGGCACCTTCTCCTCGGCCCGCGGCGCGACCTCGATCCCGGACCTGCCGCCCGAGTTCCTCGAGTTCTTCGGCGGGATGATCAACCTCGACGCGCCGCGGCACCACCGGCTGCGGCGCATCGTCTCCCGGGCCTTCACGCCGCGCATCATCGCCCAGACGGAGCAGGACATCGCCGCGATCGCCCGTGCGATCGTCGACGACCTGGTCGCCAAGGGGCCGGGTGACTTCGTCTCGCGGGTCGCGGCCCGGCTCCCGCTGGAGGTCATCTGCCGGATGATGGGCCTGCCGCAGGAGCGGTACGGCGACGTCTTCCGCTGCACGAACGTGATCCTCGGCTCCGGTGACCCGGACTACGTCCCGGAGGGCGCCGACATCGTGGCCGCCCTGCTCGGCGCCGGCGCGGAGCTCGCCGACCTCCTGAACCAGGAGGCGACGCGCCGGCGGACCGCGCCGACCGACGACCTCACGACCGCGCTCGCCCTCGCCGAGGTCGACGGCGAACGCCTCGACAACAGCGAGATCGCCTCGTTCTTCATCCTGCTGCTGGTCGCCGGCAACGAGACCACCCGCACCGCGATCAGCCACGCGCTCCTCGCGCTGACGGCGTTCCCCGAGCAGCGGGCCGCCTGGCGGGGCGACGTGGCGGGGGTGAGCCGGACCGCCGTCGAGGAGATCGTCCGGTGGTCGAGCCCGGTGCGCTGGATGCGCCGCACGGTCACCCAGGACGTCGAGGTCTCGGGGCAGCGGCTGCACGCCGGCGACAAGGTCCTGCTGTTCTACTCGTCGGCGAACCGCGACGAGGCCGTGTTCGCCGACGCCGACCGGTTCGACGTCCGCCGCGACCCCAACCCCCACCTCGGTTTCGGCGGCGCCGGCCCGCACTTCTGCCTCGGCGCCCACCTGGCCCGCAGGGAGATCTCGGTGATGTGGCGGGAGCTGTTCGCCCAGGCCCCCGACATCCGGGCGGTCGGTGAGCCCGAGTGGCTGGCCAGCAGCTTCATCAACGGCGTCAAGCGGCTGGCCTGCGACTTCACCGTGCGCTAGCGATCAGTGAGGCACGGGCGGCTCACCGCCCGGGAAGGAACCGGCGGGTGCGGCCGGGGGCGCCGGGTGGAAGGTCGCTGACGATGTCGGCGAGAGAGACCGAGCCCAGGCTGTCGCGCCAGGCCTGATGCGCCCGGGCCATGGTGGTGGCCAGGACGCACGGGGCGGCGCAGTCCTCGGTGGGCAGGGCGCCGAGGCCGTGTTGCCGGATCTCGCGGCACCGGTAGGGGGCGGCGGCGCCGTCGACCCCCTCGACGACCTCCAGGACCGTGATGTCCGCTGGGTCCCGCGCCAGCCGGAACCCGCCTCGCGGGCCGGTCGTCGCCGTGAGCACGCCGGCACGCACGAGCGCCTGAAGCTGCTTGGCCAGCGAAGGCAGAGGCAGGTCGTAGTAGCCGGCCAGCTGGCCGGCGGAGGCCGCCTGCCCGGGTTTCAGCAGGGCGAGCGTGACGGCGCAGTGCAACAGCCACTCGGTGCTCTCCGGCAGCCTCACGCCGCCACCGTATCGGAGGTGGCGGGATCTAGGAGATTTAGGATATGTTTTCTCCGCAATAGCCAGACGTGCGGGAGGTAGCGATGCGGGTGGCGGTAGTGGGAGCCACAGGCCGGATCGGGCGGCTCACCAGCGAGGTCCTCCGGGACGGCGGGCACGAGGTGGTCGACGTCGCCCGGTCACTCGGCGTCGACGTCCTGACCGGGGAGGGGCTGGACAAGGCGTTGGACGGCGTGGCGGCCGTGATCGACTGCTCGAACACCCCGGCACAGGACGTCACTACGGTCGTCGACTTCTTCACGACCACCACCGCGAACCTGCTGGCCGCGGAACAGCGCGCCGRGGTGGGGCATCACGTGCCGCTGTCCATCGTCGGCATGTCGGAGCCGCCGGCGAACGCGCACTACGCGGGGAAGCTGGCGCAGGAGACCACCGTGGAGCGGGGACCGGTGCCGTGGACGATCGTGCGCGCCACCCAGTTCCACGACTTCGCCGCCATGGTCGCCTCCTGGACCGAGCGGGACGGCACCGCTGTCGTCGCACCGCTGCTCATGCAGCCGATCGCCCCCGCCGACGTCGCCGCGGTCCTGGCCGAGACCGCCGTCGGTGAGCCCCGGCGCGAGCGGCTCGACATCGCCGGCCCTGAGACCCAGGACCTGGTCGACATGGCGCGGCGCACCTACGCGGCACGCGGCCGGGAGATCCGGCTCGTGCCGACGTGGGAGGGGGTACACGGCCTCGGCATGGCCGGCAACGCCATGCTGCCCGGCGCGGGCGCCCGCATCATGCCCACCACCTTCGACGCCTGGCTGGCCGCCGGAGCGCGGTGAGCCCATGAGGGTTAGCCTGCTACTGCTCTGAAGTCGGGTGGCCTGGAGGCTGCGATGGCGGATACCTGGGACCCGGACCGCTACCTGACCTACGCCGACGAGCGTGGCCGGCCGTTCGCGGACCTGATGGCCAGGGTCTCGGCCGAGCCGGCCACCGTCGTCGACCTGGGCTGCGGCCCCGGCAACCTGACCGCCCTGCTCGCCGACCGGTGGCCCGCGGCCCGCGTCGTCGGCGTCGACAGCAGCTCGGCGATGATCGCGAAGGCCACGGACGAGCGGATCACCTGGCGGGTCGCCGACCTGCGCGACTGGGTGAGCGCCGCGCCGGCCGGCAGCGTCGACGTGCTGGTCTCGAACGCCACCTTCCACTGGGTTTCGGGCCATCTCGATCTCCTGCCCGCGCTCGCCCGGGCGGTGTCGCCGGGCGGCTGGTTCGCGTTCCAGGTGCCGGGCAACTTCGCCGCGCCGAGCCACACGCTGGGCGCCCAGCTCGCCGCCGAGCCGCCGTATGCCGCCCACACGGCCGACGTCGAGGCGGGGGCCGCGCACGACCCGGCGGCGTACTTGCGTGCCCTGGCCGCCGAGGGCCTCATCGCCGACGCCTGGGAGACCACCTACCTGCACGTGCTGACCGGACCCGACCCGGTCTTCACCTGGATCTCCGGAACGAGCCTGCGGCCCACCCTCGCCGCTTTGCCGGCCGACCTGCGCCCCGCGTTCGAGCGGGAACTGAAAGGGCGCCTGGCCGAGGCATTCCCAGTCGACGACGCCGGCCGAGTGCTGTTGCCGTTCCGTCGCGTCTTCGCCGTCGGGCACAAACGCTGAGGGCTCGGCCCCGGCCCCACCTCCGCGGGACGGGATGGTGACGCATCCGCGTGTCGGAAACCCGACATGTGGATAGGTGACTTCTGCAGGCCGTCGCCCGGCGACGCCTTCTCGGTGCCTGAGCTGGCCATGCGCGCCGGCCGCACGTGAGGCCGCTGAGGCTGCCCGGTTTGGGCGGTGTACCGTGTGCGCAGATTCCTCCCAAAAGCAACGAAAAGGGACGTCACATGCCAAGTGCACCCCRCCGCCTGTCGACGGCAATCGCGGTCGGAACCCTCACGGGAATGTTCGGACTGACGGCGGCCTGTTCGAGCAGCGGTGACAACGCCGCTGCCTGCACGTCGATGCAGAAGGCTATCCAGGATCTCGGCACGACCAGTATGTCGCAGGTCAATGATCCCACCGCGATGGCGAAGACCTACCACGACCAGGCGGCCGCGATCCGGGCCACGGCCAACGGCGCGAGCGGCGATGTGAAGACGGCCGGCCTGCAGGTCGCCGAGGCGATGGACGGTCTGGGCACGTTCGTCGGGAACCTTTCCAGTTCCACCTCCACCACGCCGCAGATGCCCGACAACACCCCGTTGATCAGCGCGGGCACCGCGCTGCAGAACGCCTGCACCTGATTTTCGACGTCCGTCGGGGCACCGACGCCGGCACCGGCGTCGGTTGTCCTTCCGTCGGCATGGGATCGAGCCATGGCCTGTGGCGCCGGATGGGCCGTTACGGGCGCCACAGGCTCTGACTGGATTCGGCCAGGAACGCCGACGTGAGGTTCACCATCGCTGCCCTGGTGGTCGGCCTGAGGCTTGATCACTGTTCGCGCCCTCCGGTGGCCATGGCCTGGCCCCGCTGGCAGCCATGGCAGGGCGCAACCGGCGATCACGGAGGGGTTGGGCCTGCGTCACTGCCACGCTGGTTGGGCCGCCGTCGCGGGTGCCAGGCAGACGTCGCTGGGGCACCTCGCAAGCTGGATCCAGCGTGTCCCGAGGCGCGAGATCAAGGTACGGCCTGGCAGACCGGCGACGTGGGCCGGCGAAACCCCAACGCCGACACGGACCTGTTCGACATGGATGGCCATGAACGCGGACGAAACAGCGAACGCACTGGAGCGGCCCCCGGAGGCACCCAAGCCGCGACCCCCGTGCGCCGGGGATGTCGCCGCCATATATCGCCGTCATCTGGTGGATCTTGCGAGCCTCGTCCGCGCGGACATCCGGCCGACGGAGCCCGGGACCCGGGCCTGGCAACACGCGGCCAGGGCTGCCATCCGGCGCAGACTGCGAGAGCACGACAAGCTGCCGGAACAGTTCTTCGAGGCACTTGTCCGGGCAGGGGTCTATGAGCCGGATCCAAGCTTCAACGCCCAGTTCATCAGGCCGGCCGTGGAAAATTTCGGCCGGCGTCGGGTCCAGACCGCATTGCTCGGCTTCCTCCGCGGCGGGACAAATGCCGAGCGTGCCGGCGCGGTTCGAGCATGGTATTGGACGTGCATGCCCTGGCGGCACAAAGCCCACGCAGTGGGGATCATGGAGCCGGTGGATCCGGCGGAATGGGCGTCGTTGGCGGACCTGCGCGCAGCATGGCGTGAAGCCATATTGCGCGAGTTCGTGTCGAATGAAGACCTTGCCGTGCGCCGGTTCGTCCTGCGCGAGCTGACTCTCAGGAACGAGGACTACTACCCCGCAGATCTCCGTGTGCTGATCGGCGAGGCAATCCGCATCGGCCGTACTCATACCGACGAACACATACGGCACTGGTTCGAGATTCAATTTAAGGCCTGACCTGGTCTGGTGGGCGACCACCGGAAGGCAGGAACGACGATCAGCTTTTCGAACCTCGCGACGCCGGCGCCCGAGGACGGCCTGTGGGTCAGGGAGTTGCGACGGCGAGCAGGCGCAGGTCGTCCTCGCCGCCGGCCAGGCCGGCGACGTCCGTGAGGATGCGGTCGCAGAGTCTGGCGAGGCCGTCCCGTCCGCATCGTGCGTCGCCGGTCTCGGCCGTGGCGTCCGCGCCCGCGGGCTCTCCGCTGGCGTCCGCCCCGCACCTGCCCTACCAGGCGATGCCGGAAAACTCCGGCTGGCCACCGCGACCGGACGGGTTGCGTCCCGACTGCCGCTAGTTATCGACCGTACCCGTGGGGTAACCCGCCCAGGCGGTGCCCATTTGTCAGGTATCGGCGGTCGCGGTGGATGGTGGGCTGTGGCGTCTGCGGATGATCCGCTCTGGGGTCAGCCGGCGGCGGTGTCGGCGTAGCGGCGGGCGGCGGCGAGCTTGGTGCGCAGGGCAGCGCCGTCGATCGGTTCGCCCGCGTCGCCCGCGCGTCCATCCGGACCGAAGTAGAGCCCGGCGTACGCGGCCGTGTCGCGCTGAAACCGCCAGCCCTCGGCGAGCGGGCCGGCGTCGACCGTGTCGTAGCCGATCTGGTCGAGGAACACGGCGACCGCGGCCTTCGCGTCGGCGTCGTCCCCGGCGATCGCCAGCGCCGAGCGGTCCGGCGCCCCGGCCGGGCGCGCCAGCGACAGCAGGTGCTTGAAGTAGATGTTGTTGAAGACCTTCACGACCTTCGAGCCGGGCAGGTGGCGCGCCACCAGCTCGCTGGTCGTGGTGCTCTCGTCGTCGAGCTCGGCGATCTGCCCGTCACGCTGCGGGTAGTAGTTGCAGGTGTCGAGCACGATCTTGCCGGCGAGTGGCTCCACCGGAACGCTCTCGTAGGCCCGCAACGGGATGGTCACGACCACCAGGTCGCCGGCCCTCGCCGCCTCGGCCGCGGTGCCGGCCCGCGCCCGGGGACCCAGCTCGGCCACCAGGCCGGCCAGCGTCTCGGGACCGCGCGAGTTGCTCAGCACCACGTCGTGGCCGGCCGCGACCGCCAGCCGGGCCACGGTCGAGCCGATGTTCCCGCTTCCGATCAGTCCGATCGTCGTCATGCCTGCGCAACCACCTGGCCGCGGGACGGCATTCCCGGTCTGGGGCGAGCCGGCGACCAGCTGTGGCGAGCTGCCCGCCAAGCGGTGACAGCGGTGACAACGGTGACAAAGGCGCGCTTTTCATGGTTCGGAAGGCAGGCGGTCTCGCTGGTCAGCGAGCGCGGTCGACACGGGTGGCCCAGCAGCCACGGCTCGCGTTGTGCACGTGGACGTGGTCGCACGCCTCGAGTGCGAAGAAGCGGTCGAGCGTCCCGGGGAGGTCGGTGCCAGCGATCACAGCCGCGTCGATCATCACCGCGTCTCCGTCGAAGGCGCGGACGGACAGTTGCCGGCCGGCGAGCTGCGCCGGAAGGGCGTGAAGGTCCGAAGGTGGCTCGCAGGGGGCGCGGTGCAGGAAGATCGGGCTCGCCGAGCGGTAGGGACTGTCGGCCGTGAACGGATCGTGCGACACGAGGATCACCTCCTCGCCCACGGCCGCGTCCCGCAGGCACTGCCGGCACGGGTAGCCCGGGTGGGCGTCGACGGCGTACACCGGCGCGTCCGGGTGCTCGGCACGCAGCCGGTCGGCGTCGTCAGGATCGATCGGCCGGAGGCGGTAGGCGGTGGTGATCGCGGTGGTCATGCCTTCATCATTCGATCGACGGTCCGGTGTGTCTGGCGGATTTTCGCCATCGCGCCCGGGCGTGGGCGAACTCGGCCGACCTGCCCGGCGAAGCCCTCGGGTCGCCGAGCGGGTCAGGGGCGCAAGGCGGAGGCGGCTAGATCTCGGCGATGATCTGGTCGCGCTTGGTCGTGTACTCGGTGTCGCTGATGGCGCCCGTGGCGCGGAGCGCGTCGAGCTCGCGCAGACGCTCGGCCGCGGGCCGCTTCGGCTTGGTCAGCAACGTGGGCGCGCCGTCGGCGTCGGTGGTCGGCGGGGACCAGGCCGCGGTGCCCTCGCGGGCCGTGCCCTCGCGGGCCGTGGCCTGTCGCACCACGGCGCGCAGCTGGTCGCGCAGGTCCGGGTTCGAGCGGGCGTCGACCATCCGGTCGAACGGAATGTCGTGGGCTTTCAGGATCCGCAGGATCTCCAGCAGCGGGCCGGCCTGGCCGGTCAGGTCATAGGCCGTGTCGTCCTCGGCGAGGGTGAACCGGGCGAGAACCTGGCCGTTGACCAGGGCGCTGCGGTCCCAGTCGATGGCGACGGCCTGGGTGGCCGGGTCGACGAGGACGACGACCTTGCGCGCGTTGAGGGTGGCCATGCGGGTCACCCCGGCAGCCGCCTGTTCCTGGGCGTCGAACGCGAAGCCCGGTCCCTCGACGCGCAGGCGGATCCCGACCAGCGGCTGGTCGTTGACGCTGATGCCGGTCTCGGCCATGCCGGTGATCCGGGCGAGCGCCAGCACACCGTCACGCTCCAGCTCGGCGGCCCGCGTGCCGGTTCCGGTGACTGCCTGGCCCAGGAACGCCGCCCGACCGGCAAAGCCCGCCCGACCGGGAAAGGCCGCCCGGCCGATGAGCATGACCGCGCTGGTGTCGGCGCGAGCCAGCAGCATGGCGACCACCACGTCGATCGCCGTGATCAGCAGGCCCGCGACGAGCATCCACGAGAGCAGATGACGATTCTCCGGGCCGGTCGAGAAGTACACGAGCAGGAAGATCGGCCCGACCAGGCCGCCGCACAACTGGACGATCAGCTGTGCCTTGAGGTGACGCCAGAGCATCGGACTGCCCCTATCCGGCGAAGGTGGATCGTCGGTCACGTCGACAACGCCGATCGTATGGACCCGGATCTCGCGCACGTTCGGCTGGCCGGAGCCCCGCCGCGCCCGTCGCCAGATCTGACGGGTCATCAGAAACGATTGACCCCGCCAGGTCTCGGCCCGTACGGTCCGCCCGTCCGCGTGACGTCAGGGCGAAGGAGTACCGGTGACAGGTCCGACGGGTCGTCTGGCGGGACGGGTGGCGATCGTGACCGGCGCGGGGGAGGGGATCGGGCGCGGCATCGCCCGCCGATTCCTGCGCGAGGGAGCCAAGGTCGTCATCGCCGAGTACAACGAGCCGTTGGGGCGCGCGACGGCGGCCGAGCTGGAGGCGGACGTCGGCGGTGACGTCCGGTTCGTGCTCACCGACGTCAGCGACCGGGCCCAGGTGGTCGCCGCGGTGAACACGGCCAAGGACGAGTTCGGCACGGTCGACGTGCTGGTCAACAACGCCTGGAGCGGCGGCGGACTCGGCCGGGCCGAACGCAAGACCGATGCCCAGCTCGACCACGCCCTGCGGGTCGGCTTCTACGGGCCGTTCTGGGCGATGCAGGCGGCGTTCCCGCTGATGAAGGCGCAGGGGTGGGGCCGCGTCGTCAACATCTGCTCGCTCAACGGGGTGAACGCGCACGTCGGCTCGCTCGACTACAACGCCGCCAAGGAGGCGCTGCGCACCCTCACCCGGACGGCCGCCCGGGAATGGGCGCCGTACGGGGTGGTCGCCAACGTCATCTGCCCGGCGGCGCGGTCGGCCGCCTTCGAACGGCTCGCTCAGCAGGACCCGGCGCTGCTCGCCGGCGCCGCGGCCATGAACCCGATGGGACGCCTCGGCGACCCGGAGGCCGACATCGGCGGTGTCGCCGTGTTCCTTGCCAGCGAGGACGCCCGCTACCTGACCGGCAACACACTCTTCGTCGACGGCGGCAGCCACATCAACGGCGTCTCCTGGGCGCCCGAGCTTCCCGAGTCATGACGGCATACGAGCCCACCGAGTCCACGGCCACCCAGGCCGGTACCCAGCCCGCTGCCCAGTCGGTCGCCAAGCCGGCTGCCCAGCAGGGCACCCAGCCGCGCGACGAGCAGGGCGATCGGAGCGAGCGGGGCCGGCGCCCCACCGCGCTGGTCACCGGTGCTAGCCGCGGCATCGGCCGGGCCGTCGCACTTGCCCTCGCCGCCGACGGTTACGACGTCGCGATCACGGCGCGCACCGTCCGCGAGGGCGACCGCCCCCATGGCCTGCCGGGCAGCCTGGACTCGACGGCGGCCGAGGYGGCGGCGCTCGGCGCCCGGGTCGTGCCGGTGCGGCTCGACCTGCTCGACGCCGACCAGCTGGCCCCGGCGGTGGAGGGCGTGCTCGACGCGTTCGGCCGGCTCGACGTGCTCGTCAACAACGCCATCTACGTCGGGCCGGGCGGCGACGCCGGCTTTCTCGACGTGAGCCGGACCGAGATCGAACGCCGGATCTACGCCAACCTGACCGCGCAGCTGCTGCTCACCCAGCGGGTGGTCCGGGCGATGGTCGACGCGGGCGGCGGCACGGTCGTCGGCATCACCTCGGCCGCCGGGACGACCGACCCGCGCAGTGGCCCGGGCACGGCCGGCGGTTGGGCGGTCACCTACGGGTGCAGCAAAGGCGGCTTCCACCGGATGGCCGGCGCGATCGCCGCCGAGCTGGGCGGGCGCGGTATTCGGTGCTTCAACGTCGAGCCTGGACCGGTCGCCACCGAGCGGGTGCTCGCCCGCCCCGACCTGCGCTGGGTCGCCGAGTACGGGCGGCCTCCCGAAGCGGTGGGTGCCGTCGTCGCGTGGCTGTTGCGCCAGCCCGACGGTGCCGTGCCGAACGGGGACACGATCAGCGTCACCGCGGTCGCCCCGGCCCTCGAGGCCGCCGCCCGCGGCGACCAGCGTTGACGAGCCGGCGGACGGCGGTTTCGAGGGGCACGGTGAGCGGCGGGGAGGCGCGGCGAGCGGCACGGTCAGGTCCGGTGAGCGCCGCGCCTGGTGGTTCGGGCGACCCGCCGCCGGCGGCGGGTCGCGAGGGTCGTGGCGGTAAGAAGGGCGGCGAGGCCGCCGCCCGCGGCGAGGCCGCCGCCCGCGGCGAGGCCGCCGCCCGCGGCGAGGCCGATGACGAGGACCGGCGAGCCGACGTGCCAGCGTCGGTGGCGGCTTCGACGCCGCGCTGCCGGGTGCCGAGATGCCCGGACGTCGCCGGGGGTGGACGGGAGGTTGCAAAGGCGCAGCACAGCGAGCGCACAGCCGGGGCAAAGTTGATCCTGTGATGCTGTGAAGCGCGGAACCATCCGATCGTCACAGGAGGACGCGCGTGACCAGGAAACAGCGGACCGATGGGATCTCGTCCTATGAGGGACGTCCGCTCGCCCGGCCGGCGGAGGATGTCGTCGACCAGGGACTCGCGTTCGACCTTGGCACCCTGCTGAGCCGGCGGCGGCTTCTGACCATGGTGGGGCTCGGCGCGGCGACGGCGGGCCTGGCGGCGTGCGGGTCAGGCTCCGGCACGTCGGYGGGCGTGACCGCCGGTGCCGCGACGGCCGGGTCCACGACCGCCGGTGCGACGGCGTCCACGTCAACGAGCGGCGCGTCGGGGGAGATCCCGGAGGAGACGGCGGGTCCGTACCCCGGCGACGGTTCCAACGGTCCCGACGTGCTCCAGCAGAGCGGCGTCGTGCGTAGCGACATCCGGTCCAGCTTCGGGACGGCTACGGATACCGCCAAGGGCGTCCCCATGACCTTGGAACTGACGATCGCCGACCTCGCAGGTGGTGGCGCATTCACCGGTGTGGCCGTCTACGTGTGGCACTGCGACCGGGAGGGCCGTTACTCGATGTACTCGCAGGGCGTCACCGACCAGAACTACCTGCGCGGCGTCCAGGTCGCCGACACGGGCGGCAAGGTGCGTTTCACCAGCATCTTCCCGGCGTGCTACAGCGGACGGTGGCCGCACATCCACTTCGAGGTCTACCCCGACCAGGCCAGCATCACCGACGCCAGCAAGGCCATCGCCACGTCCCAAGTCGCGCTGCCCAAGGACATCTGCGACCAGGTCTACGCGCAGTCTGGCTACGAGGCGTCCGTGGCGAACCTCTCCAAGGTCAGCCTCACCAGCGACAACGTGTTCGGGGACGACGGCGGCGCCCAGCAACTCGCCACCGTGACCGGCTCCACCACCGCCGGCTACACCGTCACCCTCGCCGTCGGTGTCGACACCACCACCAGTTCGGGCAACGGTCAGACGGCTGGCATGCCCGGCGGTCAGCCGCCCGGCGGCCAGCCGGGCTGACAGTGTGCCCGACAGCCCCTGAGCGCGCGGCTACTCCGGGCGCCCATGCCGGCCGGCGAGGTCGGCGGGGCCGCCCCGCCGGTCCCAGGACTCAGCTGGCGCTCTCGGCGAGGGCGGGGTGGTAGACGACGACCGTCCCCGTTCGTCCCCGTTTGGCCGTATACATGGCCAGGTCGGCTTGGCGGAGCAGGACGTCGGGGCTGGTGGGCCGGGACGCGACGCTGTCGAGGATGACCATGCCCAGGCTGGCGCTAGGGGTGTAGTGCTGTCCGACCAGCAGGCAGGGCGCCTGGATGGCGACGGCGAGCCGCTCGCCGACGTGGCGGGGGTCGTCAGGGCCGCCGCCGTCGAGGATGACGGCGAACTCGTCGCCGCCAAGACGGGCGGCGGTGTCGACCGCGCGGGTCTCCGTCAGCAGCCGGTCGGCGATGATCTTGAGGAGCTCGTCGCCGGCGGCATGGCCGAACGTGTCGTTCACCCGCTTGAAGCCGTCGAGGTCCAGGAACAGAAGGGACACTCGTGTGTCGGGGGCGTAATCGGCGGTGATCCTGGTGCCGTCGCCATCGGGGGCGCAGGCGAGGACCCGCTGTAGACGTCGGGTGAACAGCGCCCGGTTCGCCAGGCCGGTCAGGGGGTCGTGGAATGCCTGGTGGTGCAGTTGCTCCTGCTGTTCCTGGGTCTCGGTGAGCAGCCGGGTGTTCTCGGCGACGGTGACCATCTGTCGGATCAGGGCCACCACCACCAGCGCGATCATGCCGTAGGTCTCGAACAGGTCGAGCCGGACCCCGGCGAGCCGCTTGTCGACGACCAGGAGGCCCGCGGCCACGAGCGTCGCGTAGGGCAGCACGGCGTGTGCCCACATCGCCCGCGGGCCGGGTGGAGCGGGGCCGTCCGGGTGCGTGGGGCGCGGAACGGGGGCGAGCGCGGCGAGGAAGATCAGCAGATAGGCGAGGGCGAACCCGACCATGCCCCAGGGCGGCAGCTCCAGCCCATGCACCGCCGCTACGTAGGGCATGAGATTGGTGGTGACGGCGTAGGCCAGCAGGCCGGTGCCGAGCAGGGCCAGTACCACCGGGGCGCGCGGCCGGCGGAAGGTGGCGATCAGCACAACCGCGGCGGCGAGGATCAGACCGGCTACCTGGTGGATCAGGGCGAGCTCGAACGTCTCGGTGTGGTGGCCTGCCTGGACGAGCGTGGCGAGCGTCATCCCCCACTGCAGCAGGACGATCGAGCCGACGATCAGCATGCAGTCCAGCAGGGTGATCGTGTACCAGCGGTAGGCGCTGTGCCGCCGCCGGCCCAGATCGCCGCCGTGCTCACCGACCCGGTCGGTGGGCAGGGACAGCAGACCGGCCAGGGCCAGGACGTAGAGGACGAGGAAGGCGGCGTACCCGGCKGAGATGCCGCCCTGGTGGGGCATGCGGCCGGCCAGGAGCGCCGGCATCACCGACAGGCTCGCCAACATCCCGCCCGCGGCGGTGATGGCGATGAGCACCCGCCAGCGGCGCTCCGCGCCATGCACCCGCCGGGCGGACCAGAAGCAGGCGATCGCGGCGGCGAGCTGGAGGGTGGCGTTGACGAGGTCCGTGGCGACTCGGGCGGTGTGCAGCTCCAGCAGCGCCGCGAGGGCGACATCGAGCCCGAGGAGCGCTACGGAGGCGACGACGGCATACCGGAACAACCGTGGCGCGCGGCCCAGACCGGTCGGACGCCACAGCCTGTCTGCGGCGTCGACGCCGCGGAGTCCAGACATCACTGCATCCCACCGGTAGCTTACCGCAATCAACCGAATTCATTCAGTGATGATCTGGTGGGTCCGGTCGACCGGGGGCGCCCGCCTCTGCCCGCCGGGGTCGGACGCCCTCATGCATGTCATGCCGTAGCCGATCTCGTCTGCCTTGTGGCCGTCGGCGGCCCTCGCCAGGTGCGGACGCGGATCCGCGACGGCACGTCGTCGGCCGCCCGCGCGGACGGTGGGGCTAGGCCCACCCACGGCGGCGGTTCAGGCCCCTCGTGCGCGGGCGGACCCGTTTCTAGCGTGAGTGTCGCTACCCGCCACGAACGGCCTACTCGCCTGGAGTGATCTCATGACAGCCCCGCCAGTCGCCTCAGCGCTGGAGGCACAGGGCCTGACCCGGACCTTCGGCGCGGGCGCGGGAACCGTGCACGCCCTCGACGGCGTCGACCTCGCCTTCCCCCGCGGCACCTTCACGGCCGTGATGGGCCCCTCCGGCTCCGGCAAGTCCACCTTCCTGTCCTGCGCCGCCGGGATCGACCGGCCGACCGGCGGCCGGGTGCTGGTGGCCGGGACGGACGTCACCGACTGGGACGAGGACCGCCGCTCCCGGCTGCGCCGGGAGCGCATCGGCTTCGTCTTCCAGGACTTCCAGCTGATGCCCTACCTGACGGCCGAGCAGAACGTCGGCCTGCCGCCGCGGCTCGCCGGGCGGCGGCCCGACCGGGCCCGGGTGCGCGGCCTGCTCGACCTGGTCGGGCTCGCGGACCGCGCCCACCACCTGCCCGGGCGGCTGTCGGGCGGGCAGCGGCAGCGGGTCGCGATCGCCCGCGCCCTGGTCACCGACCCGGCGGTCGTCCTCGCCGACGAGCCAACCGGCGCGCTCGACTCGGCGACCGCCCGGGACGTGCTCGCGCTCCTGCGGGCGTGCGTCGACGAGTTCCGCCAGACGGTCGTCATGGTCACCCACGACCCGGTGGCCGCGGCCTACGCCGACGCGGTGGTGTTCCTCGTCGACGGCCGCGTCGCCGGTCGGATCGAGGCGCCCACCGCGGACGTCGTCGCCGCCCACGCCGCCCACCTCGACGAGCGGGTGGCGCGGCGATGAGCGGGCTGACGGGTCTCGCGCTCCGGTCGCTGCGGCACCGGATGACCGCGCAGGTCGCGACCTTCCTCGCGGTCCTGCTCGGCACCGCGCTGATCGGCTCGTTCGCCACCCTGGTCGAGACCGCGCTCGCGCTCGGCCCCACCGCGCCGGACCGGGACGCCGACCGGGAGACTCTGATCATCATGGGTGCCGTCGTCGGCGGCTGGGGCACGCTGATCGTGCTCTTCTCCGTCGCCTCGACGGTCGGCCTCACCGCGGCGCGGCGGGCCGGCGAGATCGGGCTGCTGCGCACCCTCGGCGCGACCCCGCGCCAGGCCCGCCGGCTGATTCGCCGGGAGGCGCTGGCCGTCGCCGCCTGCGGCGCGCTCGTCGGCGCGATGCTCGCCGCCGGCACCGGCTGGCTGCTGCTCGACCTGCTGCGCGGCCACCTCGTCTCGGCCTCCGTCGGGTACGCGGCGGGGCCCGCGTCCCTTGGCGCCGCGGCCGGTCTGGTCGTGCTCACCAGCGTCGCGGCGGCGGCGGTCGCGGCCCGGCGGGCGACCCGCGCGCCCGCCGGCGTGACGCTGCGCGACAGCGACGCGGAGACCGGCCGGATGCGCTGGTACCGGGTGGTGGGGGCGCTGCTCCTGATCGCCTACGGCATCGGCGGGGGCGTCGTGACGATCACCGTGACGGCGAACTCCGACGACCCGTACGCGGCGATGCAGACGAGCGGGAGCTGCTCGATCCTGGTCGGCCTCGGCCTGGCCCTGCTCGCGCCGCTGCTGCTGCGCTGGCTGTCGGCCCCGCTCGCGGGGGTGGTCACGGGCCTCCGCGGCCGGGGCGCCGGCTACCTCGCGGCGTACAACGCCCGGCGGCGGGCGCACCGGCTCGCGGCCGTGCTCGCCCCGGTGATCGTGCTGACGTCGGCGGCGATCGGCACGCTCATGCTGGTCAGCATCGACACCCGTACCCTGCCCGGCGGGACCGAGGACTCCGACACGATCAACCTGTTGAACAACGTCGTCGTCGGGATGGCGTCCCTGTTCGCGGCCATCATGGTCGTCAACGCGTTCGCCGCCGGCGTCGCCGACCGCCGGGCCGAGCTGCGCCGCCTGTGGCTCATGGGCGCCACCCCGACGCAGGTCAGGCGGTCCGTGGTCGCGGAGGCGGCCGTCGTCGCCGTCGTGGGCCTGGTGCTCGGCGCCCTGGGCTCGCTGGCGACCGTGATCCCCTTCTCGGTCGCCCGCCACGAGGGCGTCGTCCCGGACGCCCAGCTGTGGATCGCGCCACTGGTCGCCGTCGTCGTCGTCCTGCTCACCCTGGGCGCCGGCCGGTTCGCCGCCCGCGCGACCATGCGGACCGCGCTGGGGGAGGTCAGACGTCCCGCCACATGACGACGTGCGGGCCGATGCCCGGCTCCTCCCGCACCTCACCCCGCGTGCGCAGCCCTTCCCGTTCGTAGAAGGGGACGGCGCGCACACGGGCGTTGCACCACAGCAGCCCGCCGCCCTGGTCGCGGACGTGGCCGACCACGGCCGCGAACAGCCTGGCCCCGATCCCGCGGCCGCGCATCGCCTCGTCGGTCGCCATGCCCCGCAGGCGCCAGCCAGCCGCCCCCCAGGGCGCCGCCTCCCGCAGCACCGACACGGTCCCGACGACGGTCCCGTCCGCCAGGACGGCGACCACATGGGCGCTGTCCGGCTCGTCGTCACCCGGGAACGCCACGTCACGGACCGTCTGGTGTGGCCGCAGCACCCGCTGCCGCAATGGCAGCGTCACTTCGGCTCCCACCCGCTCGAGACGGACCTCCGCCGGCTCGTCAGCGCTCACCGCCCCATTCTCGCCCTGGCCCGCCCGCCCTCGCCCGTGCCGGTGGTCTCGCGGAACCCGCCGAGAGGGCTCGTGGGACGCCGCCACCGGCCGGCCCGCGGGCTGGTGAGCGGCGACGCCGGTGATGACGAGGGCGATGCCAGCCAGGTCGCGCCAGGTCGGCACCTGGCCGAGGACAGCCAGGCCGATCACCGCGGCGGCGGCGGGCAGCAGCGCGAGCATGAGCGCGAACGTGGCCCGGGGGAGTCGGGCCATCGCCAGCTGGTCGGCCACGTAGGGGATGACCGAGCTGCAGACGCCGACGCCGATGCCCCAGACAAGCCAGACCGGATGGGTGAAGGCGGGCGCGGCGGCGGCGATGCCGGCGGGCGTCGCGGCGAACGCCGCGACCAGCATCGCCGCGCCGAGCTGGTCGATGCCGCCCATCGGCTCGGGAGCGTGGTCGTCGGCGGCCGCGGCGCTCGCGGTGGCGACGCGGTGACCGAGCATCACATAGAGCATGAACCCGGCGCAGTTGGCGAACGCGAACACGAACCCGAGCGGCTGTCCGGCCAGCCGGACATCGGTGAGGACGAGCACCCCGGCGATCGCCAGCGCGAGCGCGAGGACGTTGCGCCGGGTCCGGGCGCCGGCGGCGGCCAACGCGACGACGCCGAGAAACTCGACAGCCCCCACCGTCGACAGCGGAAGGCGGTCGACGGCCAGGTAGAACAGCGAGTTCATGCCGGCCAGCACGCCGCCGAGACCGACAAGCACCCACCGGTCCCGCCCGCGCAACCGGCGCAGAGCCCGCCAGGGCCGCCGCCAGACGGCGAAGACGACCGCGGCCGAGGCGATGCGCAGCCAGGCCACACCCAGGGCGTCGACCCGGGCGAACAGCAGCACAGCCAGTGACGGGCCCAGGTAGTGAAAGACCGCGCTGACCCCGAAGAACGACGCGGGTGGCAGTGCCCCGACCGTGCGTCCGACCCGGCTGGGGCCGTGGATCGTCGCCGTCACCCCGCCGCACGCTGCCACGGATCTATTCTCAAAGCCTGGAGCCAGCTACTCCATGGGTGATCGAAGGCCCTGCTCGGGAACTTCCTTCGGAATGTAGGTGATCTAGGTGGCTGACCGTCGATATGACGACGAGCGGATCGACGACGTCAACGCGCGCCTGCTCGCCGAGCTGCACGCCGATCCCCGGATCGCGATGTCGGAGCTGGCCCGTCGGGTCGGCATGTCGTCCCCGGCGGTGACCGAGCGCGTGCAGCGCATGCGGCGCAACGGCGTGATCACCGGATTCCGCATGGACGTCGACCCCGCGGCCGTCGGCCTACCGGTCGCCGCGTTCGTCCGAGTCCGTCCCATACCCGGGCGGCTGGAGAAACTCGCCGCCCTCGCCCGGACGACCGATCAGGTCAGCGAGTGCCACCGCATCACCGGCGAGGACTGCTTCCTGCTCAAGGTCCACGCCCCGACCGTGGCGGGCCTTGAATCCGTCCTCGACCGGTTCCTGGCATATGGGCAGACGATCAGCTCCATCGTCGTGTCCAGCCCCGTCCCGCCCCGGCCACTGCCGCTGCCGGTCCAGGATCCGGTCTGAGGGATCCGGACAGGCGTTCGTCGCCGCTCGCGGTGACCAGTCCTACTCGCGGGTGGCGAGAACGAGGAAGCGGTGCGGCGGGTCGTCATAGCTGTCCAGGCGCCAGCCGGTGGCGGCAAGCCGTGGCTCGAGGCGGGTGACGGCGAGCGGCTCGTCCGGGCGCAGGGCGCGGCCGTGGCGGGCCGCCAGGGCGGCGCGGCCCGAGGGATGGAAGATCGCAAGCCGTCCGCCGGGGCGGCTGACCCGCGCGAGCTCGGCGAGGCCGCCGGGCACGTCCGGCAGATGGTGCACGAGGCCGGCGGCGAAGACCGCGTCGACGGTGCCGGTGGGGATGGGCAGGCGGCGGGCATCGGCGAGCACCAGCGCCACGTCGGCGTCTCGGCCCGCATGCCGCGCGGCGACGAGCATCTCCGGGGTCAGGTCCAGGCCGATCACCGTGCCGGCCGGTCCGACCGCGTCGCGCAGCGCGGGCAGGGCGCGCCCGGTCCCGCAGCCCGCGTCGAGCACGACCGCGCCGGGGCGCAGCCCGATCTCGCCGACGGCGGCGGCGTACGCGGGCAGGTCGTCCCMGAACTTCGTGTCCCACGTGGCCGCGCGGACGCCGAAGAACGCCTGGCTCTCGCTGACATGCCAGCTCCCGTCGCCGGCCAGCCGGGACGCGACGCGCCTGATCACCGGCCACGCCGGGTCGTCCACGTCGACGACGACGTCCGGGCGACGCTCGTCGTCGCGGTCGTCGCGCCGCGCCGAGCGGGATCGCAACCAGACGACGACATCCCACTCGCCGCCGGCCGGCTCGGCGCGCCAGCGCGGACCGTCCGCGAGCACCACCAGGTCGGCGTCGTCCTCGCCGCCCGTCGTGCCACCGTTCGCCGCCGCCGGCGGCGCGCCCGCCAGCCGGCGGCAGGGGCGACCGTCCGCGCGCAGCCGGTCCGCCAGCCGGTCCGCCAGCCGGTCCGCGAGCAGGGCGGGCATGGCCCCGGCCCCGGAGCCGTCGACGAGAACCCGAACCGCGCCCGGCGGCACCATCCCGGCGATCGTGCCGGCAACCGCCAGCCAGCGGCCGACCTGCTCGCTGGTCATCTCCGACTCCACGGCCGCCGCCGTCACACCGTCCACCACGGGCACCATGATGGCCACCCGGCGGACCGGGTGGCCATCGGACCGGACAGCCGGGCCAAGGCCTGTCCGGCTAGTCGTTGCGTGCCGTCTCCGGGCCGGTGATCCGCCGCAGCAGTGGCAGCGTCGAGGCGATGACCGCCAGCGAGAGCGCGAGCCCACCGGCGACGACGGCGTAGTACACCCAGCCCGGCGCGACCAGCGTGTAGTCGAGCTGCGCGCGCAGGAACAGCTGCGCGGCGAGGAACCCCATGCCGATCGCCACGGCGGCGGTGACCAGCAGCGGTACCACGCTCTCGATCGCGACCACCCGGCGCAGCGTCGCGAGCTGCACCCCGGTCAGCCGCAGCAGGCTGAACGGTCGCCTGCGGTCGCTGAGCCCGCCGGCCACGCTGACCGCCAGCCCGCAGCCCGCGATCGGCAGGCTGCACAGGATGACCACGTTCGCCAGCTGCTGGAACCGCACCAGCGGCCGCGCGCCGTCGGCCTCCCACTCGCCCTCGCTCGCCGGCAGCTGTCCCTGGGGGAACGCGTTCTCCAGCATGGTCCTGGCGCGCTCGAACGCCGCCTGGTCGGTGGTGTCGACGACCACGGACAGGATGGGCATCCGCGTGACCTCGGCGGGCGTGACGTCGACCGCCTCGATGGCGTCGATTCCCGCGCTGGCCGAGCCGACGAGGCCGGGGGCGACGGTGGCGACCTGGGCGCCGGGCGGGCAGCGGCCGTAGACCGCCAGACGGTCCAGCTCGGCGCACGTGATCACTGGTCGCCACTTCTCCGGGTCGGTGTCCCGGTGGACCAACGTGACATTGCGGACGCCGGGGATCGCCCCGAGCCCGGCGGGGAGCTGGGCCGCCGTCGGCGCCGGGCCATCCTCGGGCCAGAAGATCTTACGCACGCTCGTCGTCGCCACGGAGTCGGTGCGGGGCGCGCCGCGGTTGGCGACGAACGTCGTGATGGCCCCGGTCGCCGCACTGGTCACGAACAGCGCGACGATCAGGCCGCTGACCGACCGGAAGCCGGCCCGCGGGTCGTCGGCGAGGCGCCGTCCCGCGATGAGCGCGGCCGGCCGGCTCGCCCGGCCGGCCAGCAGGCGGGCGGCCAGCATCGTGAGCCACGGCCCGGCCAGCAGCAGCCCGATCAGGATCAGTACGAAGCCGGTGAAGTACGCGATGAGCTGGCCGCTCGTCGCGTCGGGCCGCCGACCGATGAAGAAGGCCAGCTCCGTGAGCCCGGCGGCGAGCGGAAACACCCGCCAGGCACGCGGCGAGCGGGGCGTGACCCGCCTCGTCACGCCGAGCGGCGAGATCCGGACCCGGCGTAGCGCCAGCCCGGCCGCCACGACAGCACTGGCCGGTACCCCGAGGGCGACCAGCAGCACATCCAGGGCTGTGAGCGACAGGTCCGCGGGGAAGAACCGCTCGCCGGTGAACGCTATCCCGGCCAGCCCTGGCCGGATCGCGAGGAACAGGCCGAACCCGACGGCGGTGCCGACGGCGGCCGCGAGCGTCGACTCCACCGCCGACAGCAGCGAGATCTGCCTCGGCGTCGCGCCCACCAGCCGCATCGCCGCGAAGCGCTGCTCGCGGCGGGCTGCGGCCAGCCGCGTCGCGGTGCCGATGAAGATGAGCACCGGGAACAGCAGCGACACGGCGACGACGGAGAGGGTGACCGCCATGATGTCGGCGTTGAACCCGATGTAACAGTCGCGGCAGGCGCTCGGCGTGGTGGTCATGATCTGCGTGACCCGGGTCGCCCCCAGCGCCCTGAGGTCCGCGGGTGGGCGGCCGAGGACGATGAGCAGCGAGTCGGGGGAGGGCAGCGCCGACCTGCCGATGGTGCCGACCCCGCGGCCGGGGAAGCGGTCGGCGAGTTCCGCCGCGGGCGTGGCTCGTAGCAGCTCGCCCAGCGCGGGGGAGACGTAGTACTCACCGGGGCCCGGCAGCCGGGGGATGCCCGGCGGTACCGGCGCGTCCGATCCCAGCGCGGCGACCTCGACCCGACCGATCGTGCGACCGTGGTAGTAGTCGCCGCGGATCAGCCACAGCATCCCGTCGCCGCCGCGGGCCGCCGGGCCGGCAGCGGTGTTGAGCCAGGCGTACCGCTGGTTCTGCGCGCCCACCGCGTTCAGGCCCGCGACAGGCGCGAGCAGCATGGCGACGCCGAGCGCCACCGCGCCCGCGATGATGACCAGCCGGACGAGGGCCTCCCGCCCGCCGGCCACCGACAGCCGCACCGCGAACCGGATCACGAGTGCACCAGCGCGTTCACCCTGCCATCGCGCACGATGACCTGCCGGTCGGCGTACGCGGCGACCCGGGCCTCGTGGGTGACGAGCACGACGGTGGTGTGCTGCTCGTGGGCCGAGTCGACGAGCAGGTTCATGACCTGCTCGCCGGTGATGGAATCGAGCGCTCCGGTCGGCTCGTCGGCGAACAAAACGCTCGGCCGGGCGACGAGGCCGCGGGCGAGCGCCACCCGCTGCGCCTGACCACCGGAGAGCTCACCCGACCGGCGCCGCTCCAGTCCGGCAAGGCCGAGCCGCTCGAACCAGGGCAGGGCCGCGGCCATCGCCGCCCCCCGCCGGATGCCGCCGAGAAGCAACGGGAGCGCGACGTTCTCCTGGGCGGTCAGCTCCGGCACGAGCTGCCCGAACTGGAAGACGAACCCGAACCGGTCCCGGCGAAGGACGCTGCGCTCGTTCTCGCCCAGCTGGTCGACGCGGTCGCCCCCGAAGTGGATCTCGCCGGCGCTCGGCACGAGGATCCCGGCCAGGCAGTGCAGCAGGGTGGACTTGCCGGAGCCGCTCGGGCCCATGATGGCGACGATCTCGCCCTCATCCACGGCGAGGCTCGCGCCGCGCAGCGCCGGGGTCTCGCCGAACGACAGGACGACGTCGCGCGCCTCGATGGCTGTCACGCCCCCACCGGCCGTCATGCCGTCACCACGGTACGCAGGGCGTCCAGCCGGACGGCCGTCGTGTCGATCCAGTGCAGGTCGGCCTCGAGATGGAACAGCCCGTGGTCGGCGAGCAGGGCGTCGACGAGGTCGCCGCCGCGCTTGACCGTGGTGAGCTCCTGCATCCGCCGCAGGTGCGCGGCGCGCTGGGTGTCGAGGTACTCCTCGGCGGGGCGGCCCAGCATCAGCGCCAGCACGACCTTGCTGAACAGCACCGTCTGCAGGTTGGGCTCGGGCTCCACCGGTTCGGTCAGCCAGGTGTCGACCTCGGTCGCGCCGAGGTCGGTGATGACATAGCGCTTGCGGTCCGGCCCGACGCCCGGCTCGACGTCGCCGATCACGATCTTGCCGTCGCGGGTGAGGCGGCTGAGTGTGGCGTAGACCTGCCCGAACGGCAGGGGCTTGCCGCGGTTGAAGAAGGTGTCGTAGTCGCGCTTGAGGTCGTAGCCGTGGCTGGGCTCGCGCTCGAGCAGGCCGAGGAGGGTCAGGGGGACGCTCATGCGAGCAATATAACCTGAGCGTATACCCTGCGTATATACCCCGGGGGTAGAGGGATGGGTGCTACAGCCGCTCGATCGGTGACTGACGACGGGGGCGGATCGCGGCCAGGCCACCGGACCGCTCGGGGTGCCAGTCGCCGAAGAGCCGGCCGGCTGCCTGGCGGCAGCCGATGCCGTGGACGCGGGCGGCGGTGGACTCGTCGGCGACACCATCGGCGATCACGGTCAGCCCGAGTCGGAGCGCCGCGGTCAGGTAGCCGTGCGAGAGCGCGGCCGTGGCCGGCTCGTGCCGCGTCCCGGTGAGCGCCGCGATGAGTGACTCGTGCAGGACGATCATGTCGACGGGAAGGATGCGCAGCGCGTCCGGGGCGGTGTCGGTGGTGCCCACCCTGGCCAGCGAGATCCGCACTCCGAGGTCGTGCAGGCGCCCGAGAGAGCGCGCCGTGGCATGCAGATCGGGCGTGCGGGAGGTGCCCACGAGCTCGAGCACCAGCGTCTGCGGCCGTACACCGGTGGTGTCCATCGCGGCCAGGATCTGCCGGGTGATGTCCCGGCCGGTCAGCTGGGCCGTGGACAGCGGGATGTGGACAGGCAGTGGTCCGCCCGCCGCGTCCTGGTGGTCGGCGGCGTGAGCGCAGGCAGTCTGGAGCAGCAGATCGTCGAGGGCGGGCGCGAGGCCGGCCGAGGCGGCGGCGGTCAGCATCCGGTCGGCTGGCACCGTGCCGAGGGTGGGATGGTGCCAGGTCAGCCGGGCCTCGTGCGCCACCGAGGTCCGGCTGATGAGCTCGACGATCGGCCGGTAGTCCACCTCGAGACGTCCGCCGGCTGGGTCGCCGCGGATCGCCGCCCCCAGTGCCGTGTGCAGCGCGGACAGGGTGTCCGGCGAGGCGAGCCGCGGGGTGTACAGGGTCAGGCCACCGTCGCCCTTGGCCTTGGCCGTGTACATCGCCAGGTCGGCGTGATGCAGCAGCGTCTCGGCGGTGACCGGCTCGGCGGCGGGCTCGACCACGGCCATTCCCGTGCTGGCCCGCACGACGTAGTAGGTGTCGGCGAGCAGGAACGGTTCCCTGACGGCGTCGGTGAGCCGCCGGGCCGCCTCTGCCGGGTCGTCGGCCTCGAGCAGGATCGCGAACTCGTCGCCGCCGAAGCGGGCGACGGTGTCGGCGGCGCGCACGGCGGCGCGCAGACGACGGGCCGTCAGCCGCAGCAGCTCGTCGCCCGCGGCGTGCCCGAGCGTGTCGTTGACGTGCTTGAAGCCGTCGAGGTCGCAGAAGAGCACGGCGAGGCGGCCGGGAGCCCGGGCCTGCCGGTTCAGGGCGTGCGCGAGCCGGTCGGTGAACAGCGCACGGTTGGCCAGCCCGGTCAGCGGGTCGTGGAAGGCCAGGTGGCGCAGGGCGATCTGGTCCTCCTCGACCCGGTCAACCAGCCGGAGGTTGTCCGCCAGGGTGACCACCTGGCGGGCGAGGGTGAGGAACAGCAGCAAGAGCAGTCCCCACATCTCCACGGTCAGCCCGCGTTGCTGCGAGATCGTGGCCAGGGCGAATCCGCTGGCGGTCAGGAGCGGCAGGTAGGGCAACGCGGCCTGCCACCAGCGGCGCCGTGGACTACGGGCGGGCGCCTCGGGCCGGTCGGCGTCCCCCGGTCCGAGGGCCGATGCCGACGCCGTTGTCGGCAACAGGGTGGCCAACGCGATCATCGGCGGCCCCACGACGTAGCCGAGATCGAACAGGTGCGTGTAGTCCGTCGCCCCGCGGACCTGGACGTCGAGCTGGACCAACAGCGAGAAGACGCACGCGAGCTGCCCGAGGCCGAGCACGACGAGGCCACTCGGGCGCCGGAGCCGGCGGAATGCCAGGACGAGAATCACGGCGAGCACCTGCACCAGCGAGACCGCCGTCAGCCCAAAGGAATACAGCACCGTCGGGGACCGGATACCGGGACGGACGACGCCCTGGAGGATGACGATCCAGGCCAGGAGCGCGAGCGCGCCGGTCACGATGAGGCTGTCCAGGACGATCACCAGGAGCCAGTAGCGGTCATGGCGTCCGGTCGGACCCCGAATGGTGACGTCGAACGGCTCGGACGGGTAGAGCATCAGCCCGGCCAGCCCGGAGGCGGGGGGCAGAAGCAAGATGAGCAGGGCGATGGCGTTGTATTTGGGGATCGCCTGCCCCTGTTCCGCCACGAGAAACAGGTACGGCACGGTCATCACCGCCCCGATCAGGAGCATCACGCACATCAGCGCGCGCCACCACCGCTCGATCCCGTGATGACGGCTCGCCGCCCAGGCGCAGACGCCGGTACTGACGACGACGGCCGTGGCGTTGGCCACGCGGACGGCCGTCAATGCCTCGCCGGCGGGCAACACCAGCGCGCAGACCGTCACGGCCACCGCGAACCCGGCGAGCCCGACGGCGAACCGGCGCGCATCCGGACCCGTCCGCGGATCGGCTGATGTCGTTGCGCCGTTGCCCATCCGCAGCCAGTCCCCCTCCCGCCGGCCCCGATTCGATGCGGACAAGGGCACCGACGGTCCGGCCGCCTGGGGCGGTCGTACCCCTGATTAGCGAGTGGTACCCAACTGGATTCATAGGGTGATATAGATCATCGATCTGGTGCCCTTGGCGACGGCGAAAGAACGTCGTGTCCATGGGTGTACAAGGACGCTCGTCGTGACGGGCGGACCGGAGGGCTTCGGGATTGACGACGTTGATCGGCGTGCCGGCGGCGTAGGCGTTGATCTGGTCGAAGACGTCGGCGAACTGCAGCTCCCATTCGTCCCTGGTGACGTAGCCGATGTGGGGCGTGCAGACGACACCCGGCATCGTGAGAAGTCGACGTCCTGAACATGGTCATGGTGGTTGACGAAGYTCGGCGTGACGTTGGTGTCGGCGAGGCGGAGGTCTCCGGTCTCGATGACGGCGAACTGCTCCCGGACCAGCCGGTCGACGGTCGCGGCGTCGGTCGAGGAGACGGATGACGGGGTATCGGCGCTGGTGGGCCTGGTCATGATGGGCTCCTCCCGGCGACGGCCCCGGGCAGGGCCGCCGCCGGATGTGAAGGGTGGTGGCCTCAGCGCCCGGGCGTCGCGGCGATCTGACGCTGGAGCTGGTCGATGCCGACGTAGGCCCAGTGCCGGACACCACGGGCCTGGTCGTCGCACTGGACGATGTGGAACTGCTCGACCGCGACCCGGCCACCGGTGGCCTCGGCCCCGAACAGGGGCCCACCGGTGTGGGTGCCAGTCAGGTGGACCCGGGCGGCGACCCGGTCGCCCTCGGCGATCAGATCCTCGACCGTGGTCTCCAGGTCGGGCAGGGCCGCGCGCAGCATGCGGATGGTGCCCTTGAGGTGCGCGCGGAAGTCGGGTTCGTCCTCGGCGAAGGGATGACGGTCGACGGCGTCGGGGGCCAGGCACGCGTCGACGGCGTCGAGGTTGCCCTGAGTGAAGGCCTCCTCGAAGACGCGGCGGACGGTGCGCTTGTTCGCTTCGGTTTCCACAGCCTGCTTCCTTTCATGATCGGTACCGGGTGCGCGGGCTCTCGTCTGATGCAGTTGAACTGCTTTCACTGCGCTGTCTCTGCCGTCGATGCAGTACTACTGCATCGAAAGCAGTGCTACTGTACCCACGTGGCTCCGCCTGTCAACACGTCCAGCTACCGACAACTTCAGGCCCAGCAGACCCGCGAGCGGATCGCCGAGGCGGCCCGCCGCCTGTTCGCGGCTCGGGGCTACCGGGCGACGAGCATGGACGCGATCGCCGCCGAGGCCGGCGTCGCGGCCCGGACCGTCTACTCGGCCTTCGGTGCGAAGCGGGAGATCCTGTCGGCGATCTGCGAACGATGGCTGGAAGAGGCCCGCGCCCGTGAGCTCGCCCAGGCGGCGGTCGCCGAGCCCGACCCCAGGTCGCGTCTGCGCGCCGCCGCCCACTGGCTGCGGACGCTGTACGAGGCCGGCTTCGACGTGGTGACCCTCTTCGCGGCCGCCTCGGACGAGGACGCCGAGACCAGGGCGCTCCTGCAGGCCAAGCTGGCCGGCCGCAACCAGGTGATGGACATGATCGTCGCCTCGCTCGACGGCGCGCTGCGCGTCCCCGTCCCCCAGGCCCAGGCGATCTACCGCGCGCTCGCCGCCCCCGGCGTCTACGGCGAGCTGGTCGTCGAGTCCGGCTGGGCGCCCGACGCGTTCGAGGAATGGGTGGCTGACGCCCTGATCCGTGAGCTTCTCGACCCGGACCCGTCGAGGCGCGAATGAGCCATCCGGACCGCGTCGCGATCGCGCCGTCGCCGCGGGACGGCGGTGAGCGGCGCTGCCCACGGCGGGGATCATGACAGCGCGGATGCCAAGGGCCCGCTCGTCACCGAGATCATCACCCGAGCGGAGAGCTGGGCCAGCACAATCGACTGGACCCCCGCAGAATGATGGCGGCGCCGCCGAACAGGAGCCCGGACCTCGCTTCCGCGAGGCCGCGCACGCGACACCCCTGTCAGGGCTCCGGGCCCGGTCGGCCGACATCGGCGGCATGGCTGACTGACGTCGGCGGATGACGGTCCAACCGGCTTGGGGCGTGACCGCCCTGACTGGCGCCTTCCCGCCCGCATGGCCGGTTCGTGGCAAGGAGCAGCCGATGGCGACCACGGTGGCCGACGTGATGGTGACGACGCTGAGGGTGTCCGGAGTGCGGCGGGTGTACGGGATCCCTGGCGACTCGCTGAACGGGTTCACCGACGCCCTGCGCCGCGACGGCGCGATCTCCTGGCAGCTCGTCCGGCACGAGGAGGCGGCCGGGTTCGCGGCGGCCGGGGAGGCGGCGCTGACCGGGGAGCTCGCGGTGTGCGCGGGCAGTTGCGGCCCGGGCAACCTGCACCTGATCAACGGGCTGTACGACGCGAACCGCAGTCGGGTGCCGGTCGTGGCGATCGCCGCGCACATCCCGCGGGAGGAGATCGGCGGGAGCTACTTCCAGGAGACCCACCCGGAACTGCTGTTCCGCGAGTGCAGCGTCTACTGCGAGCTGGCCAGCATCCCGGCGCAGCTTCCGCGCCTGCTCGAGCTCGCGATGCGCGCGGCACTGCAGCGTCGCGGGGTCGCCGTGATCATCGTCCCCGGTGAGATCTTCCTCGCCGAGGCCGCCGGGGGTCCCGCGCCGGCGCCGGTGCGGGCCGTGTGGCCGGTCGTCCGCCCGGACGAGCCGGCGCTGGCGGACGCGGCGCGAGTGCTGAATGCCGCCAGCCGGGTGACCATCCTTGCCGGCGCGGGCTGCGCCGGCGCGCACGACCAGCTCGTCGGGCTCGCCGCGGCGCTGAAGGCGCCGGTCGTGCACGCGATGCGCGGCAAGGACGTCGTCGAACCCGACAACCCCTACGACGTGGGGATGACCGGGCTGATCGGGTTCAGCTCCGGGTATCGGGCGATGGAGCACTGCGACGCCCTGGTCATGCTCGGCACCGACTTTCCCTACCGGCCCTTCCTGCCCGAGGGCGTCCCGGTGATCCAGGTGGACGTGCGGGGCGAGCAGATCGGCCGCCGGGTGCCGGTCCAGGTGCCGCTGGTCGGCACCGTCAGGGACACGATCGACGCCCTGTTGCCGTTGATCGCCGTCAAGAGCGACTCCGCGCACCTGGACCGGATGATCGCGCACTACCGGCGGGCTCGGACCCGGCTGGATCGCCTGGCCCGCCCCGGTCGGGACGGCACCCCGCTGCATCCGCAGTACACCGCCGCCACGGTCGACCGGCTCGCCACCGCCGACGCGGTCTTCACCGCCGACGTCGGCACGCCCTCCATCTGGGCGGCCCGCTACCTGCACATGAACGGCACCCGTCGGCTGATCGGCTCGTTCAACCACGGCAGCATGGCGAACGCCCTGCCACAGGCCATCGGCGCGCAGGCGGMCGAGCCGGGCAGACAGGTCATCGCGCTGTCCGGCGACGGCGGCCTCGCGATGCTGCTCGGCGAGCTGATCACGCTGCGCCAGCAGCGGCTGCCGGTCAAGGTCGTGGTGTTCACCAACGGCGCGCTGTCGTTCGTCGAGCTGGAGATGAAGGCCGGCGGCATCGTCACCTACGGCACGGAGCTCGACAACCCCGACTTCGCCGGGATCGCCCGCGCCGCCGGTCTGTTCGGCGCGCGGGTGGAGAGCGCGAGCGAGCTGGAGGAGGCGCTGGCCGCAGCGTTTGCGCACGACGGCCCGGCGCTGGTCGACGTCCACACGGCCCGCCACGAGCTCGCGCTTCCCCCGAAGCTCACGTATGGCCAGATGAAGGGCTTCACCCTGTACGCGACGAGGACGATCGTGTCCGGCGGTGGGGACGAGCTCGTCGAGCTGGCCAGGACCAACCTGCGGGACCTGGACGCAGAGTGACCAGAAGGCCTCGCTAGGTCCGCTGACGGCGGTCCGATCCCCGACAAATCGGTCGAATATGTCGGTGGCTCGGGCTACGGTGGCTAGTGCTGGAGATCCACACGAGGAGGCGGCCAGTGACCACACTTCCAGACCGGCCGAACACCGCGCTGCTCGTGATCGATGTGCAGAACGCGGTCGTCAACGACGCGTACCAGCGGGACGCGGCCATCGCGAACATGGCCTATCTGGTGGAGAAGGCGCGGCGGGACCAGGTGCCGATCATCTGGGTGCAGCAGACCGACGAGCACCTCGTGCCGGAGAGCGACGGCTGGCGAATCGTCCCCGAGCTGCGCCCGGGTGACGAGGAGCGGCRCATCGAGAAGCGTTACGGCGACTCCTTCGAGGACACGGACCTGGCGGTCGTGCTGGCCGGGCTGCGGGTCGGGCGGCTCATCGTGGTCGGTGCCCAGACCGACCAGTGCATCCGCTCGACGCTGCACGGCGCGCTCGCCCGGGGGTACGACGCGACGCTGGTGAGCGACGCCCACACCACCGAGGACACCACGGCGTGGGGCGCCCCGCCGCCGGAGGCGGTCATCGCCCACACCAACCTGTACTGGACCTACCAGACGGCCCCGGGCCGCACGGCCGGCACCGTCGAGACCCAGAACGTGGACTTCGCCAGCGCGTCCTGAGGCGATAGGGGCGATGCCGATCGCGCGCATCCAGCGGCTGCGTGCCGGGCTCTGCCTGAACTACACCGCGATCGATGGGCCTCGTTCTCGACCTGCTCGACCACATCGAGGAGCCGGAGGCCGCGGCGCGCGGCCGCATCGACCGTGTCGGCCACGACGGGGCTACACCCCGCGGTCGTCTCGCGTCATGTCACCGGTGCCAGGGGTGCCGTCGGTGAGGGCGTAGCGCAGCAGCACCGCGCCGGTGGTCGAGGTGACAGGTGGCTCGGTGAGCGTGAGGTTCGCGGGTACGGCGCCGTGCGCGAAGACCTTCTTGCCGGCCCCGAGGACGACCGGGAAGACCCACAGCGACAGCCGGTCGAATAGCCGCTCGGTAAGCAGGGTCTGGACCAGGTCGAGGCTGCCGATGACGTGCACGTTCGCGTGGCGATCACGTGCCTCGCGTACCGCGACAGCCAGGTCGGGCCCGAGAAGCTCCGAGTTGGCCCACTCAAGGGTCGGGTTGCCGCGCGAGGCGACGTGCTTGGGCACGCTGTTGAAGAGCTTGGCGATCCCGCCGTCGACACCGTCTTCCTGGTGGGGCCAGAAGCCAGCGAAGATCTCGTAGGTCTTCCGGCCGAGCAGCAGCGCGTCGAGACCTTCCATACCGGCACCGACCTGCTGGCCGACGACGTCGTCGAACAGCGGCGCCTGCCAGCCGCCGAACCCGAAGCCGCCCTCCGTGTCCTCGTCAGGCGCGCCGGGCGCCTGCCCGACACCGTCAAGCGTGCTGAACAGGTCGATGTGAATGAGGCCCACGGTTCCTCCTTGGTCAGCCGGAGCGGCTGGCTACCTGTCGTCATTACTCCTAACCGACTGACCGTCGGCGGCCTGCCAACTCATCGGCGACGCGTCGCCGGTCGGACCGCTCGGTCAACCGCCCGATGCCCGCGCCCGTCATCCGTGCTAGCAGGGAGATCGAGCCGGCGGTGCGCGGGTATGTTGCCCGATGTCCGGACCCGTGCGGCGGTCCTAGCGTCCACCCCATGGCACACGCTTTGAGGCCTGCTCCCCTGCCCGCGGCCGGCGACCAGCCGCCGCGTGCGGTGCCGCACACCCTGACCATCCCGTCTCGCTTCTGCGGACCGCTCGACAGCGCCAACGGTGGTTACCTGGGCGGTCTCCTCGCCGGGTATCTCGACGGCCCGGTGACGGTCACCCTGCGCCGACCGCCGCCGTTGGTCACACCCATGACCGTCGAGGGCGGCGCCGAGGGTTCGGTTCGGATCCATCACGCTGGCACGGTCATAGCCGAGGCCGCGCCAGCCCAGGACCGCCCGGCGCTGCGCGTACCCGACACCGTCTCGATGGCCGAGGCACGTGCGGTAGAGGGCCGTTCGCGTTACTTCCAACGCCCGGAGTTCCCGACCTGCTTCGTCTGCGGCACTCGGCGTGGGCGAGGCGACGGCCTGCGTATCTTCCCTGGGCTGGTGCACGGTCGGCCCCTGTGGGCTGCGCCATGGGCACCGGACGCCTCGTTGGCGGACGGCGGCCCGAGCGTGCGCCCGGAGATCGCCTGGGCGGCACTGGACTGCCCCAGTGGGATCGCCGCCATCGAAGCCCATGACATCAGCGAGGATGCCGCCATCCTGCTGGGCCAGATGACCGTCAACGTGGCGGCACTGCCGGCGGTCGGGCACGAGTACCAGGTGGTCGCCTGGTCGATCAGACGTGAGGGGCGCAGGCTGATCGCCGGCTCGGCCCTGCTGCGGCAGGGCGACGTGCTCGCGGTGGCCAGGACGGTGTGGGTCACCATGCGGCGCCCGGTCCCGAGGACGACGGTGGGCGTGGAAGAGCCGTCATGACGGTGAGGCGCGCCAGAGCATCACGATCAGCGAGACCTCGAACCTCCCGAAGGGCGACGTCGAAGCCACGGGCGCAGGCGGAGGCACCGGGCACCGCGAGGCAGCGGCCGGCGTGCCATGGGGAACCCTTCGCCTACTCGGTGCCGGCTACGCCGATGACATGCCCCTCGGGATCGGAGAACCGTCCGACCACCAGCGTTCCGGGAGTGCCCTCGGGACCCATCTGGCGCTTCCCGCCGAGGCTCTCGGCCTTCCTGAGCGCGGCCTCGACATTGGGAACTCCCACGTAGAACAGAACCCGTCCCTCATAACCCGCGCCACCACCCACGCCACCGTTGATCCCGCCGCTGGCCGTGGTCTCGTCCACGAACCCGTAGTTACCCGGCTCGGAGACCGTTTCGGTGGCCGCATCGTTGGTCTGGAACTCCCACCCGAACAACTCGGCGTAGTAGCCCCGCAGCATCGCGGGATCCCGCCCGATGATCTCGAAATGCACCACTGGCTGCCCCATCGCACGTCCCTCCAGATGGATCGGTCCTGGTGGAGAGACTCGGGCGAACGAACAAACTCATCGGTCGGGCAGGCCGCGGTAACCCCTCTGGGCGACCGGTCGGTCGCGGTTCGTTCGACGGCGCCGAGCTCGGGAAGGCGGTCGCCGCGCACCCCGACGACGTCGAGGCGGCGCTCGCCGTCTACGAAGAGGCGCTGTTCCCCCGTGGCGAGTCGGCAGTCGTGGCCGCGCATGCGCTMCTGAGGCTGTGTCTCGACGACCACGCCCCGTTCGGATTCGTCGACTTCCTCACCGGCGCCCTCGCGGGGCGGGTAGGAGCCGCGCGGGTCGCCGTCGGCTGGTTCGCGGAATGATCGTCGGTTCGGTGCTGACTGTCGATGTTCCGGAGGTTTGAGCGGTCGCTTAAGATCTGTTAATCTTCAGTTGAGCAACCGCTTAAGTGGAAGTCGACGAAGGGGCCGGCATGAGGCAACCTCGTGTGTCGAGTGTCATCGAGCGCCGTCTGCTGGTGAACTACCGCGTCGCGCCTGCCGTGGTGGCTTCGGTGCTGCCGGCGGGAATGCGCCCCCTGCAGATCGACGGCTGGGCGGTCGCGGGCATCTGCCTTATCCGGCTGGGCCGGGTTCATCCCGCCTGGCTGCCGGGTGCTCTCGGGCTGCGTAGCGAGAACGCCGCCTACCGGATCGCGGTCGAGTGGGACGGGCCCGAGGGGCCGGAGAAAGGCGTCTACGTCGCCCGTCGCGACACCGGATCGACCGCCAGTGTCCTGGCGAGCGGTCGGCTGACGGTAGTTCACCACCCCGCGTCGTTCGACGTGCGTGAAACACCGCGCGACCTGCACATCGCTTACGTCAGCCGGGACGGCGCGACCCAGGTGAGCATCGACGCCAGCGTCGCCGAGCGGTTTCGGGACAGCACGTTGTTCGCTGACCTCGACGAGGCGTCGGACTTCTTCGAGCGCGGGTCGGTCGGCTACTCCGCCGGCCGCGACACCTCATGCCTGGATGGTGTCGAACTGACCGTCGGTACCTGGCGGGTGGTGCCCGTCGAGGTCCGGAACGTGCGGTCCACGTTCTTCGACGACCCCGACCGGTTTCCGCCGGGCAGCGCGGTGCTCGACAACGCCCTGTTGATGCGGAACGTCCCAGCGATCTGGAACCCACTTCGACCGATGCGTGTCTCAGGATGAACAACGCGGCTCGCCCTGGCGCCGAAAAGGTCCCTTACGCGTCAGCCAGTGGTCCTGGTGGCGCGACGGGTGCGGTTTCGTAGCGCCCGTCGCGCCACTGGGCCGAAGCTGTCGAGGAGGTCAAGCAGCGCGGCGAGGCTGTTGAGCGAGCTGGTGGCGGCCGAGGCGCCGTCCGGGTCGACCCCCTCATACAGCTCCAGGCCGATGAACGAGGCCGAGACCGCGCGGGCGAGGCCCGCGAAGTCGGTGACGTCGGCAAGCGCGGACTGTCCGAACAGGCGGCGGAGCACTGCCTCGATCTCCGTGGTCCACAGCCCGAGCGCCGCGCGCACGGCGTCCGCGAGCCGGGCGTCGACCTGCGCCCCGGCGAGAAGCTGGGCGAGCACCGTGACATGCCCATGGCCACGCTCGATCTCGTGCAGCTCCTGGCCGAGCCGCAGCAGTTCCTGGGCCGAGCCGACGGCAGCCAGCCGCTCGCGGTAGAACTCGACCCGTTCGGCGGTCGCGGACTGGCACGCGGCGGAGAGCAGGCCGTCCACCGTTCCGAAGTGGTAGAAGACCAACGCCTGGTTCACACCAGCTGTCGCGGCGACGGTCCGCGCCGAGATTCCCGCGATGCCGCGCGTGCGGACTGCCTCCAGCGCGCCGTCGATCAGCCGCTGTCTGGTGTCGGGTTCGGAGCGCCGCTTGGCAGGGTCGTTCATACGTCCGTTCCCTCGCGCGGCAGCCTGACCGGTGACGTACCGCCGTGGGGGCACTGTACCGGGTCGTGAACCGACGACCAGAACCAAAGCCAGCCCCGTTTCGGCGGAGCCAGCGAGGCTGTCGACGGACGTCACGTCACGTCACGACAGCGCGGCCGCCTTGCGCAGCAGGACCGACCGCTCGCGGGTGTTGCGGCACAGCCGGGCGGCGAGTTCCAGCTCGGCGCGCGCCTCCGCGGTCCGGCCGAGCCGGCGCAGCAGCTCGCCGCGCACGCTCGGGACCAGGTACGACCCGGACAGACGGTCGGAGGCGACCAGCTCGTCTACCAGGACCAGCGCCTCACGCGGTCCGTGCGCCATCGCGACGGCGACGGCACGGTTGAGCTCGACGATCGGGGACGGGGCCACCCGGCCGAGCGCCTCGTAGAGCAGCACGACACGCTCCCAGTCCGTCGCCGCGACGGAGGGCGCCGACGCGTGGCAGGCGGCGATCGCCGCCTGCAGGCCATACGGACCGAGCCCGCGCCCCAGCGTCGAGGCCCGGTCGAGGGCGGCCCGGCCACGGCGGATCGCGGAGCGGTCCCACAGCCGCCGGTCCTGGTCCTCCAGGAGCACCGGCTCGCCGTCAGGCCCGACGCGCGCGGGGAACCGGGCGGCCGTGAGCTCGACGAGGGCGAGCAGCCCGTGCACCTCCGGCTCGTCGGGCAGCAGCGCGGCCAGCATCCGGGCCAGCCGGATCGCCTCGTACGCGACGTCGGGGCGCAACAGGCGGTCGCCGGACGTCGCGGTCGAGCCCTCGGTGAAGATCACGTAGAGGACGCTGAGCACACCGCCGAGCCGCTCGCGCCGGTCCTCGACCGGTGGCAGCTCGAACGGCACACCCGCGGCCGCGATCGTCTTCTTCGCCCGGGTGATCCGGGCCTGGACGGTCGGCACGGGCACCAGGAACGCGCGGGCGATCTCCTCGCTCCCGAGCCCCCCGACGACGCGCAGCGTCAGGGCCACCCGGGCCTCCGGTGAGAGCACCGGATGGCAGGCCACGAACATCAGCGCGAGGACGTCGTCGTCGACCCGGTCCGGATCCCACGGAAGGTCCTCGTCCGCCCGCCTCCGCGGGGCCGCGCCCGAGCTCGCCTCGCCCTCGCCGAGCTGGCCGGCGAGGGTCGCGTACCGCTCGTCGAGCGCCGACCGGCGGCGGAAGCTGTCGATGGCGCGCCGTCTGGCGGTCGTGAGCAGCCAGCCCACCGGGTTCGCGGGTGTGCCGTCCCGTGTCCAGGTGACGAGCGCCTCCGCCACCGCCTCCTGCGCGACGTCCTCGGCGAGCGTGAAGTCCTTGGTGTGCCGGGCCAGCGCGCCGACGATCCGCGCCGACTCGATCCGCCAGACGGCCTCGACGGCCCGCCGCGCCGCGTCGGCACTCGCCGACGCGGCGCCCGGCGGGCCGTCGCAAGCCTCGGTCATCCGGAAGCCTCGGCGATCAGAGCTGGCCGGTCCGCTCCCGCCACGCCCGCTCCATGACGATCCACTCGTTGTCCTGCGGGAACTCGTCGATGCCCGGCACGCGGCGGATCTCGCACTTCGAGCCGGACATCGCCGGCATCCGCTTGGCCCATTCGACCGCCTCCTCCTTCGAGGCGACGTCGAGGATGTAGTAGCCGCCGAACAGCTCCTTCGTCTCGCCGTACGGACCGTCTGTCACCACCGGCGTCTCGCCGCTGAAGTCGACCACCACACCCTGGTTCGGGTCGTCCAGCCCTTCGGCCGCGACGAGCACGCCGGCCCGGATCAGCTCCTCGTTGAAGCGACCTATCGTCTCGAGCATCTGCTCGAACGGCGTGTCCATCATCTTCGCCATGGACTCGTCGGTGCCTCGCATGATCAACATGTACTTGGCCATCTTCGGTCTCCCTGGTCCGGGGGCCGCTTCTCGACCCCTCTCACCCACAGGTCGAACGGCGCGGCCGCGGATCGACATGCCTCGCCGAGCGAGATCGAGACGCCGCGGTCACGCCTCGCCGCGATCATCTCGCGGCGCGGCGGCGCCGTCGGGCGGTGGGGCGCCTTCGACCACTTCGATGGTGTTGCCGTCGGGATCATGGATGACGGCGATACGCACGCCGGGACCGATGTCCATGGGGCCGTGCAGGACCTGGCCCTTGCGGGCCGCGACGCGTTCGAGGGTTCCGTCGAGGTCGGTGACGTACATCGTCAGGTAGCGCAGACCCGTGGCGCCGAGGAAGAAGCCGACAGGTTCGGCGGGGCTGGGTGGGACGGACGGCACCATTACCTTCAGCGCCACGCCTGGTGCCTGGACGCGATGCACGATGCCGGAGCTGGACCCGATCGGCGGCAGCCGTTCCAGCTCGAACACGTCCGCGAAGAAGTCGACCAACGCCTCGTCCGTGCTGACCAGCCCGATCTCGACCCGCTGTAATGCCACAGCACGCTCCGTTTTCTCGACGTCGGCACTTCGTTCGCCCCGCGATCCGCCTCGGCAGGCCACCGCTCCCGCCGACCCGCGGACGGAGCGTCGACGCTCTGCCTCCCGCCGCCTCCCGTGGGCTCCCACCGGGGCGAATACACCTTGGCGCCTGACCTCCCACGTTATGCTCGCGAGCTTGATCAGCAGTTCCGTACCCGGATCCGAACTGGCGGCGGCTCGGAGTTCGGATCCGGGTACAGTCCTGGCGATCTTCCTAGCGGCCGCGTTCCCGGTACATGCGCCGCTGCTCCTTGCTGATCGATCTCCACTGGCGCTCCTGCTCGGCGCGCAGCCGGGCGTCGCCACGAGCCGCCATGTAGGCGTTCTCCCGCAGCAGCCGGCGGTAGCTCGCCAGGCGCCGGGCCGGCAGCACCCCGTCGTCGATCGCGGCGAGCACCGCGCAGCCGGGTTCCGTCTGGTGCTCGCAGTCGCCGAACCGGCAGTCGGCGGCGAGATCCTCGACCTCGGCGAAGGCCTGGCTCAACCCGTCCTCGACGGCCCACAGCCCGACCCCGCGTAGCCCGGGAGTGTCGATCAGCACCCCGCCGCCGGGCAGCGGTAGCAGCTCGCGGCGGACCGTGGTGTGCCGGCCCTTGCCGTCGGCGGACCGCACCGCGCTGACCCGCTGGGCGTCGACGCCCAGCAGCGCGTTGGTCAGCGTCGACTTGCCGGCCCCGGACGTGCCGATCAGCACCGAGGTGCCGGTGAGGACGGCGGCCAGGACGTCCAGCCCGGTCCCGTCGGTCGCACTGGTGATGACGACCGTGACACCGGGTGCCGCCGCGGTGGCGTCGGCCTCGGCCGTTCGGGCGGTCTCGGACCCGGCGCCGCCCGCCTGGTCGGCCTTGGTCAGCACCACCAGCGGGCGGGCGCCGCTCTCCCAGGCGAGCGTGACCAGCCGTTCGAGCCGGCCGAGGTTCACCGGGGCGGTCAGCGGCACGGCCACGGCGACGACGTCGACGTTCGCGGCGAGCGGCTGCGGGTCGGACCGCCGGGACGAGGACGCGCGGACCAGCGCGGTCCGCCGGGGGAGCAGCGCGGCGACGGCCAGGGCCTCGCGCCCGGCCGGACCAGCGACGGGGCCCGGGTCGGGACGCAGCGCCACCCAGTCCCCGGTGCACGGTGGCCGGGGGCCGTCCGGCCCGGTGGGCGCCGTCGCCGGCCACGAGCGGCCGTCCGCCGTGACCACCTCGCAGGCTCCCCGGTCGACGCGGGTGACCCGGCCCGGGACGAGGCCGGCGGCACGGTAGGACGCGAACACGTCCTCCCAGCCCGCGTCCCAGCCATAGGCGGTGAGGCCCTCGCCGCCGAGGCCGAGATCGAGGCCGGGCCGCGGGTGATCGGTATCGGTATCGGTATCGGTGTTGATGTCGGTACGGGCGTGGTTCGGGTGCGGACGGTCGGGCAGGGAGGCACGACCATCAGCGGGAAACGCGAGCAACGGAGGAAACCCCTCGGGGAATGCCCCGGCGACCGGCGGCGGACGGGCGAACAGCCAGGTCCGGGCGCGGCGTGGTGGTCAGCCGGTGACGGTGGACGGTCGGAAGGAGTGAGGGCGCGCGAACGCGACAGCCACCGTGGCGGCCATACCCCACCTCCGCACCGTCCGGCCCGGGACGATCGCCAGCTGCGACCAGGCCCGGGCACTACATCGTCCGAGCGGCACGTTATCACCGGCCGCGGCACACCGCCGCTGAATTTCCGCCAGCCGTGCGCGCCGGCATCGGGCACTCGCTCAGACTCTCGAACGAGTGACCGCTCACTCTGTTACGTTGCGGCTGCCTCGGTCCGCTGGCGCCGGTGCCCGCCGGCCCGGCGTTCGACCACGTCAAGGAGCCGCCGCGATGACCACCAGCGCAGAGATCCTGTTCGACCCGTCGAGCCCGGAGTTACGCCGGGACCCGTACCCGGTCTACAGGAGGATGCGGGAGCAGGCGCCCGCGTGGCGATCGCCCGACAGGGTCTGGTACCTCTCGCGGTACGCCGACTGCTTCACGATGTTCCGCAGCGCGGCGCTGAGCTACGACGTGACGGCGTCCCCGAGCGTCCAGCAGACCCTCTCGCCCGACCCGGGCGAGCGCGCGGAGCAACTCGAGGCGATCCGGCGTACCAGGTCGCTGCTCGACACCGACCCGCCGGAGCACACCCGGCTGCGCGGGCTGATCAGCTATGCGTTCACCGCTCCGAGCGTCGAGCGCAGCCGCCAGGCGATCAACGACCTCGTCGAGCAGCTGATGGACGACTTCGACGGCCCGACCGTGGACGTCGTCGCCCAGTACGCCTCGCTGCTGCCGATCCTCGTCATCTGCGACATGCTCGGTGCCCCGCCGGAGGACCGGGAACAGTTCATCGACATAGGCAACGAGATCGCCCGCTCCGTCGACCCGGGCGTTCCCGCCGACCAGCGCCTCGCCGCCGTCCACCGGATGCGCGGGTACATCGCGGGCCTGCTGGAGCGGCGCCGCCGGGACCCGGGCGACGACCTGATCACCAGGCTCATCGAGGCGGGCGAGGACGGCCGGCTCGCCAGCGAGGACGAGCTGCTCACGAACACCGGCGTGCTGCTCATCGCCGGCTTCGAGGCGACCACCAACCTGATCACCAACGCGGTCTACCAGCTCCTGCGCCACCCGGACCAGCTCGCCCTGCTGCGCGCCGACCCGTCGCTCATCCGCACGACGATCGAGGAGGTGCTGCGGTTCGACCCGCCGGTGCACATGATGCGGGCGCGGCCCATCACCAGCGAGATGCGGCTCGGCGACGTGGTGCTGCGACCGGGGGAGGGCGTCGTGCCGCTGATCGCGGCGGCCAACCGCGACCCTTCGGAGTTCGAGGACGCCGAGACGTTCGACGTGCGGCGCAGGGTGAACCGCAACCTCAGCTTCGGTCTGGGGCACCACTTCTGCGTCGGCGCGGCGCTGGCACGGATGGAGGCCCAGACCGCCGTCCGGCGGCTCTTCGAGCGCTTCCCGAACATCGCGCTCACCGACGAGGAGCCGGAGTTCCGACCCAACCTCACGTTGCGCGGCTTCTCCAGGCTGACCGTCTCCCTTTAGCGATCGGGGCCCGCCGAGTGAGTGATCGGGGCTGCGGGGGCTCCGCGGTCTACGTGAACCAGGTGCCGGGGTCGCCCCAGATCGGGTAGAGCGACGGGCCGCCGTCGGGCAGGGTGATCTCCGGGCCGATTCGGCGCAGCCCGAGCCGTTCCCACAGGGCGAGGCTGCGCAGGTTGGACGCCTCCGCGTAGACCCCGGCCCCGGCCGCGTTCGTGACCGCGGCCAGGGTCCGGGTCACCGCCAGGGCATGGCCGCGCGCCTGGTGCCCGGGACGGACCCCGGCGAAGAACACGTGGTAATGCGGCGGCAGGTCGGCCGGATGGGCGGCGTCCAGCGCCTGCATGATGATCGCCGCCCGCTCGCCGCCCTCGCCGCATGCCTTGAACAGGGCGTCCGCGTAGTCGGCGGCCTCGGCCTCGGTGAGCGTGGGTTCGCCGGGTGGCGACCAGACCCCGATCGCCACATGGTCCGTCGTCGTCGCGACGGTGCCGCCGTGGTCGAGGATCATCCCGACGGTGACCCGGAAGAAGCCCTCGATCAGCGCGGCCCGGTTCGCCAGGTCCCGTGGGAAGTTCCACTCCGTCACCGGGTCGGTGTCGAAGGCGAGGCACAGCGTCTCGACGACCGCGGGCAGGTCCGGGTCCGAGGTGTGCACGATCTCCGGCGACGTCATGCCGTTCCTTCCGTGACGAGATCCTGGTCGGGCGAGCCGGGCTGGGAGGGTGGCCGCGCGAGCGTCCGCGCGGCGTCGGGCTGGTGGCGGGACCGCAGGCGCAGGTGGGCATCCACGAGGGCGCTCACCGCGGCGTCGACCGCGGCCGTGTCGGTCTGCCAGTTGCACACCGACAGCCGCAGCATGGTTCGTCCCTGCCAGCGGGTCGGGCTCGCCCAGCCGACCCCGCCCCGCTGGAACGCGTCGACGACCGCCTCGGTGTGGGCGTCATCCGCCGCCTCGGCGGCCGGGTCGGCGGCCGGGTCGGTCACGATGCCGGTCCCACCCGTCGCCGCGCCGGGGCGCGTGGTGAACCGCACGAGCACCTGGTTCAGCGAGACCTCGTTGGCCACGGTGACGCCGTCGACGGTGGCGAGCCGCCCGGCCATCCGCCGGGCGAGCAGGCAGGACCGCTCGATCAGCTCGGCCACCCCGTCCGCGCCGAGGTGGCGCAGCGTCGTCCACAGCACGAGCGCTCTGGCGCGCCGGGACATCTCCGGGGTGTAGTCCACCGGGTCCCGCGACCCGGCCGGCCCGGCCGGCAGATAGTCCGCCCGGGCGCGCATGGCGGCCTGGTGCGCTTCCGGGTGGGCGCACAGCACGACGCCGCAGTCGTACGGCACGTTGAGCCACTTGTGCGCGTCGGTCGCCCACGAGTCCGCCCGCGCGAGCCCGGCGAGGGCGGGCAGCTCGGCGCGCAGGCGCGAGCTCGCCGCGGCCCACATGCCGAAGGCCGCGTCGACGTGGACCCAGCCGCCGTGCGCATGGGTCATCGCGCAGATCTCCGCCAGCGCGTCGACCGCCCCGGTGTCCACGTTGCCCAGCTGGGCGCAGACGATCAGCGGCCCGGTCGTCGCGGCGAGCAGGTCGGCGAGATGGTCGAGACGCATCCGGCCCTGGTCGTCGGTGTCGACGAGGTGGATCTGCCCACCGAGGCCGAGCAGCCGCAGCGCCCGCGAGACGGTGACGTGGCAGCCCCGGCTCGTAAGCACCCGGGGAGTCGGCGCGCCGAACAGCCCCTGGTGCCCGACGTCCCACCCGGCGTCCGCGAGGACCTGGTGACGGGCGGCGGCCAGGCCGGTCAGGTTCGCCGTCGAGCATCCCGACGTGATCCCGACGGAGGTCGCGGCCGGCAGCCCGAACAGCCCGACCAGCCAGCCGGCGACCGTCTCCTCGACCACGGACGCGGTCGGGCTGGATGTGTGCAGCACCGGAGTCTGGTCCCACGCGGTGGTGAGCCACTCCGTCGCGACCGCCACCGGGTACGCGCCACCCGTCACGAAACCGAAGAACCGCCCGGACGTCGACGGTGAGATCCCGGGCTCCGCGGCCGCGATGAAGGAATGCAGGAGCTGGGCCGGATCCGCGCCGGCGGCCGGCAGCTCCCCACCAAACCACTCGCGCAACTGCGCGGTAGTGGCGCGGATAGCGACCGGGTCGTGCGCCGTGCGGGTCAGATAGTCGGTGGCGTAGGCGGCGACGATGCCAAGAAGGTGCCCTAGTTCATCGGTGCTTCGTGCACCGTCCATCCAGCCCCCCGTGCGAGTGACCAACGGCATGGGAGCGGCATCGAAGTCGGTCTACCAGCGCGAATTCAGGTAGCGGCCGGTGACGCGCCGACTCCCGATCGATACCACCGTGTGGTCCTGTTGGTCACGATAGCCGAACGTCAATGGGGGAGAGGTGGTCTCCGGTGCATTGCCATCGGGGGTTTCTCGTCCTCAGCACGGACTGTTCGACGGCTTCCGTTAGCACATTGGGAGGGGGCGGTCGAGACCCCTATTTGGTGGGGACTTTACCGCTGGTGCCGCCGGGATTGCCGTCGGCTTCTGCGCCGATGGTTTTCTCCGGCATTCTGGTCGTTTGGGTATCGTTTCGATCTTGGGTCGCAAGCCATCCTGTGAGCAAGATGACACCGGCATTGGCGGCCGCGGCGGCGCAACTTCGGGCCGCCCGCGGCCGTGTCTCGTGGCCGCGCCGGCCCTCATCTCGGCGCGGCCTTCGCCCGCCTGGCGGCGTCCCGCGCGTGACGCTCGAGGCGCCTCCCGGGCGCCGCCGCGGCGCCGTCACGCGGGTGATCGTCGACGTTTCCTGCCCGGGGCATAGTGGTTTATTCACGGCAAAACGGTCATCCAGTCGCGGTGAGCGCATATGGCTTCCGATTTGGATCGTTCGCCCACGTTTCCTGCGTTAACCTGCCCGCCACGCCATCGTGCGACCAGGCGTCGTCAGTTCGCTACGCCCGCCGTCGGCTGTGGTGCGGCGGGTGGGGGCGGCGGTTCCCTTCCGTGACGGCTGGGGAGTGGGGGATCGTGGTGCCGGGGGACGAGCAGGCGCTGTTCGGGCTGGATGAGACGGGCCTGGCAGTCTTCCGCGCCGCCGCCGGCCACCACCGGGCCACCATCGAGATGCTCGCGGACCGGGCCGGCCTCCCGGTGGAGAAGGTGACGGCCGAGGTCGACCGGCTCGCGGGGCGTGGGCTGCTGCGCAAGATCGACGAGGGCTGGGAGGCGCAGGACCCCTCCATAGCGCTGTATGTCGAGCACGCGACGCGGGAGCGTGCCCTGGAGGCGCGGGAGGCGGCGCTGGTCGCGCAGCGGACCGCGCTGTACCGCAGCCGGCTGCTGTCGGACTACGTCGGCGGCCGTCGCCGCCCCGACAACGCCGACGGGGTGGCCGCGATCCTCGACCCGCACCAGGTGTGGGTGCAGATCGCCGAGCTGGTCGAGAACGCGACCACCCAGATCGGCTTCCTGCTGTCCGGGCCGACCCCGCCGCGACCGGCCGCGGTGGACATGCTGCAGGGACTGGCGAGGGCGGCCGGCCGGGGGGTGCGGGTCGCCTCGGTGTGGACGCCCGACCAGGTGGCGGCGGCCAGGGCGCTGGGCGGTGGGCGGCTGCCGGCGGTCGGCTGGGTGCGCCAGAGCGCCCTCGTGCCGATGCGGGTGATGATCGTCGACGGGCGGGAGGCCGTCCTGCCCGTCGACCCGGACGACCTTGGTCAGGGTGCGCTGCTGGTGCGCGCGCCTGGCCCGCTGGCGGTGATCAGTGACCTGGTCGAGCGGGTGCACAAGGACGCGCAGCCGCTGAACGGTCCGCGGCCGCCGGCCGACGGCTCCGAGCAGGCACGCCGCGGGGCGGTGCTGGCGCTGCTGGCCCAGGGGCACACCGACCAGGCCGTCGCCGACCGCCTCGGGATCACCCCACGCACCGTCCGGCGCGACGTCGCCGACCTCTATGTCCAGCACGGCGTGACCAGCCGCTTCCAGCTGGGCGCCATCACCGCCCGCCTCGGGCTGCTGCCGCCACCCCGCCGGTAGTCACCCCGCCGGACGCCTGGGCCTCGCCAGCCGCACTGGGCGGCCGCCCGCACCGGGCGCCGGTGGCGAACGGTGAATGTGGCCCGCTGGTGGGCAGCGGGCGTTGGTGAACAAATGCGAAGCGTACGGATCGACCGTCGTGGTCGCATCGTTTTCACTCTCCGGAGGCGGGCGCTCCGCATCTCAGGAAAGACCCCGGTCGCCGCCCGGGCCGGGCTTCGGGCGGCGGAGTGGTTATGACCTGGCTCACGGCGTGGTCAACCAGATTGACCGCCTCGACGCTCGCACCTAGCTTTTTGTTCGCCGACGGCGCCGTATTTCGTGGCCGCCGGATCCTTCGAGTCGTTCAATTCCCCGTCACTCGGCCCGTTCCCGCGCTTTTGCCGGTATGGCGACGGCATGACGAGTCCCTGATCGGAGCCAGGTGGACGACGTCTACATCACCCGGACGGCGAGCTTCCTTCCCCACGATCCCGTGGCCAACGACGACATCGAGGCCTACCTTGGCATGGTCGGCGGACGGCCGTCGCGCATCCGGCGGATCATCCTGGGCCGCAACGGCATCACCAGCCGGCACTACGCACTGGGGCCTGGGCGGGAGCGGCTGACCAACGCGGCGCTCGTGGCCCGGGCGGTCCGGGCCCTTCTCCCGGGCGACGACCTGGCCAAGCTGCGGCTGCTCGCCTGCGGAACGACCTCGCCCGACCAGATCCTCCCGGGCCACGCGTCGATGGTGCACGGCGAGCTCGGTATCGGACCGGTCGAGACCTACTCGTTCTCCGGCGCGTGCAATGCCGGCATGCAGTCGTTGAAGACCGCGTTTCTCTCGGTCGGGTCCGGCAGCGCGACCAACGCGGTCGCGACCGGGTCCGAGCGCATCTCGGCGCAGCTGACGGCGGACAAGTTCGCGGCCGAGCTGGAGAGGATTCAGGAGGTTCGGAAGAACGGCTACCTCGCCTTCGAGAAGGACTTCCTGCGCTGGATGCTCAGCGACGGTGCGGGCGCCGTCCTGATGGAGCCGGCACCGGATCCCGCGAGGACCTCTCTGAAGGTCGAGTGGGTCGAGATGGTCTCCTTCGCCGGCGAGCTGGAGCCCTGCATGTACGCCGGCGGGGTGAAGTCAGGATCGACACTGATCGGCTACCACGACCTCGACCCGGCGGGGTGGATGGCCGAAAGCGTATTCGCGATCCGGCAGGACGTGAAGCTGCTCGAACGCCACATTGTCCCGAAGGCCGTGGAATTCGTCACCGGTCTCGTCGACCGGGGGGCCTTCGACCCGGCCGCCGTCACCTGGTTTCTGCCGCACCTGTCGTCGGCCTTCTTCGCGGAAAAGATCCGGGAAGGCCTCTCGGCGGCCGGCATCGGCATTGCCGCGGACGCCTGGTTCACCAACCTCGACCGGGTCGGCAACGTCGGTTCGGCGTCGGTCTACCTGATGCTCGACGAGCTGGTCAGGTCCGGCCGGCTCACCTCCGGCGACAAGATCCTCGTCTGCTCCCCGGAAAGCGCCCGCTTCTCCTACGCTGCCGCCCTCCTGACCGCCGTCCAACCATCCGGCTATCCCTAGCCGACCGCTGCCAGTTCCGGTTCCGCCGGCGCCTCGCTGCCCGCCGACGCCGACGCCATGGCCGGTTCGTCGGCGGTGACGGCCACGTCTACGAAGCGTTCCTCGGCCACCCAGTCGGTGAACCGGGCCAGGCCGAACGCGTCGACGGTCGGTCCGATCTGGCTCGCCATCGCCCGCAGTGCCGCCACCTTGCGGTCGAGTTCGGGCCCGTCGAGCGCGACGCGCACGGACAGCGCCTCCGCGGGCACTCCGGCCGGGCGGCCGTCGGTCATGAACACCCGAAACTCGTCGTGCAGGTCCGCGAAGCGTTCGAGTGCCTCCGTCGTCCACGCCGCCTCCAGCAGTCGGAAACCACGACCGCTCTCCTCCCAGGCGTGGCGTACCCAGCGATGCACGGCGACATGGTCGGGGTGGAAGGTCGTCCCGTCCGGTCCAAAGGTCACGACGGTGTCGGGACGCACCTCGTCGATCACCTGGGCGACCAGCCGCGCCCCGACCGGGCCCCAGCCCGCCAGCCCGCCGTCGGGCATCCCGACGATCCGGTGCTCCCGGACTCCGAGCACGGCCATCGCGGCGTCCGCCTCGAGCCGGCGCACCGCGCCGAGGCGCTCCGGTGGCCAGGTCGCGGGGTCGTCGGTGCCGTGCTCGCCAGCGGTCAGGGCGACGCACACCACCCGTTGGCCGTTCGCCGCGGCGGCGGCCATCAGCCCGCCCGCCAGATAGGTCTCGTCATCGGGATGCGCCCACACCGACAGGACGGTCCCAAGGTCAGCAATACGCAGTCGATCCATGCCGCCCACTGTCGCTCGCGCCTCTTCCCCGAGCCTTCCCGGCTCGGGTCGCGTACCGGACAGCGAATGATCGGACCGCCGGCCCAGGTCAGGCGGCCTCGGGGCGGGCCTGGAGGCCCGGGACGGCCTAGCGGTGGGGGGCGTAGCGGCTGGCCAGGACGGCGATGGCTGTGGTCAGGCGTTGGGCGGTGGCCGGGTAGAGCAGGCGGACGTCGAGGAGCAGGTCGCAGTTCATCGCCGGGCTTCGCCAGATGCACAGGCTGCGGTTGCGCGGGATCCACCGGGCGGGGCGGTCGACGTGGGGTGTGCGCAGCGCCCACTCCGGCGTCGGCCAGACCGCGACCACCTCGCGCTGGCCCAGGCGGATGACCCGGGCGCCGCGTGCCTGCGACCACGGGATGTCGTAGTGGCGCCCGCCCGCCCGCGCCTGGATGCCGCCCGGCGTGACGGAGAGGCAGGGTGGACGGAACGCCAGGTGAAGCCGCCACACCGCGCGCCGCAGGCTTGTGACGGCGAAGAACAGGGCACCCGCGCCGAGGATCGTGCCGACCAGCCTGGCCCCGGCCCCGACGGCGGGGTCCTTGCTGCCCAGGGTGCCGAGGCAGACCAGAACCGTGATCAGCGCGAGCACGACGGCCAGGAGTGCCGAGACTCCGGCGACCACGTTGGGCCACCGTCTGCCGGTGAAGACGCAGGATTCGTCCGAGCCGTTCTCGGACAGGGCGACCCTCGTCGGCGCGACTGGCGGGTAACCCGGCGCCGGTACCGGCGGGCGCTGGGCGCCCGGCCCCACGAGGACAGCCGGTCCGGCTGACGGCGCCAGCCTGGCCGGTGCCTGCGGTGCCTGCGGTAGCTGGGGTGCACGTGGTAGCTGGGGTGCCGGCAGTGCCCGCGGGGCTGGTGGCGCTGGCAGTGCCGGCACCGGGCGGACCGCGACCTGCCGCTCCGCCGCGCCCGGCGGTGGCGATTCACGCCGGGTCGGCTTGAGCGGTGCCGGGCCGGGCGGAACCGGAGGTCGTGGTCCCGGTCCCGGGGCCGCGTCGGGCTGGGAGGCGGGTGCGGGCGGGAGCGCGGGCCTTGCCGCGCCGGCGGGCGCGGGGGAGCGGGGCGCGGCCGGCAGCCAGGCCGCGATCTCGGCCTCCCGCTCCCGGATCAGCCGGGCCACCCCGGGCGGCCAGGCCGGCGACGGGCCGAGATCGGCGGCGAACAGCTTCAGCAGCGTGGCCGGGGCCGGGCGGACCGCCGGATCCTTGGCCAGGCAGGGCCGCAGGCGTTCCCGCAGCGCCGCGGGCACGTCGCGCAGGTCCGGCAGGTCGTGCACGATCCGGAACAGCAATGCCGCCGGGTCGCCGGACCCGTACGGATCGCGGCCGGTGGACGCGAAGATCAGGACGAGCGCGAACGCGAACACGTCGCAGGCGGGGCCGACCTCGTCGCCCATCGCCTGCTCGGGCGACATGTAGGCGGCGGTGCCGAACACCTCGCCGGTGCGGGTGAGCGTCGTCTGGTCGGCGGCCCGGGCGATCCCGAAGTCGATGAGCCGCGGGCCGTCGGCGGCGAGCAGGACATTGCTGGGCTTCAGGTCCCGGTGGGCGAGGCCGTCCCGGTGGACGGCCATGAGTGCCTCAAGCATGCGGGCGCCCAGCATGAAGCAGGTCTCCAGCTCCAGCGGGCCGAGCACCTCGACGGCGTCGCGCAGCGAAGGCCCGGGCACGTACTGGGTGGCGAGCCAGGGCTGTCGGCCGTCCGGGTCGGCGTCCGCCACGGGCGCGGTGAACGCGCCGGCGATCCTGCGCGCCGCCGCGACCTCCCGGCGGAACCGCTCCCGGAACACGGGGTCACCGGCGACGGCCGGGCTGATCACCTTGACCGCCGCGAGCCGGCCGGCGGGTGAGCTCGCGAGGTAGACCCGGCCCATGCCGCCCTCGCCGATCAGGGCGCGGACTCGGTATGGACCGATCGTCGTGGGATCTCGGGGCCCCGGGGCACGCAGGCGCCCAACGGAAGATGTCATGGGCCACCATTCCGACCAGCACCGAGTCCAACCAAACACGGGTCCGACCAGGACCGGGCAAGCCGCCCGAGAGCGGACGACTCGTCCCGCGCCGCAGGCTACCCTACCCGCGCCGAACGCTCCGCCGTGCCGCGGGTGCGCGGGCCCGGTCGCGCATAGGCTCGATTCTGGCGCCGCGTGCCGGTCACCGGCCGGGTGAGGCATGGAGGCGCCGGAACGCCCACGGAGACCTGCGCATGCCTGTCCTCCTGAACCACACGATCGTGCATTCCCGAGACAACCGGGAGTCCGCCGAGTTCCTCGCCGGCATCCTCGGCCTCGAGGTAGGCCCGGAATGGGGCCCGTTCATCCCGGTCGCCACCAGCAACGGCGTCACGCTGGACTTCGCGACGGCTCCGGCGGAGAACATCACCACCCAGCACTACGCCTTCCAGGTGTCGGAGCCGGAGTTCGACGCGGCCTTCGCGCGAATCCAGCGAGCCGGGGTCGTCTACTACGCCGACCCGCACGGACGGCTGCGGAATCAGATCAACCACAACGACGGCGGCCGCGGCCTGTACTTCCTGGATCCCTCCGGCCACGGCATGGAGATTCTGACGCGCCCGTATGGCGGCGGCCCCGCGCTCGACCCCTGAACCCCTACCCAGGTCGCGATTGTCAGGCTATCCTGACATGCATGGCCAAGGGTAGGAGCGGTCCGTGGCACGAGGGCCGCCGGGCGTGGGAGCGGCTGGACACCTGGCGCGACCGCGTGTTCGGCCGCCCCGGGAGCACCGACCACGGGGAGGCGGCGCTCGGCGCGCTGACCGACATCGGCACCCTGCGGCGGCTGCTGGACCAGACCGAGCTGGAGGCGGTCCGCGCCGCCCGCTTCCACCGCAAGTCGTGGGCGGAGATCGCCACCCGGCTCGGCGTCACCCGGCAGTCGGCCTGGGAGCGCTGGCGTGACCTCGACGAGAACCTCCCGCCCCTCACCTCCGAGCCGGCCCCAGAACCGGCCGTGGACCCCGCCGGGCTCCCGGGGCCCATCGACGCCGCGGTCGCGGATCAGATCGGGCTGGCGCGCGACCTTGCCCGGCAGATCATGACGGACATGGACGCGACCGAGGCCCCGCCCGCGGCGGGAGCCGAGCCGGCCTCGACCGCCGGCGCCGGCGAGGACGAGGCGGGCGGCTCCAGTCGCAGGTCACGGCGTCGGTCGGGCAAGACGATCGTGGTGCCCAACGTGGTCGGCCGGACGTGGGAGGACGCCCGTTCGGTGCTGGCGGGCTGGAGCTTCCCCTCCGTCGCCGTGGGCCTGTCGACGGAGCCTGGCATCGGGCTGGTCGAGGTCGAGCCGGACTCCGGCGCGCTCGTCACCGGCCAGGCCCCGGAGGCTGGCGCCAGGGTCGCGTCCGGCACGCCGATACGCCTGTGGATCGGTGGCCGCGGCGACGGCTCGGCCGGTGTCCGCGAGCCCCGCCGCCCGTTCCCGTCCTCGCCGCCAGCCCTCGAGATGGTCCCCGAGCCCGCCATCGAGCCCATCATCCAGGCCGTCGGCTAGCTGCGCCCGGGCGCCGCGGGCGTGGCCCGGCTGACTACGCCCTCGGGCTTGCTTGGCGGCAAAAATGTTGAAGGTATCGACATTCGGCCGAGCTTCCGGCATGATGGTGGCACTGCCGGCCGTGCTGGCGCGGATCCCCCCGTACCGCGCCAGCACGGCCGTCTTCTTTGTCGCCGCGCAATGCCCCGCGGGTCGCGGGGGCTGCCCGGGAGACGATCACCGGGGCCCCGCGACTTTGTGTGTCCTACCGGGCTGCGGGGCCAGGAAGTGCCGTTTCCACCCGGTTGCGCCCGCCATCCTTGGCCTGGTACAGAGCGTTGTCGGCGAGGTCGACGAACGCTTTCACGTCGTCGTCGGACGCTGGCGTGGTCGCCGCGACCCCGATGCTGACGGTGATGATCCCGCCCGGTGGCGTCGGGTGCGGCTCGGCCAGTTCATGGATGGCGGCGCGGAGTCGCTCCGCGATGCGCTCGGCGGTGTCGAGGTCCGCGCCTGGCATCACCACGGCGAACTCCTCGCCGCCGTAGCGGGCGGCCAGGTCGGTGTCGCGAGTGCTGCGGGCGAGGCAGGCGGCGATGCGTTGGAGGCAGCGGTCGCCGGCGGGATGCCCGCAATGGTCGTTGTAGGCCTTGAAGTAATCGATGTCGACCATGGCGAGCGCGACGGGCGTTGCCTGGTGCCTGGCTCGGCACCACTCGGCGTCCAGGATCTCGTCGAGACGTCGACGGTTGGCCAGCCCCGTGAGCGGGTCGGTGACGGAGAGCTGTTCCAGGCGCCGGTTGGCGGCGGCGAGTTGCCGGGTGCGCTCGGCGACCTTGCGCTCCAACGATGCGTAGATCATGACGTTGTCGAGAGAGACGGCCAGTTGCCCGGCAATGAGCATGATCCCTTCGAGTCGCTCCGTGGTGAACGCTCCGCGGATCATCCGATTCTCCAGCAGCAGCATGGCGCGCAGCTCGCCGCGGATCATGATGGGTATGGCCAGGAGCGAACAGCGGTCCAGGCCGGCGAAGTAGGGGTCGCGGGTGAACCGGTCGTCGCGCGTCGCGTCGGTGCTGACGAGCGGTTCGTGGGTGCGTTCGGCGTACCGGATGGCCGAGGGCGGCAGCATGCGCCGGTAGCCGGCCCCGTCGAGCGAGACGGCTTCGTTGTCTCCGACGGGCACTGACCAGTGACCCTCCCGCTCGTCGTCGCGCAGGAGCAGGTGGACGCCGGTGGCGCCAGTCATCGCCGACAGGATTCCCACGACCTTGGCCCGAAGGCCGTTGGCGGTGGTTTCGGAACTGAGGGCCCGAGAGGCGGCGACGATGCCGAGCAGGTCGAGGGTCCCGGCGGTGACGACGGATCGGGTGGCCGTGGGTTCGACCGGTGGTTGCGTGGCCGGCCACGCGCCGCCGGGTTCGGCTCGTAACTCCGGGTAGGCCCAGTCGAGTTGGCTGATCTTGGCAGTGGCACCCCAGTCCGCGTAGTGGCGGCGAGCCTCGGCGAGCAGCGCGTGGCCGACGTGCCGTACGCCGTGGGCCAGGTAGAACCGGGCGGCACGTTCCGCGATGAGTGCGCGATGCCAGGGGCGTGCGCGCGTGAAGGCTTCGCGCTGCGCCAGGTCGAAGGTGTAGATCGCCTCGCGGAGGTCGCCGGCTGCCCAGGCCCGCTCCGCTTCGATCAGGCGCAGCAGGTGCAGGAAGTTGACCGGGGCGTCGGCCGCGCGCGTGGCCAGCCAGGCGATCGACTCGTCCATCTCGGCCAGCTCGGCGCCGCGCTGGTCCGCCTGGGCGGCGTGGGCCCGCGCGGCCAGCGCGAGAGCCCGCAGCACGCGCGCCACCGCCACCTGATACTGCGCCTCGAAGGCTGGCAGCAACGGAGCGACCGCGGTCGTGTGCCGGGCCAGCTCCTCCGGACGATCGAGGATGGCCGCGGCGATCGCCCGGCTGACGTGGAGGTGCAGGACGATGAAGGAGTTGTCCGCGAGCATGCTCAGCTGGGCCGTCTCGTCAGCCGCTGATCCCACGGCCTCGCCGCGCAGCACCCGGGTCAGCCAGCGGCATGGTCCGAACATCTGTTCGGCGTATCCGTTTCCGGTGCGCGCGGCGATGGCCAGGGCCTCGTCGAGCTCGGCGGCGAAGATCTCGAGCGATGGTGCGCAGTCCAGCAGGTCGTACAGCAGCGCGTAGTGCGTCCAGCATGCGTTCTGCAGGTCACCACCCTGGACGAGGCCCTCCGACGCCCGCCGTGTCACGGACACGTTGTCCTCGAGTGATCCGAACCAGTGGCCGGTACTCACGGTGTACAGAAACTGCGCGTGCCACACCTCCGGCTCGTAGCCGCGGTCCAGGCCGACCGTGATGATCCGTCGCATCACGCGGTGCGCGACGCGGTAGTCGTGCCTGCGGGGGATGATCAAATTGGCGATATGGCCGGCTGGGCCGAGCATGCTGGGATCCGGGCCGTACCGTGCCCACATCGTCAGCGTCGTCACGGTCAGCCAGGCCATCATCGGCTGGTCCCAGAAGAACGCCACGGGCATGATCCGGTTGACCAGCCTGAGGAGACCGAGCAGCGAACGGTCGGTGATGGGCGGTCGGCAGAGGTCATCGGATTCGGTGGTCTGGTCGATCCACTGGTAGAGCGCGTCGAGCCCGCGGTCGACCTCCTCCTCCAGGTGGTCCCGGTCCGGGACCGTGAGGCCGAGCTGCCGCAGCTGGTCCAGGCCGAGGCGCATCGCCTCGCTGAACTGGCCCTGGTTGGTGAGGCTGCTGACCTGCGCCACCGTGGCGGCGGTGCGCTGCGCCGGGTGGGTACACAGCCGGCTGATGGCCTGGTACTCCTCGTTCGTCTCCTCCAGCCGGCCGAGGCTGTACAGGGCGGCGTGCCGGTCGGTGCGGACCGCGATCAGCTGGTCGGTGTCGGCCGGGTCGATGAACCTGACCGCCGCGGTCAGGAACCGCTCCACCAGCGGGTAGTTGCTCAGCAACCGCGCCTGGTCGGCGGCCCGCCGGAACAGCCGGACCACCAGCCGCCGTTCCCGGGGTGCGTGCACGGCGTCGGCCACGTGCAGGTACTGCTCGGCGGCGACGGCGAAGAACTCGGGCCGGTTGGCCAGACACCGGGCCGTGCGCAGCCGTATGGTCTGCCGCTCCCGCGGGGTGAGGTCGCCCAGGACGGCCTCCTGCGTCCGGTCGTGGCGAAACCGCATGCTCTGGGGGTCCTCGGTCTCCAGCACCAGCAGGCCGTCGGCGAACGCGGGGGCGAGCCGCCCGGAGACCTCGCCCGCCGTCAGCCCGGTCGCGGCCTCGAGGAGGTCCAACTCCACCCGGCCGGCCAGGCAGGCCATCGCCGCCAGCATGTCCCTGGTCGCCGGCGGCGACGCGGCCAGGCAGGCGGCCAGCAGCCCGGTCACGTCCGCGCGCGCCAGCCTGCGGCGCAGTCTGGTCCGGTCCCATCGCCAGCCGCCCTCGCCGCCGGCAAGCACGCCGTCGTGGCGCAACGCGTTGAGCAGCTCCACCGTCTCGTACGGATTGCCGCCCGTGGCTGGCACGATCATCTCAGCCAGCTTCGTGGCGGCCGCGGGCTCCAGGTGCAGCAGGTCGGCCACCAGGGCCGCCTGGCCCTCAGGGGGAAGGTTGTCCAGCCGCAGCTGACGCGGACCGGCCGGCTGGCGGCGCCAGCGGGCGATCATGGGCGCCAGCGGATGAGCGGCGTCCACGTCGCCCTCCCGGTAGGCGGCTACCAGCAACACCCCCTCGACCTGTTCCTCGCCGCCGAGCACCAGGTCGAACAGGCCCAGCGGGGTCCGGCCGGCCCACTGCAGGTCGTCGACGAAGAACACCACCGGCCGTTTGCGAGAAGCGACGGCGCGGAGGATCTCGAGAGACGTGCGTACCGCTCGCGCCTGCGCGGTCATCGGGTCCCCCAGCTTCGGGAGGACCCCGAGCAGCGCCGCCAGCTCCGGCACGACGGCGACGGCCAGTCCGGCGTTCGGTCCCAACGCCCGCAGCATCCGGTCCCGTACGACCGCCACCTGGTCCTCCGGCTCGGCGAGCAACAGCCGGCCCAGCGCCCGGAACGCCTGCCGGACCCCGTCGTAGTCCTGGTCGCGGCGATACTGGTCGAACTTGCCCGACACGAACCAGCCGTCACTGCCGGCCACGATCGGCCGCAGCTCGTTCGCCAGTGACGTCTTGCCCACCCCCGGCGCGCCGCAGACGAGGAGCCCGGTGCAGCGGCCCGCCATCGCCTCGGCGAACACCGCTGCCAGCTTCCCGATCTCCTCCGCGCGCCCGGACAGTCGGGACGGCATCAGCGGCCGCGCCGGAAAATCGCATTCGCCAGGACGCGCGGGCGCGGCGCCGCGGCGCACCAGGGCGAGATCGTGCGTCAGGCCGTCGGCGCCCTGGTACCGATCATCCGGTTCCTTCTCCAGCAGATGCATGATGATCGCCGACACCGGGGCCGGCACCGCGGGGTTTACCGTCGTCGGCGGCGCCGGCCTCCGCGCCAGGTGGTCATGAACGATGCGCAGCGGGTCGCCGGTGCCGAACGGCGGCGTGCCGGTGGCCAGCTCGTACAGGGTCGCGCCGACCGTGTACAGGTCTGCCCGCTGGTCGACCGGGCGGGCGGTCCGGCCAGTCTGCTCCGGCGCCAGATAGGGCACCGTCCCGACGATCTCGTTGGGATGGACGAACCCGCCCTGGACCGCCCCAAATGTGGTAGCCAATGCAAAATCGATCAGGCATGGCATACGCAGGTCGTCACCCACCACGATGTTCGCCGGATGGATGTTCCGGTGGACGACGCCCCGGCGGTGCATCTCTGCCACGGCGCGCGCGAGCGATTCGGCCAGATCGACCAGCGTGGCCATGTCCAGGGGAGTCACCCGCTCGGACAGAGCCGTGCCGCGGACGTCGGCCAGCAGGATCGATCCCGGGTACGGCGGCGTTCCGTGCGCCAGCTGCGCGACCCCCTCGACTCCCGACAGCCGCTCCAGGATGGCCACCTCGTGCCGCAGCCGTTGCCGGGCGTCCGGCCCCAGCGGCTCCTTGCGGATCACACTCCCGGTCGGGAACACCAGCCGCGTCACCCGGGTCCGCTCCGACGCATGAAGCAGCTCGACCCGCTCCACCTCCGGCGGATCCCGACCTGACGTCGCTCGCTGGGCACCCATCTGACGACCTCTTCATCGTGTCGCGTGTGGTTCACATGCGGAGTCTGCCCCGATCGTGCCCAGAGCAACGAAGCGGTCGCGCACAGCTCGCGGGCCCTCTGGGCAGCCCTGTGCCCGGGCGTGGCGGCCGCTGGCCGGGATCGTTCGCGCTCCGCCGGCGACCACGCGGTCGGGAGGTGACTTTCCTCGCGCTCGGACACGGAACTCGTGGCGCATCGGGTGGTCATGTCAGCTGTCCGACACGGCGGTGAGCCGGGGTCTGGAGGCCGTCTGCCGGAGCGGGTTCGCCGGGAGGGCAGGTGCCCTGGTCGCGTGGCTGGGCCACCTGGGCTGGGCGGGACGGGTCGGATGGCCCGGCCGGGAAGGGCGGATGCGCCGGGACGGATATGTCAGATGCCGGTCAAGCTGGGCGTATGACCTGGCGTTAAGGTAGGGCGTAGGGGGGCAAAGGTGCCGCCGCGAAACGCCAGCAGGCTCGCCGACGGCGTCGGCGGTCATGATCGCTCGCTGATCACGAATTCATCATCGCCGCGCCAGGGAGGCTTCCGATCGACCGCAACGAGCTCATTGACATCACGCGGCGAGCGCTGAAGATCGCAAATGACAAGACGACGGACATGACGCCCGGCGAGCGCATCATTCCGGCCGCGATCTATACCAGCGAGGAGCTGTTCGAGCGCGAGCGCGAGTTCGTGCGCAGCTCTCCTCAGCTGGTCGGCTACCGCTCCGAGCTGCCCGGTCCGGGGACGTACACCACCAAGACGGTCATGGACGTCCCGGTGCTGCTCACCCGCGACGACGACGGCACCGTCCGCGCGTTCCAGAACATCTGCGCGCACCGGCAGGCCCAGGTCGCCGAGGGCGACGGCGAGGCCGAGCGGTTCACCTGCCCGTACCACGCCTGGAGCTACAACAACAAGGGCGCGCTGGTCACCTGCCCCGGCCGGGACGGCTTTCCGCAGACGATGGCCAACAAGCCCGGCCTCACCGAGCTGCCGGCCGCCGACCACGCCGGCTTCCTGTGGGTCGGACTCGACCCGGATGGCGGCCCGCTGGACATCGAGGGCCACCTCGGCGAGCTCGGCCCCGAGCTGGCGTCCTGGGGAATCGGCGACTGGAACTCGGTCGGCGAGAAGGTCCTCGACGCGCCGGTGAACTGGAAGCTCGCGCTGGACACGTTCGGCGAGAACTACCATTTCCCGACGGTGCACAAGAACACGTTCGCGCTGCTGGTCCGCGGCAACTGCGCGCTGTTCGACACCTATGGTCCGCATCACCGGCTGATCTTCCCGATGCAGAACATCACCGAGCTCGCGGACAAGCCGGAGAGCGAATGGGAGCCACTGCACTACTTCGTGGTTATCTATGCGATCTTCCCGAACATCGTCATGTCGGTGACGTTCATCAACGGTGAGATCTTCCGCGTCTACCCGGGTAGCGGGGCCGGCAACTCGGTGACCGTTCACCAGAATGCCACCACCCTGGACACCTCCGACGAGGCGGGCCGGGCGGGCGCGGACGACATCTTCGCCTACGCCCACGCCAGCGTCCGCGACGAGGACTACCCGCTGGCCGCGAAGGTCCAGGCCAGCATGGCCTCCGGCGGGCGTTCCCAGCTCGTCTTCGGCCGCAACGAGCCTGGTCTGCACCACCGCCACGCCAGCATGGAGACGGCGCTGGGCATCAGCCTCGACGCCTGAGCACCGGTCGCATCCGGCTTCACGCGACGCGCCCCCCGCCAGCCTCGGCTGGCGGGGGGCGCGTCGTCGTGTGGGCCACCGGCGCTAGTCGATCTGCGAGGTGGGAGCGCCCGCCGGGCCGGGTCGTTCGGCCTGGCGGCGGGTGGCCGCGAGCAGGCGGCGCAGGCCGACGACGTGGCCGCGCGAGCCGATGACGAGGAGCCGGTAGGTCCGGCCAGGCACGCCGGGGAAGGCGGCCCTGCTCTCGGCGCGCAGCCGGATACGGCCCGCGCCGGCGTCGTCGAGCCGGAAGGCGAGGGTGTAGTCGGCGAAGCGGTGCCGCCCGGCGAGGGTCAGGTAGGAGCCGGGCACCGCCGCGGCGACCCGGAAGCCGACGATCGTCGAGCCGACGGCGAGTGGTCGCGGCCCGGACGGCGCCCAGTTGGCGCAGCCGACCGCGCGGGCGTAGCGCTGCGCGCCCGCGCCGCGGAAGGACCGGTCCAGCCGGTCGGTGAGGGCCAGCCAGACGTCCTCGGGGGTGGCGTCGACGACCGTCGTGTGCTCGTCGATGAACGGCAGCTGCGTTTCCACCTCGGCCACGTGCCCACCTCTCGTCCGGCGAGGAACCCGCCGACCTAGGAACCCTGCCGACGAGGAGCTCCGCCGACGAGGCGCGACGAGGAGCTCTGCCGACCAGAAACCGCGCCGACCAGGAGACCGCGCCGCCTAGGAACCCGGCCGACCAAAAACCTTGCCAGCTAGGAAGTCTGCCGGCTGGACACCCCGCCGGCCAGCGAATCCGGTCGGGGCGCGAAGACGGCGCCGGGGTTGAGGATGCCGAGCGGGTCGAGGGCCTGCTTGATGCGCAGGGACAGGTCGAGGACGTCCTGGCCGACCTGGGGGAGCAGCCAGGGTCGCTTGAGCCGGCCGACGCCGTGCTCGCCGGTGATGGTGCCGTCGAGGCCGATCGCCAGGTCCATCACCTCGCCGAACGCGAGCCGGGCCCGCTCGGCCGCGGCGGCGTCGCCGGGGTCGACGACGATCAGCGGGTGGGTGTTGCCGTCGCCGGCGTGCGCGATCACCGCGATCGTGACGTCGCGGGCGGCGGCGATCGCCTCGATGCCCGTGACCAGCTCCGGCAGCCGGGGCAGCGGGACACCCACGTCCTCCAGCAGTACCAGGCCGAGCCGCTCGACCGCCGTGATCGCGGCGCGGCGGGCGACGACGAACGCCTCGCCCTCGTCCAGGTCGTCGGTGGCGAGCACCTCACTGGCACCGGCCGCCTCGCACGCGGCGGCCATGGCGCGCAGCTCCTGCTCACCCGCCCGGTAGGGGGCGTCGGTGCGGGCGAGCAGCAGCGCCGCGGCGGCGCGGTCCAGGCCCATCATCAGCATGTCCTCGACGGCGTTGATGGACGTCCGGTCCATGAGCTCGAGCATCGCTGGGCGCATCGCCGAGGTGATCGACAGGATCGCGGCCGTGGCCGCCGCCATGGTCGGGAAACTCGCGACCAGCGTGCTGGTCGGCGGCTGGGCGGGCAGCAGCCGCAGGGTCGCCTCGGTCACGATCCCGAGGGTGCCCTCGCTGCCGACGAACAGCTTGGTCAGCGACAGGCCGGCGACGTCCTTGAGCCGTGGCCCACCGAGCCGGACGGCCGTGCCGTCGGCGAGCACCACCTGCAGGCCGAGCACGTAGTCCGTCGTCACCCCGTACTTCACGCAGCACAGCCCGCCGGCGTTGGTCGCCACGTTGCCGCCGATCGAGCAGATCTCGAACGACGACGGGTCCGGCGGGTACCACAGCCCGTGCTCGGCGGCCGCGCCCTTCACCTCGGCGTTCAGTGCCCCCGGCTGGGCGACCGCGATCCTCGTCGCCGGGTCGACGCGGACGGCCCGCATCCGCTCCGTCGAGAGCACGATGCCGCCGTCCACGGCCGACGAGCCGCCGGACAGGCCGGTGCCGGCGCCGCGGGGCACGACCGGCACCCGGTGGCGCGCCGCCCAGCGGACCGCCACCTGCACCTGCTCGGTCGATTCCGCCCGCACCGCGGCGAGCGGCGTCCCGGCGTCCGGGTCGGCCGCCCGGTCCCGCCGGTACTTGTCCAGCAGGTCGGGCTCCGTGGCCACCACACCGGCCGGCAGCGCGTCCACGAGCTCGGCGAGCTGAGCAACCGTCACGCCCACGCCCACGCCCACGCCCGCCCCTCCCCGCCCCGGCTGTGTCCATCAGACGTTAGGTCGCCGGAGGCGCCCTGTCAGACGGTGCGACCGACCTGAACGCGACTGGGACTCTCCGCGGCAGTCAGCCTCGTCCCGCGGAGGTCGCCTCCGATGTGCGCGAGCAGGCCAACATCCATCCGATCAGACGACGAGGCAGGCGATATCGGGGCCGAGGACGCCGATTCCACCCCAATCTCGACTGCCTCACCACCGCTGGCCACGATCCGACACCCGGATCGGGGCGTCGGGCTCAGATGCCGGTGGGGAGTCGGCGCGGCGGACCCGGGTCCAGGGGCGCCGGGCCGCGACGGCCAGGCCGATGGCGAGCGTCACCAGGGCGATCAGGGCGACGAGCAGGGTGGTGGCGCCGGCGGCGCGGACCCAGTCCGCGAGGGTGCCCTGCAGGCGGGTCGCGGCGTGGACGACGGGGTCGGTGGCGTCCGCGCCGCCGAACACCCGCAGCTCGTAGACGCCGTAGTAGACGACGTAGCAACCGGCGGCGACGAGCAGCGCGCCGCCGGCCCGGCCGGCGTAGGCCTGGGCGCGGCGCAGCCGGCGGGTGACGCCGTCGCGGGCGAGCGCGGCGGCGACCGTGACGACACCGACGACCAGGCCCATCCCGGCGGCGTACACGACGAACACGGCCACCCCCGCGGCGAGACTCGCCGACGAGAAGGTCGACGTCGTCACCGCGAGGAACGGCCCGACGGTGCAGGACAACGACGCGAGCGCGTACGACACCCCGTACAGCGCGGTCGACCAGACGGTCCCGTCGACCCGCGCCGACCGTGGCTTCGGCAGCCGTACCCAGGCCTCGTGCCCGGCGGCCATCGCGATGCCGGGCACGATCAGCCCGACACCGACGACGAGGGTCACCCATGGCAGCCATCGCCCGACCGACAACGCCAGCGGCGTGACGACCAGCCCGAACAGGCCGAACACCAGGACGAACCCGCCGGTCATCGCCGCCGTCATCCCGGCGGCCCGCCGCAGCGCCCCCAGACGGGCGGGCGGAGCCTGGTCGACGACGACCAGCGAGACGTAGCCGGGCAGCAGCGCGAAGCCGCACGGGTTCACCGCGGCCACCATCCCGGCCGTCAACGCCAGCGCGTACGGCGTCCCGGCCATCAGCCCGCGCCCGTCGACCCGCGCTCGCCGCGCGAGCCCGAGCGCGAGGCGGGCGGTCGTCGGCCGGCGCCTGTCAGCTCGTCACCAGCTGCTCGGTGTACATGTTCAGCTCGGCTTCGGACAGCAGGCCCTGCAGGGTCTTGACCTTGCCATCGGCCGTGATGAACGACAGCGCGGGCTGCTCGTCGACGCCGAAGGAGGCCCACAGCCTGCCGTCGGCGTCGACGGCGTGCGGGAACGTGCCGAGGCCGGTGTCGGCGACGAACGTCCGCATCTCACCGACGGTCCCGAGCCCGGCGACGCCGACGAACTGGACCTTGTCGCCGAACTTCTTCTCCACCCGCGCGATCTCCGGCGCCTCGCCATGGCAGATCGGGCACCACGGCGCCCAGAACCACAGCACCGCCGGCCGCCCTGCGAGGGAGGCCCCGGAGATCCGGCCACCGTCGACCGTCGCGGCGTCGAACCGCAGCTGCGCGGGCACCGGGCCCTCGCCAGCCCGGCCGGTGCCGGCGGACGCGGACGCGCCGCCCCCACCACACCCCGCCACGACGACCGCCAGCGCGGCCAGCACCAGCCCGACGGCCGCGAGCCTCGCCCACGCGAGCCTGCGCGTGAGCCTGGCCGGCCGGGCCGCAGGCGGGCGCACCCTGATGTCCACCTGCCCATCGTCGCTCGCCCCGCCGGCCCCGGACTGTCGTCCAGCCGACGCCCCACCCACACTGACCCTGCAGTTGCCCTGAAGGGATCAGGTGATGCGCATGTCCTCGGTGGTGTTGAAGCGGCGCGTGCCGAAGACCACGAGCAGGACGCTGAGTGCCAGGGTGACGACGATGCCGAGCCAGGCGCGGCCGGAGCCGAGCATCAGGGCGCGGACGGCGTCGACGGTGTGCCGCAGCGGGTTGGCCTCGGCGGTGTCGTCCAGCCAGCCCGGCGCGAGCGTGAGCGGCAGCAGCACCCCGGACAGCAGCAGTACCGGCAGCGACACGCCCTGGACCACGGGGGCGAGGGCGTCCTCGCTGCGCAGGATGAGCGCGAGGCCGTAGCCGAGGCAGGACAGGCCGACGCCGAGCGCCAGCAGAACCAGGGCGGCGACGATCAGTCCGGTGTGGACGTGCAGCCCGAGCGGGACGGCGAGGCCGACGAGGATCCCGCCCTGGATGATGACCAGCGTCGCGTCCCGGCCGGCGCGGCCGAGCAGCAGCGCGAGCCGGCTGATCGGTGTCACCGAGAGCCGCTCCAGCACGCCCTGGCGCATCTCGGACAGCAGCGCGAACCCGTTGAACGCGCAGTTGAAGAGGACGAGCTGCACCAGCAGGCCGGGGATGAACACGTCCCAGCTGCTGGTCCCCGCCGGCCAGCCGCGGGTGACCCCGCTGTTGTCGAGCATCGGGCCGAACAGGTAGAGGTAGAACAGGGGCTGGGCAAGACCGATGATGATCCAGCTCGGCTCTCGCAGTACCGCGCGGCATGCGCGGGCATAGGTGAGCCGGACGTCGGAGAAGAAGCGCATGAGGCGGCTTCCCTTTCAGGGGCGAGGGCGGCGGTCAGGCCAAAGGCCACGCGATGATGGCGGAGCCTCGCGTGGCCGGCAGCCGTTGGACAGGTTCAGACGCCGGCGGTGGCCAGTGGGTGGCCGGTGGCGGTGAGGAAGACGTCGTCGAGGCTCGGGCGGGTCAGCGTCAGCGTGATGACCGGGGTCGACAGGCCGTCGAGCAGGCGCAGCAGGTCGGTGACGGCGCGGGAGCCGTCGTCGACGAAGACGCGCAGCGTCTTCTCGTCGACCTGGTCGGCACCGTGGCACCAGGGCTGATCGCGCACCGCGGGGGCGACGGCCTCGGGGCCGCCAGCGGGAAGGGTCACGACGATGCTGTCGCCGGCGACCTGGCTCTTCAGCTCGTCCGGGCTGCCGGTCCGCGCGACCTGGCCCTTGTGGATGATCGCCACCCGGTCGCAGAGCTCGTCGGCCTCCTCCAGGTAGTGCGTGGTGAGCAGGATCGTCGTGCCCGCCTCCCGGACCGCCCGGATCTCGGCCCACACCTCGGCGCGGCTCGCCGGGTCCAGCCCGGTGGTCGGCTCGTCGAGCAGCAGCAGCTCGGGGGAGTTGACCAGCCCGATGGCGATGTCGAGCCGGCGGCGCATGCCGCCCGACCAGGTGCCGAGGCGCCGGTCGGCCGCGTCGGTCAGGCTGAACCGGCCGAGCAGCTCATTCGCCCGCGCGAGCGCGTCGGCCTTCGACAGGCCGAACACGCGTCCCTGCATGACGAGCTCGGCGCGCGCGGTCTCGGCCGAGTCGGTGCCGCCGCCCTGGGCGACGAACCCGATCCGCCGGCGTACCGCGGCTCGCTCGCGCGCCACGTCGTGGCCGGCGACGATCGCGGTGCCGGAGGTCGGCGGCAGCAGCGTCGTGAGCATGCGCATCGTGGTCGACTTGCCGGCACCGTTCGGGCCGAGCAGCCCGAAGACCTCGCCCGGGTCGACCAACAGGTCGATCCCGTCGACGGCGACGACAGGTTCGGCGCGCTTCGACCGGCGGAACTCCCGGCGCAGCGCGTGGGTGGCGATCATGTGACGTCCGTTCGTCGGGGGGCGGAGGACCCAGCCGCTCTCCAGGCTCTGGACGCCATCGTGACCACTGCCACCGACGGTTTCGGACCCTGCCGAGCGTGCGCAGCGGCGTGAGGCGGCCGGGTCCTCCTGCCTGGCCGTGGGCCAGCGTGGAGTCTTCTCTGCGCGAGTACCCGGGTGAGCGAGTACCTGTGAGCGAGACTTGTCTGAGCAAGAACTTGTCTGAGCGAGTGAGACAATGCGATAGTGGGAGAGTGCCAGTCAAGATGTCAAGGTCTGTCGGGAGCCGGCGGTGACAGCCGGCCCGGCGCGGGACGGCGACGTCGACCTGGAGGCGCTGCTGCGCGAGCTGGTGTCCGCGGCGCAGCTGTTCCAGGCGGCCGCCGGCGTGCGCGCCCGGCTCACACCGACCGAGCTCGCCGTGCTCACGATCCTGCGGTCCAGCCCGCGGCTGGCCGGCCAGCTCTCCGCGGCCACCCGGCTCACCACCGGCGCGATCACCAAGGTGCTCGACGGCCTGGAACAGCGCGGCTTCCTCACCCGCGCGCCCGACCCCGGCGACCGCAGGCGAGTCATCGTGACGGCGGTCGCCGAGCGGGTCGCCGCGCTCGACGTGCTCCTCGGCCCCATGACCGACGCCGCCGCGACCATCCAGACGACGTTCAGCCCCGCCGACCAGCGCACCATCGCGCGCTTCCTGGCCGCGACCACCGAGATGCTGCGCGACCAGACGCAGTCGTTGCGCGACGGCCCGGCCACCACGGCCTCGCCCGTCACGCTGGGTGCGCCGCTGGGCGCGGCCCCGCGGGCCCGGCTGCTCCTGGCCGGCGGGGCCAGGCACCTGGCGATCGTGGCCGGCGACGCGGACCTTCCCGGCGACAGCCTCTACCAGGGCAGCTTCCTGGGCGGGGCGCCGACCAGCCAGGTCACCACCCGCCCGGACGAGACCGAGGTGCGGATCCAGTTCGGCCGCAACCGGTCACTGTGGCGCCCGGGAAGCCGGGCGTCGACGCTGACGCTCAGCCCACGCGTCTCCTGGTCCATCTACGTCCGTGGCGGCGCCGAGAACCTCGCCGTCGACACCGCCGGGCTCGCCATGACGTCGTTCTCGCTGACCGGGGGCGTCAACCACCTGGCGCTGCGCCTCGGCCCGCCGCACCCGCCCGCCCGGATCTCGGTGACGGGCGGGGCGAAGGGGCTGCGCATCGAGCGGCCGGCCGGCGTGCCCGTCGACCTGCGGCTGCGCGGCGGCGCGAGCCAGGTCGTCGTCGACGGCGAGCACCTCGGCCCCCAGGGAAGCTGGCCCTCCGGCCGCGCGTCGGGCAAGGACCGCTACGAGCTGGCCCTCACCGGCGGCGTCAAGAACCTCGTGATCGCCCCACTCACCTAGCCGGGAGCCGGGGCGCCCGCGCTCATGGCCGGCTGGAGCGGGTGACGGTGGCGACGGTGTACGGCCGGCCGGCGGCGCCGTGGGAGGTGACGCGGTAGACGCTCACCGAGCGGCCGCGGTTGACGACGCGGGCGGTGAAGACCACCGGCTCGCTGAGCAGGGCCGGGCGCAGCAGGTTCAGCCGCAGCGACGTCGTGTAGTCCGTCGCCGGCAGTGAGCCCAGCGCGCCGGCGAGCCCCGCCGCGGCCAGGTCCGTGCAGGCGAACAGCAGGCCGCCGTGCATCGTTCCGCTCGCGTTGCCGAACGCCTCCACCGGTGGCACGACCAGCCGAGCCGCCATCGGCGCCGCCGGCCGCGCCGACGGTGCCGACAGCGCCGGCCCTTCGGCCAGCGTGGCGCCCGCGGCCTTCCCGCTGTGGGAGGCGGCCGCGGCGACCTGTACCGGCCGGTCGTCGTCGGCGGTCGGACGCGGGGCGGGGACCCGGGTGTCGGCGCCCTGGCGGTCCACCGGCGACGGGAGACGAATGCCTGTGTCGGCGCCCCCAGTGAAGTCGAACGTCAGCGAGCGCTCCAGGTCGGCGATGTCGAGCACCTCGAGGATGGAGCGGTGGTCCGCCGGCTCGATCCGGTCCGGTGGCTCGCGCTCCACCTCGGCGACGTCGGCGTGGATGCCCGTCGCGGGCACGAACCGGCTGCGGCCGCTCGCGATCGCCACCACCCGCCCGTCGCCGTCGCGGACMTCGCCGCGTGACACCCCGTCCGCCGACCCGGCGCCCACCAGCCGCGACGTGGCCACGAGCTCCGGGCCCGCCCACGGCGGCGGCAGCACGACGTCCACCGACAGCTCCGTGGTGACCGAGTGGGTGCCGGCCGGCCGCTGGTGGTGGACCTCGATCCCGATCGCGTCGTCGACGATGACGCCGAGCGCGGCGACGGTCTGGTCACCACTGGGGGCCAGCATCCAGGGCCCGACCGGCATCGGCACCCGCATGCCGTTGCCCCGGTCGATCGGCCCCACCCGCATCCGCGTCTCCGGGTACTCCCGGGCCGGTGCCCTCACCGTGGCTCTCCTCCCACCTCACACCCACCCGGCCCGGCGACCTCCAGACCGGGCCGTACACGGCGCATTTCACGCCATCCGCGATCGTCTCCCGCGCCCGGGCCCGCCGGACAGGCGTGTGCCCAACGACTCACCCGTCCTGCCTCGTCGCGGGCTGTCCGGCGGGCCATCTCGGCGGGGCGTGTCAGCCGTGGTGGCTGGCGCAGTAGTCGTCGCGGAGGGCGGTCAGCGGCGGCAGGTAGGTGAACGCCGTGCGCAGCGCGATGGCGGTGACGGCGGCGGTCTGCTCGATGGACGCCTCGACGAGGGCACGTTGCCCMGGAGTCGACGCGCCGACCAGCCGGCGGGSGTTCAGCCAGGCGACCTCCCGCCAGCCGGCGATGATCTGCATGAACACCGTGTAGGTGATGCCGTAGGGGCTTTTCAGATCATTGATTGTCGGATCGAACCGGGTGGCGGCCTCGTCGAGCATGGACTCGGCGACCTGGTTGAGGAAGATGTTGACCCGCTCATGGTCCTCGTGGCGGCTCGTCCCGTCCGGCGCCACCAGGCCGAGGCCGGCCAGCACATAGGGCAGGTCCCGGTTGATATGGCCGTTCATGCCGAGCAGGATGTCGCCGAGCCCGGAGACGCTCTTGTTCTGGGCAGCCGAGAACGCCACCTGCCAGGCCCGCGGCACGGCGGACGTGTTGCCCGCGTTCCAGTTGTCGTAGGCGTTGAAGAAATAGGAAGCGAAGAACACGTCCTCGACGTTGACGAACGCCGGGTCCTGAAAGAACCCGGGCGTCGAGGCGGCCCGCTGGTATTGCTGGGTCGTGCGCAGGTAGGCCAGCGCGAAGGGTGCCCGGTGGTCGCAGGTCGCCGCGAGCCCGCCCAGCATCTCGTTCATCCGGGCGATCGTCACGGAGACGCAGTCGGGATTCCCACCCAGGCAGTGGTTGATCTGGTCCGGGGTGTACCAGGCCGACAGCGACGGCTGGTAGGCGGGGATGCCGGTGAGCGCCACGGGCGTGTCCGCCCGCGCCGCCCCGCCACCGAGGGTCGCCGTCGCAGCCACGGCGACCCCGAGGACGAGGGCCGCCGACGTTCGCGCGCCGGACCGGCGCGCCGGCGCCCGGTGCCTGGGAATGTGCCGCTCACGCCTGGTCGAAAATKACATGGCGCCAACGTTAGGGCCGGAAATCCATGGCGGTAATGCGCCGCGAGGGGGACCACCCGTGGACTACTCCACCCATTGTCCCGCGTTTGTTCGCGGGACAGGTAAACGTCCCCCAAAATGGGCTGGGTGATTTCCACCAGTCCCTGGCACCAAGGTGTGTGAGGGGTCGGGACCGGGATGGTGAAAACAATAATCTGTAAGGAGATCTGATCTCCGGGAAATGYCGTGTGCGGGGATATTCCGGCCGCCCGGCCGGTGGGAGAGCCGCGCCCGGGGGGTGTCGTGCCTTTGATCGAATCAGCCGCGGCCGTGTGGCCCGTCGTGGTACGTCGCCGGCGCCGGCCCGGGATAAGTCCCGGCGCGTCRGCCCTAAGGTGCGAAACGGGTGTGGGACTGCACGGATCCGGACCCGTGTCGTGACGGGCGGGGTGTGGGCGCGTACGGTGTCGAACGGTATCGAGACACGCACTGTTGAGTGCGGCGTCTAGCTGGGGATGAACCGCTGGGTGCTGACCGAGACCTTGCCGGGGCCGGGGGAGTCTGGGGATGGCGTGGGCATGACGGACGCGGTGCGTGCCGGGGCCGGGCGGACGGGCGAAACGACGGACCAGCCGGCCGACGCGGCCAGCACGGCGCAGGACACGCCCGCGGGGGGCCCGGACGCCACCGGACCGAACGTCGCCAGCGGATTCGGCGCCTGGCAGGCCACCATGGCCGACGCGGCCGGCGCCGCGCCCGCCGCCCCCAGCACCTCACTGCGGCCGGTGCCACCGCCGGGACCGACGGCCGCGCCCGCCGCGCCGGCGCCGACGGCCGGGTATCCGGTGCCGGACGGCCCGACGCCGCCGCCCGCCCGCACGTCGATGGCGGCCGGGCTGGACGCGCTGAACCTGCTCGACAGCCTCTCCGAGGTCGTGTTCCGTACGGACGCCGAAGGGTGCTGGACCTACCTGAACCCCGCCTGGACCCGGCTCACCGGGTTCAGCATCGCCGAGAGCCTCGGAAGTCAGTTCATCTCCTATGTCCACCCCGAGGAGATCGAGCACACCATCGCCCTGTTCATGGCGGTCGTCGTCGGCGGCGCGGACCACTGTCACCACGAGACCCGTTACCGCATCGTCGACGGCACCTACCGCCGCGTGCAGATCCGCGCGAAGGTGCTGCGCGACGACGCCGGCGAGGTCGTCGGCAACATGGGCACGATCATCGACGTCACCGACGCCCGCTTCGGGGCGGAGATGGCCGGCGAGCAGAGCGCGCTGCTGGAGCTCGTGCCGACCGGCGGCAAGATCGACGATCTGCCTGTCGGTGTCGTCATCTACGACCCCGACCTGACGGTGCTCCGGGCGTCCCAGGTGGTCGACCGGCTCGTCGGCACCCGCACCCAGGCCGGCGACCCCGTCGACGTGCTGTCCACCCAGCTGCGCCCTGCCGCGGCCGGCGGGCCCGCGCTCGGTGGCGAGTGGGGCCTGGTCGCCACGGCCCGGCGCACCCAGCAGGCCCAGATCGGCGACCTCGACGTGCTCGACGTGCTCGCTGGGCGCGCGGACGTCGCCGGTGGCGACGATTCCGCGACCGCCGCCGAGGACGCCGGCGCGGGACAGCCAACAGCGGGACAGCCAACAGCCGGACAGCCGGCCACGGGGGATGCGCAGCTGACCTCCGCGGGCCCGGTGCGCTCGCTGCGCGCCACCGTGATCCCGTTGCGCGACGAGGGCGGCACCCGGGTCGCCGTCGTGTTCTCCGACATCACCGACCTGCGCCGCGCCGAGCGCCAGCAGGCGGCGCTGGCCTATCTCGGCCAGCGTGCGCTGACCACGCTCGACGTGCCCGCCCTGCTGAACGAGGCCGTCGAACTGGTCGCCTCCACGCTCGCGGTCGAGCGCTGCGACCTGATCGAGTGCCTCGAGGCGGCCTCGTCCGCCAGCGGCCGGGCCCGCGGCGGCCCGTTCGGCGACACCCAGGAGCAGGCCGCGGCCGGCTCGGGTGGCGTCGTGGTCACCAAGGCCACCGACGCCGACGCCGACGTGGGCCCCGGCACCCGGCTGACGGGCGACGTCCACGCGCATGTGCGCGCCTGCTATGGCCGCGTCGGCGGGGCCTGGGCCGCCGGCGCGGTCTCCGCCGCCCCCGGCTCGTACGTCTCGAAGGTGCTCTCCTCCCGCCAGCCCCTCGTCATCGACGACCTGTCCGGCCACGCGGACATCGCCCCGGAGGGCTGGCTGCAGGGCGATGGCACGGTGGCCACGGTCGGTGCGCCGATCGGCGTCGGCAGCCGGGCGTTCGGCGTGCTGGCGGCGCACAGCGGCGCCCGCCGATACTTCACCAAGGACGAGGCGCATTTCGTCCAGTCGGTCGCCAACATCGTCGCCGCGTCCGTCGAGCTCGCCCAGATGCAGGAGGACCGCGCCCGCCTCGCGGTCTTCGAGGACCGCGACCGGATCGCCTGCGAGCTGCACGACCTCGTCATCCAGCGGCTGTTCTCAGTGGGCCTGCGGCTGCAGTCGCTGGTCCGCCTGGTCGCCGAGCCGGGCACCGGCCGGCTGTCCGCAGCGATCGCCGATCTCGACCAGACCATCGACGAGGTCCGCCGCACCATCTTCGACCTGCGCCCGCCCTACGCCTAAGGCCGCGCCGGCCAGGCCGGGCGAGGGCCGGCCTGGCCCGGCGACCAGGCTGGCCTGACCCGGCCTGGGCGGACTGGCTTGCTCCGCCTGCCCTCCCAGGCCGGTCCGGGAGCCTCGTACGGCGCCGACGGCCCGGATGTTCACGAAGTCGCAACACCGGTGTTCGGATTCGGTGACACCGGAGGGCTTTGCTGATCTCGACTCACCACGGGTGGGGCGCGCCTAGGGTTCCGTCGCGAGAGCGAGCCTGGACCGAGAGGCGAGACGGGGCGGCCAGTCGGCGTCCGGGCGGGAAAGGGCACGCCGACGCGGTCGCGCCGTTCCACGGCGGGACAAAAGCCCGGGAGGCCAGCCAGGCCTGGCTGCCTCCAGCCGGGCTCCGCCATAAGGAGTTCCGTGGGCGATCCGCATTCCCACTCCCATGGTCACGGCCGTCCGCACCGCCATCTTCCGGAGGGCTTCTCGACCGACGCGCTGCACGAGAACTACGGCCCTGAGGCCCGTTACGCCGTCGCGGCCGAACAGGCGCTGCCGACGACGAAATGGGACGAGGAGATCGCCCGCGGCCTGGAGTTCGGCCTGCCCGGCGCCGACTCCATCGTCGACCGGCGTATCCCGACGTTCTCCCGGGGAGAGCTGCCGCACTTCGCCGGCATCAACACGTTCCTGAAGGCGCCCTACGTGGAGGATGTGCGCAGGTGCGGCGAGTACGACGTCGTCGTGCTCGGCGCGCCCTTCGACGGCGGCACGACCTACCGCCCCGGCACCCGGTTCGGCCCGCAGGGCATCCGGAAGATCTCCGCGCTCTACGGCCCGTACAGCTTCGAGCTCGGCGTCGACCTGCGCGAGTCCATCACCATCGCCGACGTCGGCGACGTGTTCACCATTCCGGCCAACATCGAGAAGACCTTCGACCAGATCACGAAGGCCGTCTCGCACGTCTACGCCTCCGGCGCCTTCCCGGTGGTCCTCGGCGGCGACCACTCGATCGGCTACCCGACGACCAAGGGCGTCGCCGAGAACCTGGACGGCGGCAAGCTCGGGATCATCCACTTCGACCGCCACGTCGACACGCAGGAGACCGATCTCGACGAGCGGATGCACACGACGCCCTGGTTCCACGCCACCGACCTGCCGAACGTGCCGGCGGAGAACCTCGTGCAGATCGGCATCGGCGGCTGGCAGGCACCCCGGCCCGGTGTGAAGGTCGGCCGCGAGCGCGGCACCACGATCATGACGGTCACCGACTGCGTGGAGATGGGCATCGAGGYCGCCGCCGAGCGGGCGCTCGAGGTCGCCTGGAACGGCACCGACGCGGTCTGGCTGTCGTTCGACGTCGACTGCCTCGACGCCGCGTTCGTCCCCGGCACCGGCTGGCCGGAGCCCGGCGGTTTCCTGCCGCGCGAGGTCCTCAAGTTCATCCAGATCATCGCGGACGCGAAACCGCTCGCCGGCATCGAGGTCGTCGAGTGCTCACCGCCGTACGACAACGCCGAGATCACCGCACTGATCGCGACCCGCGTCATCTGCGACACCCTCGGCTGCCTGGTGCGCGCCGGCCACCTGCCCAAGCGCCCCGCGACCGCCTGACCCCGCTCCTGCCCTCCGCCCCTCGACCCCACGGCCTCGACCTCTTGGCCCTCCACCCTCCGGCCGCGCGCGGCCCCGCCACCGTCGCGCGGCCGCGGGTGGCCCGGCCCGGCAACAGATTCGTATCCGCACGTCGGCTTGCTTCGAAAGGACACCGGTCCGTGTTTCGCAACGTCCTGCGCGGCCTGCAGGGTCAGGGTAGGCGCAACCATTCCGTTTCCGGCCGCCCGGCCGGCTCCACCGTCTCGACAGTCTCCGCCGCCCGGCCCCGCCGCGGGCGGGCACTCGGCGTCGGCGCCGCGATGCTGTCGGTGGCGCTGGTCGCCGCCGCTTGCGGCGGCTCCGACGACAGCTCCGACGCCCCCGCCGGCGGCTCGGCGGCCAAGCCGATCACTCTCGCGTTCAGCGCCTGGCCGGGCTGGTTCCCCTGGCAGGTGGCGCAGGAGAAGGGCTTCTTCGAGAAGAACGGCGTCAAGGTCGACCTGAAGTACTTCGACAGCTACACCGACAGCCTGAACGCGCTCGCGACCGGCAACGTCGACGCGAACAGCCAGACCCTCAACGACACGCTCGCCTCTGTCGCCGGCGGCGCCGACGAGACCATCGTCCTCACGAACGACAACTCCACCGGCAACGACCAGATCATCGCCAAGCCCGGTATCAACAGCGTCGCCGACCTGAAGGGCAAGACGGTCGCCGCCGAGCAGGGCACCGTCGACCACTACCTGCTGCTGCTCGCGCTGGCGAAGGCGGGCCTCACCGAGAAGGACGTCACCTTCAAGCCGCTGCTGACCGACRCGGCCGCGGCGGCGTTCGTCGCCGGCCAGGTCGACGCGGTCGGCGTGTTCGCGCCGTTCACCACCACCGCGCTCGGCCTCGCCGGCAGCAAGGCGATCGCCACCTCCGCGGACTTCCCCGGCGCCATTCCCGACCACCTGGTCGTCTCGAAGAAGCTGGTGTCCGACAACCCGCAGGGCGTGCAGGGCCTCGTCAACGCCTGGTTCCAGACCATCGAGTGGATCCAGGCGAACAAGACCGAGGCCTACGGGATCATGGCCAAGCGCGCCGGCGTCTCGGTCGCGGACTACGAGTCGTACGACAAGGGCACCACGATCTTCACCCTCGACCAGAACGTGGCGGCGTTCGCCCCCGGCTCGACGGACGCGAACCTCGACTACCAGGCCAAGAAGATCTCCGACTTCCTGGTCAGCACCAAGCTGGTCGACGAGGCGCCCTCGCTCGACGGCCTGCTCGACGACACGTTCATCAAGGCCGTGAAGTAGGCCGCCAGGCTCGTGGTGACCGCCGGAAACCCGCGGGGACGGCACGGGCGCGCGCCGCGTGCCCGTGCCGTCCCCGCGGGCGACGGTGGCGAACGGCGGCGGTGGCCGACAAGGGAGAGAAAGTCAGGTCCGACGTGAGTGACGTGAACCGCCGCCCGGGGCGAGCCTCGTGAGCGGCGCCGAGGCGCCGCCGGCGGTGGCGCCAGCCCCCGCTGCCGCGCCCCCAGAAGGTCTCCCCGCCCGGCCCGCGGCGGCTGGTCGGGACTGGGGGCCGCCGCCGCGGCGGCGGGCGGCGCGGCCGGGCCGCCTGCCCAAGCTGGGCGAGGACGTGTCGCCGTCGACGCGGTGGGTGCTGCGGGTGCTGTCGGTCGTCGTGCCGCTGGCGGTGTGGCTGGTGCTGTCCGCCTCGGGCGCCGTCGACGACACGTTCCTGCCGTCGCCGTTGGCGGTGTGGAACGCCGGGATCGACATGGCCCGCTCCGGCGAGCTGTCCTCCGACGTGGCCGCGAGCGTGCGCCGGGTCGGCCTCGGCTTCCTCATCGCGGTGGCGATCTCGGTGCCGCTGGGGTTCGCGATGGGGTCGATGGGCTGGGCCCAGGCGTTGTTCGAACCGGTCATCGGCCTGTTGCGCTACATGCCGGCGAGCGCCTTCATCCCGCTGCTGATCATCTGGCTGGGCCTGGGCGAGTCGTCGAAGATCGCGCTGCTGGTGATCGGCGTGGTCTTCTTCAACACGCTGATGACGGCCGACGTCGTCCGCCGGATCCCGAGTGACCTGCTGGAGGTGTCGGCGACGCTCGGGGCACGCCAGCACGAGATCGCCTGGAAGGTGATCCTGCCGTACGCGCTGCCCGGGATGATCGACGCGATGCGGGTGAACGCCGCCGCGGCCTGGAACTTCGTCGTCGTCGCCGAGCTCGTCGCGGCCACCTCGGGCCTCGGCTACCGCATCACCCGGGCCCAGCGCTTCCTGCAGACAGACAAGATCTTCGCCGTGCTCGTCGTCATCGGCGTGATCGGCCTCGCGATCGACATCCTGCTGCGCATCCTGCGCGACCGGGTCGGAAGGTGGGCGACGTGACCGGTGTACCCCAGCAGGCGGGCGGCGACCGCGCGAAGACCGCTGCCCCGCCCGGACCCCTCGACCGGGTCGCCCCCGCGGGGCCGACCGCGCCCGCCGGGCCGTCCGCGTCCCCGAGTCTGGTCAAGGCCGCCGACGCGGTATCCGAGTCCGTTGCCGTTGTCGTGGACCCGGCGGTGGCGGGTGCCAGCGGCGGTTCCGCCACCGGTGCGGCGGGCGGCGCGCTGCGGCTGCGCGGCGTCGGCATGGACTTCCACGCCGGCAAGGGCCGCCGCCCCCGTCGCGGGCGAGGGGACGCGTCCGCCGGGACGGCGGTCCCGACGCTCGCCGACGTCGACCTGGCCGTCGAGCCCGGTGAGTTCGTCTGCATCGTCGGCGCCAGCGGCTCGGGCAAGTCGACGCTGCTGCGCCTGGCCGCTGGCCTGCTGCGCCCGACCACCGGCGAGGTCACCCTGGACGGCAGGCCCGTCGACGGCCCCGGCCCGGACCGCGGCCTCGTCTGCCAGACCGGCGCGCTGTTCCCCTGGCGCACGACGGCGGCCAACGTCGCGTTCGGCCTCGAACTGCTGCCGCTCTCCCGCGCCGACCGGAGCCGCCGCGTCGCCTGGTACCTGCGCGAGGTCGGCCTGGAGCCCTTTGCCGACCGGTTGCCCGGGCAGTTGTCGGGCGGCCAGCGCCAGCGGGTCGCCATCGCGCGGGCGCTCGCCTGCGAGCCGCGGGTCGTCCTGCTCGACGAGCCGTTCGGCGCGCTCGACGTGCAGACCAAGGAGGACATGCAGCTGTTCCTGCGCGGGGTCTGGGCCGACACCGGCACGACCGTCCTCATGGTCACCCACGACGTCGAGGAGGCGGTCTTCCTCGGCCAGCGGGTCGTCGTCCTGGCAAGCGACCCGGGCCGGGTCGTCGCGGACATCCCCGTCCGGCTCCCGGGCGACCGCGATCTCGCGACCCGCCGCGGCTCCGCCTTCCTCGCCCTGCGCTCCCAGGTCGAGGACCTCGTCCGCCTCCACCACCGCGCGCACGCCCAGCGTCTCGCCGAGAGGGCCGGCTGAGCCGGGACCGCGCCGTCACGGCGCTCACGGCGCGTCTGCTGGCGGCGGCGTGCGCGCTGGTCGCCGTCGCGATGGCGGCCTGCGACGGGACGGCCGGCGGCGGCGGGCCGGGCGACGCCGCGCCGCTCGGCCCCGTGCCGGCCGGCTCGGCCTCGGCCGGAGGATCAGCGGGAGAGAATCCCAGCATGCGGCAGGACCTGGACGTGGCGTACGCGTCGCAGTCGCCGGCGCAGCGGCTCGACCTGTACCGGCCGGCGCCGGCCGCGGACGGCGGCCCGGTGCCGCTGGTGGTGCTGATCCACGGCGGGGCGTTCGCGTTCGGGGACAAGGGTGAGATGGACGTCCACGTGCGGGCGCTCGTCGGGCACGGATACGCGGTCGCGAGCCTGAACTACCGGATGGTCCCGGAGGCGACGTACCCGGCGGCGGTGGACGACGTGCGCGCCGCGGTCCGCTGGCTGCGGGCCGGCGCCCCCCGCCTCGGCCTCGACGCCGGCCGGTTCGCCGCCTTCGGCGAGTCCGCCGGGGCGTACCTCGCCGCCATGCTCGGCACCTCCGGTGACCTCCCGTTCCCCGGGGACGAGGCCCTCGGCAACGTCGACGTCCCGAGCGCGGTGCGCGCCGTCGTCGACCTGTACGGGCCGGTCGACTTTCCCACCATGGACGGCCAGCTGACCGCCAACCCCCGGTGCGGGGCGGGCGCCGCCGTCCACGACGCCGCCGGCTCGCCCGAGTCGCGGTTTCTCGGCCACCAGATCACCACCGTGCCCGACCTCGTCCGCGCGGCGAGCCCGGCCACGCACCTGGGTGCCGGCCGGACCCCGCCACGGTTCCTCCTCGAGCACGGCACCGCCGACTGCACCGTGCCCTACCAGCAGTCCGTCGCGTTCGCCGGCGCGCTGCGCGCGGCCGGCGGCGCCGCCGACCTGCGCATCGTCGACGGTGCCGGCCACGGCCCCGACTTCCCACTCGCCGATCGTCTCCCCGGCATCCTCGCCTTCCTCGACGACGCCCTGCGCTGACGCGAGGCCGCGTCGGCGTCCGCGGCGCCGGCTCGTCCGTACGGCCTTGCCCGGCGCCGTCGTGCCTCGTCGTGCCTCGTCATGCGTGGTCCTGCGTCGTTCCGCCTTGGATGGCTGACGCTCTCAAAATTAGTTGACACCGACTAGTCAGAACTGGATAGTTGAAATCGAACAGTCGGGGTCGCGTCGGCCGGCAGGGCAGGATGGAGGTGGCGAAGGTGGCGGGAGGAGAACCGGGTGGCGGCGCGGCGCAAGGTCGGCAATCTGCTGGGGCTGGCCGTCCTGGCCTACCTGGTCCAGGGCCCGATGCACCCCTACGAGCTCTCCCGCATGCTGCGGGACAACGGCGACGCCCGCAGCATCAAGTTCAACCATGGCTCGCTGTACATGGTCGTCCAGCAGCTGGCGAAGGCCGGCTTCATCACCGAGGTGGAGACGACCCGCGCGGGCCAGCGCCCTGAGCGCACCGTCTACGCCCTCACCGACGCCGGCCGCGCCGAGCTGCGTGACTGGCTGCGCGAGCTGGTGGCGGAGCCCGAGCACGAGTACCCGAGCTTCGTCTCGGCGCTGTCGCTGATCGGCGCACTGCACCCGATCGACGTGACGGGCCTGCTCCAGGCGCGGCTGGCTCGTCTCGCCGAGCGGCGGGCCGAGATCCAGAAGATGGTCGACGACGCGCTGGTGGCCGGCGTCCCGGAGCTGTTCCTGATCGAGGAGGAGTACCGCCTCGCCCAGGTTGACACCGAGGCGGGGTTCGTCGAGCGTCTCGTCGCTCGCATCGCCGACCCCGAGACCGGCTGGGCCTCCGCCTGGGCCCAGTTCCACGAGGCCATGGCCGCGGGCGGGGCGCCGACGCCGACCACGCCCGCCGCGCCCACCACGGGCCCGGCTGGTCCCGCATAGTCGCTCGGAACGTCCGTTCCGTGGCAGCTGGGCGACCCTATACGGTCGCTGATCTGCCACAGTCTGAACCCGCACCACCGGACCGCGTCAGATCATTGGCGCTATAGGGTCGCTGATCCGCCACGGTTCGCACCTGCGGGATCCCCTGGGCGGATGCCCACCGCTCGGGCCTGCCGGGTGGGACGCCCCCTCACTCCAGCCGGCTGGCGTTCGGCCCTCCACGACCCGTTCAGCCGCGCACGCTCGATCACGGTGGGTGTCCAGCCCGGCTGTCCGCCCAGCGGAGATCCGCGAGGCGCCCGTGGGCCGGTGCGGCGCTTGGCCAAACCCTGACCGGCCGGGCCGGGCCGTCCGGCCGCACCCGCCGCGGCGCTGCCCGCTGCCGCGCAAGACCTCCTCGGCACCCTCAACGCCTGAAAGGCGGAACTTGCCATGTCCAGAATTCGGAGCGCCATCGTCATCGGCGGCGGGATCGCGGGTCCCGTCGCGGCCGTCGCCCTCGGAAAGGCCGGCATCGAGGCGACGGTGTACGAGGCGTACGAGACCATGGCGGACGGCGTCGGCGGAACGTTGAGCATCGCGCCGAACGGGGTCGACGCGCTCGCCGCCGCGGGTCTCGGCGGAATCGTCGAACCCGTCGGCACGCCGATCACCGCCATGGTGATGCGCAACGGCAAGGGCCGCCGGCTCGCCTCGCTCGGCTCGCCGGCGGGCCTGCCGGACCAGCTGCTGGTCTGGCGCCCGGAGCTGTACCGGGCGCTGCACGACGCGGCGGCCCACCACGGCGCCCGGATCGAGCACGGCAGGAAGTTGGTCGCCATCGAGCAGCACGACACGGGCACGGACGTCGCCGGCGGCGTGACGGCGGTGTTCTCCGACGGGAACCGGGCCAGCGCCGACATCCTCATCGGCGCGGACGGAATCCGCTCGGCCGTCCGCTCGCTGATCGACCCGGTGGCGCCGTCGCCGCGCTACGTCGGCCTGCTCGGCTTCGGCGCCCGCCTGTCCGCCGGGCCCGTCGACCCGGCACGGATCGACCCGACCGGCAGCGAGATGCACTTCGTCTTCGGCAGGCGGGCGTTCTTCGGTTACGTCCTGGCGGCGGACGGCTCCGGTGGCTGGTTCGCGAACCTGCCGCGGGCGGCGTCGATGACGGCGTCCGAGGCGCGCGCGGTCGGCGCCGTCGAGTGGCTGCGGGTCCTGCGCGAGACGTTCGCCGACGACCGGCTGCGCGCGATCGACCTCATCAGCCGGACCGACCCCGCCGAACTCGTCACCGTTGGTGGGATGGAAGACATCCCCTCGGTTCCGGTCTGGCACCACGGCCGCGTCGTCCTCATCGGGGACGCCGCGCACGCGACGTCACCGAGCTCGGGCCAGGGTGCCTCGCTGGCGATCGAGAGCGCCGTCGAACTGGCCCGCTGTCTGCGCGACCTGCCGTATCGGGAGGCGTTCGCGACCTACGAGGGAATGCGCCGCGACCGCGTGGAACGGATCATCAAGATGGCGCAGCGCACCAACAGCGACAAGGCGGCCGGCCCGGCCGCCCGCGTCCTGCGTGACCTGATGATGCCCGTCGCCATGAAGCTCATGAACCCGGAGTCGTTCGCCTGGCCGGTGCGCCACCACATCGACTGGTCCGCCCCGGTCACCCCCGCCGGCGCTCCGAACACCACACCCCCGCTGCCCGTGGCCTCCCCATCCTCCTGATTGATCGCCGTCTGCGCCTTTCGGCGGTCACGATCTGGCCCGGCGTCTTCTAGCGGCAGGGCACAAACTGCGATCACCGAGGGGTTGGCCGGGCCGCCAGCGGGCCCTTCTCGGGCGCTCGGCTCGCCGTCGCGGTGGGGGAATACGCAGGCGGCGAGCCGAGCGCGCTCTCCGGGAGGGAGGACCCCGGCCGACCCGGGGGCACAGGGTCGTGGGCGAACCCGCACCAGGCCCAACGGATGCCCGTGGCCACCGGTTCCGCGCCCCGACGTCGCCTGGACGACATCGCGCCGGATGCCAGCGCGCCAAACGTCGGCCCGCCAGACGTCGGCCCGGCGTCTGGCGGGCCGCCCGCCCGCCTGGCGTCCGGCGACACCGGCTACCGGCCCGGTGGGACGGCGCCGATCAGGGGACGCCGGACCGGCCCGGCAACGGCGCCACCAGCAGGCAGACCGTCAGCAGGTTCAGCACGACCCAGGCCGCGGCGAGCGCCATCAGTCCTGGCTGGACGCCGGCCGTGAACAGGGCGGGAACGGCGCCCAGTCCCGACAGGACCCGGCTCGCCGCGACGACCCACACAGCGACCAGTGAGCGGCGAGCAGGCGCGACGACCAGGCAGCCAAGCGTCACCACGCCCATCAGGGCGCCGAACACCAGCACGCTCGCTGGGGGCTTGTCGCCGTCCACCGCGGAACCGGGCAGGCCGAGGACCAGCAGGTCCGCCACGCCGAGCACGGCCGCGACGGCCAGCCCGGCCCTGGCTCGCCGGCGGAGCCCTGGGCTCACGATCGATGCTCCACCGGAACCGGGCCGCGGGCCGGCCGGTGGTCCGTCTGTTCGAGCCGGTTCGCCGGGTGTCATCGCCGGTCGCCGGTCCGTCAGCTCCGCCGGAGCCGCAGCGGCGCTCTGCCCGGCTCCACCATCAGCTCGACCGCGACCACGTTGACCAGGACCCACAGCGCGGCGGACACGACGAGCCCCGAGGGGACGACGTCACGGAAGAACGCCGGGATCGCGGTGAGCACCGAGAACATCCTGCTCGCCGCGACGACCCGGAAGGCGGTCCGCGACCTGGTGGTCAGCAGGATGACGACGCTCACCACGGTGATGACGCCCATCAGCACGGAGAAAGCGAGGGTGGCCGCGACCGGTCCGCTCGCGGCGAAGCTCGGCAGGGGCAGCGCGGGGCCGGCGAGGTTCAGGACGCCGAGGGCGGTCGCGAGGCCGAGCCCGGCCCGGTTGAGCCGCGACAGGGGCGGGCGCGTGGACAGGGTTCCATTGCCGCTGGGCGACACCGGTCCGCTGGGCGACACCGGTCCATGGTCGGCCGCCTGGGCGCGGGTGTCAGCCGTCCCGACTCCCAGCCGTCCCGGATTTCGCCCGACCCGTCTGGGGGCAGGCTCCCAGACGGGTGGGTAGGTTCCCAGGGACAACGGGAGCGCGCCGGCGTCATCATCAGGCATGACCATCTCTGCCACGGCCCCGCTGCGGGTGCTCCTCGCCGACGACCATGCCGTGGTCCGCCGCGGGATCGCGGCCCTGCTGTCGTCCGTGGGCGGCATCGAGGTGGCCGGCGAGGCGGCGACGGGTGCGGAGGCGATCCGCGAGGCCCAGCTGACCCGGCCGGACGTGGTGGTCATGGACGTGCGGATGCCGGACATGGACGGGGTCGAGGCGACCCGCGGCCTCGCGGACGCGCTCCCGGAGTGCGCGGTGCTGATGCTGACGATGTTCGACGACGACGAGACCGTGTTCGCCGCGATGCGCGCCGGCGCCCGCGGATACCTGCTCAAGGGCGCCGCCCAGGACGACATCTTGCACGCGATCCGTTCGGTCGCCGCCGGGCACGTGGTGCTCGGCCCGGGAATCGCTCGCCGGCTGCTCGACCAGGCCGCCGAGCCGCGTGGCCCGGCACCGGACCCGTTCCCCGAGCTCACCGCCCGGGAGCGRCAGATCCTCGACCTCATCGCCGCCGGGCGCAGCAACGGCACGATCGCCACCGAGCTCGGCGTGGCCACGAAGACGGTGGTCAACCACGTGTCGGCGATCTTCGCCAAGCTGCGGCTGGCGACCCGCGCGGAGGCGATCGTGCGGGCCCGGGAAGCGGGCCTTGGCCGGTGACCCGGGCATGACCGGCCAACCGGCGCTCACGGAGCCCGTCGGCGCCGACTCCGCCCGGTCCGCATCGATGAGCAGGGCGCCGTCGGAATCCGCGCCGCCGGAATCCGTGTCCGGGGAACCCGCGCCGCCGAAACCCGTGCCGCCCGAGCCCAGGCCCGCGGACGCCCTGGCGCCGGACGCCTCGCACGCCGACACCGAGCCCCTGGCTTCGGGTCCCGGCGTGCCACCACCCGCCGCCGCGGGCACCAGGCTGGCCGGGACGGTTCCCGGTGGCGCCCCGCGCCGGACCGGGGCGTGGGTCGGGCCAAGCGCGCGGCGGGTGTTGCCGAAAGGCCCCGTCGGGGTGGCGGCCGTGCTCGTCGTCCTCGCCGTCCTCGGCCTGTGGGCTCCCGGCGGCGTGGGCTGGCGCGGGGTGGGCGCACTGATCTTCGGGACGGTGTGCGCGGCGACGGCGTGGGCGGTCCTGGCCTTCGGCCCGGATCCCCGCAACCGCTGCGGGCTGGCGATGGCCGCGCTCGCGGGCCTCGTCCTGGCCAGTGCCGCGGCGCAGACGCTGGCGGGCTGGGGCCTGCCCGGCGCGGACCAGGTATCCGAGGTTCTGTACCTCGTCGCCGTCGGCGTCGTGGCCCCGGTCTCGGCGGCGCTGTACCCGGACGGCCGGCTGCCAGGGTGGATCACGCGGTCGTGTGCCGGATCCGGGATCGTCGCCGCCGCCCTGGCCGCGGCCCTGGCACGGGTGGACGAGAACACCACCGTCCCGCTCGGCGCCGTCGCCGTCGTCCTGCTGCTGTCGGCCGGCTGGGCGCGGTTCGTGACAGCGGCTGGGCAGCACCGCCGGGCGCTGCAGTGGCTGGCGTGGAGTTTCTCGCAGACGACGCTTCTCGTGCTGCACGTCATGTTCGTCGGCGAGGCGTTCGCGGTCGACCTGCCACGCGCCTTCTACGTGATCACGTTCGCGCTCGCGGCGCTGCCGCCTCCGGTATGTGCCGTGATCGGGATCGTCGACCCGGATCTGCTGGACATCCGCTGGCTGATCAGGAAGTCGTCGGCGTGGACGGTGACGCTGGAGTGCGCGTTCGCGACCACCGCCGGCACATACGCCGCCCTGGAGCTCATCACCGGCCACCCGCCAGGGCGCAGCGGCGTCACTGTGCTCTGCGTCATGATCGCGGTGCTGTTCCAGCCGGCGCTGCGCGCGATCGAGGACCTCGTCGACGACGTGCTGTTCGGCGGTCGGGCCGACCCCGTGCAGGCGCTGGCGGGCCTCGGCGAGCGGTTCGACGCGGGTGGCGACCCCGCGTCGTGGCTGCCGGCGCTGCGCGCCGGGCTGGCGCTGCCCTACGTGGAGCTGTGGAGCGAGGACGAGCGGGTCGCCTCCGCGGGCGCGCCGCCGAGCCCGGTTCCGTCACCCGCCCCCGCCCCCGCCCCCGCCTCCGAGGCCGAGGCCGCCGCGGCGGCGGATCGGTTCGGGCACGCCCACCCGCCGGACGTGATGACCACTACCACCGTGCCGCTCGTCGTCGGCGACGAGCGGGTCGGCGCGCTGGTCGTCGGCCTTCCACCGCAGGTCCACGCGCTGCCGCCGGCGACCCGCAGCGTGCTGCGCCTGGTGGCGCCGCCGCTGGCCCAGGCCCTGCGCGCCGCTGCCCTGGCCGAACAGCTGCGGGTCTCGCGCGGCCAGCTGGTCGAGGCGCTGGAGGAGGAACGCCGCCGGCTGCGCCGGGACCTGCACGACGGCCTCGGCCCGATCATGACCGGCGTCGCCTACAGCGCCGACGCCGCGCGCAACCTCGTTCCCGTCGACCCGGACCGGGCGCAGACCGTGCTCGCGGACCTGCGCGCCGACACGGCGGCGGCGATCACCGAGATCCGCCGGATCGTGTACGGCCTGCGCCCGCCCGCGCTCGACGAGCTGGGCCTGGTCGCGGCCATTCGCCAGGGCTGCAACCGGCTGCGCGCAGCGGACGGGCGGGCGCTGGCCGTCGCGGTCGAGGCGCCGGGGGAGCTGCCACCGCTGCCGGCCGCCGTCGAGGTCGCCGCCTACCGGATCGTCCTGGAGGCCGTGACCAACGCGGCCCGGCACTCCGGGTCGGCGGATGTCTGGCTGACGGTCGAGGCGCGCACGGACCGCCTGGTGCTCGCCGTGCGCGACGGTGGCCGCGGGGCCGCCGCGAACTGGCGGCCCGGCGTCGGTCTCCAGTCGATGCGGGAGCGGGCCGAGCAGGTCGGCGGCACCCTGACCGCGGGCCCCGGCCCGGCCGGTGGCGAGGTCCACGCCGAGATCCCCGTGCTGGCGTCCTAGCCAGGTCCCGGCGGAGCGGCGGTCACCGACCGCGGGCCGGGCCTCGCAGCGCCGCGGCGAGGATCGTGCGGGCGGCGCGGGCCTCGGGGATGGGGAACAGGGGATAGCCGTGCGGGAGGCCAGCGGCCTCGTGGTAGTCGATCTCCAGGCCGGTGGCGGTCGCCCGGGCGGCGAGGCGGCGGCTGTCGGGAAGCAGCACGTCGTGGGTGCCGCACAGGACGGTGAGCGGCGCGAGACCGGTCAGGTCGCCGTACAGCGGGCTGGCCAGCGGGTCTGCCGGGTCGAGGGCCCCGGCCCAGCACCGGCCGGCCTCGGCGAGGCCGGGAACGGCGAGTATCCGGTCCTTCGCGGCGAGCGCGGGCTGGTCGGGGTCGGTCATCGTCACGTCGAGCCAGGGCGAGACGAGCACGGTCCGGTCCGGCTGGGGTGCGCCGCGGTCGCGCGCGACCTGCGCGGCGGCGAGCGCGAGGCCACCACCGGCGGAGTCGCCCATCAGCACGACCCGCGCCGCGCCGGCCCGGCCCGCCTGGCCGGACTCGCCGGCCCGCGCCCTGGTCACCAGGTCGGACAGCAGGTCGGTGACGGCGGGGACGACGTCCGCGGCGGCGCCGCGCGGTGCCACCGGGTACATCGGAACCACGAAGCGCGCGGGGACGGCGCGGGTGAGCCGCGCGAGCAGGTACCAGTGCCAGCGCAGCATCTCGTTCACGTAGCCGCCGCCGTGCAGGTAGAGCACCGTCACGTCGGTGCCAGGCCCGCCGTCCACCGCCCGGGCCGGCGGGCCCTTGGGGGAGAGCTCGTGGACGGCCCAGCCGGCGCGGTCGGCGACGGTGTGCCGGGTGAGATGGCCGAGCCAGCGCGGCGCCCGGGCGGCGGTGGGGCTCGTCCCCTGGGCCGCGAGACGCGCCCGGATCGCCTCGGCCGTCCACTCCCGGTCCCCGCCGCGCAGCGGCAGTGCGACCGACTGGGTGAGCCTCGCCCGCAGGCTCGGCACGCCCGGTCAGAAAGCCATGAAGAGAATGGCGTCGCGGTCGTACTCCAGGTGGGGGTGCTTCTCTGCGAGGTGGGCCTGGGCCTTCTCGACGAGGTCGTCCTCGTTCTCGCCCTGGATGCGCGTGCCGCAGGGGCAGTCAAGAGTCGTCTTCACCGGTGCCTCCTTGGTGCTTCTGGGGACGGGGCCTCCAGAGGTGCGAAGGAGGAGCGTTTTCGCACCTCCTGTGGGCCTCCAGGAGCTTTGGCGCCGCCGCAATCCTAGCCAGCTAATGGCCCGTCGCGCCCGGCCCCGCGTCGGGGGACCCGTCCGCGAGCTCGTCGGTGAGCAGCAGGTCGCGGCGCAGCTGGCCGGTGCGGTAGGCGGCGCGGCTGATCCGCTGGGCGAGGACGGGGGCGGTGACCAACTGGAACAGGCCGACCAGGACGAGGCCGGAGCCGTACCGGAGGTCGACCTGCAGGGCGGCGCCGGTGAGGATCGCGAGCAGGCCGATCGTCTGCGGCTTGGTCGCGGCCTGCAGCCTGGCCGGGACGTCCGGGAAGCGCAGCAGCCCCCACGCGCCGAGCACACAGAACGCCGCGCCGCCGAGCATCAGCACACTGGTCGCGACGTCGGCGACGAGGCCCCTCACGGGTCCTGCCCCGATCGCGGCGGGCGGGGGCCCGGCGGGCCGCGCAGCTCGACGAGGCGGGCCGCCGCCGCCGCGCCCAGAAACCCGAGAAGCGCCACCGAGCCGAGCAGGGCCAGGTTGAAGCCCTCCTGGAGCCGCGCGACCTCGACCGTGACCGCGGTGACGATCAGGACCACCAGGACGTCGAGGGCGAGGACGCGGTCCAGCTCTGTCGGGCCGCGCACCACCCGGACGAGGGTCAGCAGGCCCGCGAGGGTGACCAACCCCAGCGTGATGGCGTAGACGACCTGCATCACTGCCTCCCTGAGGGCCGTGGCCCCGGCGCCGGGCGCGGCTCCGGCCCCGGTGGGACCAGATCGTGGCCCAGGGCGAGGATCACCCGCCGCTGCAGCGCGTCGGCGTGCGCGCGGACGGTCTCGACGGCGCCGGGGGCCGGGGCGACGAGGGCGTGGACGTAGAAGATGCCGTTGTCACGGTCGACCTGGATGACCGCCGAGCCGGGGGCGAGGGAGACGGCGTTGGCCACGATGGCCGCGACCACCTCGGATCGGGTCCGCAGCGGGACCGCGACGATCGCCGACGGCATGGCGGGGCCGTAGCGGACCAGCTGCGCCGCGACGGTGACGCTCGCCGGCAGCAGCCCGGCCAACAGCCGGGCGGCCAGCATTCCGGCCGCGACCGGCCGCGGCCGCCGATGCCCGGCCGCGGCGCCGTCCTGGTCCTCGTCCGCGTCCTCGGGCGACGGCGACGGGAACGTCGCGAGCACGGCGACGGCGACGAGCAGCCCGCTGAGCGCGGCGAGCACGCTGAGGCGCCCCCACAACAGCATCCAAACCAGCCACAGCCAGGCGACCTGCCCCGGCCGCCGGGCGGCCGTCACGACCGCGGCCCCCGGCCGCCGCCGCGACGGGCGTGGGCGGGGGCTCGGCCCGGTGGACCTGGCCACGGGCGGGCCGGCGCTCACCGGCCGCCGACCCGTCCGCTGGCCGTGCCGTGCCCGTCGGGCTCCCGGCCCTGGTTGCCACCGAGCACGGCCTGCTCGTAGACCGCCGGGGTGAGCAGGTCGGCGGCGGCGCGGGCGGTCAGGCCGGACAGGGGCCCGGCGAGTACGGGGATCACCAGGCCCGCGGCGACCAGGCCGGCGGTGGCGGCGATCATCGGGCGGCTGACCGTCTCGGTGCCGACGACGAGGAGGTCGCCGGGATCCGGGTCGGGGTGCGCCGGCCGGGGGCGTCGCCAGAACGCGCTCACCCAGACCCGCGCCATCACGTAGAGCGTCAGCAGGCTGGTGACGAGCATCGCGGCGACTGCCACGTACACCCCGGTCCGGAACGCGCCGGCTCCTGGGCCCGACGCGGCGCCCGCCCGGGAGCCGGCCTGCAGGAGCGCGAGCTTGGCGATGAAGCCGGACAGCGGTGGCACGCCGGACAGGCTCAGTGCCGGGATGGCGAACAGCGCCGCGACGACCGGTACGACGGCGGCCAGGCCGCCGGTGCGCCTCGGCATCGACGTGCCGGCGTACCGGGTGATCAGCCCGCTCGCGAGGAACAGCGTGGCCTGCACGACGATGTGATGGACCATGTAGAGGATCACGCCGGACAGGCCGATGACGGTGAACAGCGACAGCCCGAACAGCATGAACCCGATGTGGCTGACCAGCAGGAACGACAGCACCCGGTTCAGGTTCTCCTGGGCCAGCGCCCCGAGCGCGCCCACCAGCAGCGTGGCGACCGCGGCCGCCAGCAGCAGCGGCCAGGTCCCGCTGTGCGGGAACACCAGGGTGTGGGTGCGCACGATCGCGTAGACGCCCACCTTGGTCAGCAGCGCGGCGAGCACGGCGGTGATCGGCGCCGGCGCGGTCGGGTAGCTGTCCGGCAGCCAGAAGTGCAGCGGCACCACCGCCGCCTTGAYGGCGAACACGACCAGGACCAGGAGGCCGAGTGCCGCCCGCAGCGCCGCCGGCAGACCCGACACCGTCGCGGCCAGCCCCGCGAAGCTGACCGTTCCCGTCGACGCGTACACCAGCGCCAGCGTGGTCAGGAACAGCAGCGAGGAGGTCAGGCTGACGATCACGTACGTCATGCCCGCCTGGACCCGTTCCGCGGTCGTGTCCAGCGTGATCAGGACGTAGGACGAGACGAGCATGACCTCGAACGCGACGAACAGGTTGAACAGGTCGGCGGTCAGGTAGGCGAGCGCCACGCCGGCGACCAGCGTCAGGTAACAGGCGTTGAAGATCGTGCTGTTGCCCTCCGCCCGCTCGTCGACGACGCCCTGGCCGACGGCGTAGCCGAGCACCGCCAGCGTCACCACCGCCGAGGTGAGCAGGAGCAGGGCCGCGAGCCGGTCGGCGACCAGGGTGATCCCGATCTGCGCCGGCCAGTCGCCCAGGTGCGCGACCGTCGGGCCGGTGGTGTCGGCGGCGGCGAGCAGCACGGCCGCGTCGGCCGCGACCGCCGCGACGACGGCGAGCGCCAGCATCCGCTGCGCCCGGAGGCGAAAGCGCAGCAGCAGCGTTCCGCCCGCGGCGAGCAGCGGCCCGACCACCGGTAGCACGACCAGCACCTCCGGCGCCGTCACCGCCGCTCCCCGCCCGGCGGCTCTCCGCCCGGCGGCTCTCCGCCCGGACCGTCCGACTCGGAACCGTCCGAGCCGTCCGGGCGGCCCGTTCGTCGGTGGTCGTCATCGGGGTGGCGATGGCGCGGGGCGTGCGGGTGCGGCAGGGAGAGATGCGGGAAGTGGTACGCGAACTGGGCCTCCAGGCGCTCCTCCAGTGCGGTGATCCGGTGGTCCTCGACGTCGTCGCGGACCTCGGTGTTGCCGAGCAGGGTCCAGGCCCGGTAGGCGAGCGTCAGCAGGAACGTCGTCAGCGCGAACGTGATGACGATCGACGTGAGCGCCATGGCCTGCGGCAGTGGGTCGGACATCTGGTCGGGCGGCACCGAGCCGGACATGGCGGGTCGGCCGCTCTTCCCGCCGACCAGCAGCAGGAGCAGATTGGTCGCGTGGCCGAGCAGCACGATGCCGACGAGCACGCGCAACAGCCCGCGCTGCAGCAGCAGGAACGTCCCGGCCATGTAGAGGCCGGAGACGACGGCCACCGACGTCAGGTTCAGCACGCCGTGGCCCGCCGGCCCGGTCACCGCGGCCGCCGCGGCTGCTGCTGCCAGCGTCACCGTGCCTCGCCCGGGCCCGGCGCGGCGTCGGGTGGAGCTCCCGGCGAGCGGCCCGGCCGCGGGCGGCGGGCGGGGTCGGACCCGACGCTCAGGTCCCCGGCGGCCGGGCCGGGAGCGGACCCGCTCTCCTTCTCGATCCCGATGCCCAGCGTGCGCAGCAGCTCGAGCACCACGCCCACGACGACCAGGTAGACGCCGACATCGAAGAACAGGCTCGTCGCCAGCTCCACGTGCCCGAGGACCGGCAGGTGCGCCTCGGCGACGTAGCTTCGCAGCACGGCACCGCCGAACGGCACCGGCGCGAGCGCCACGCAGGTGGCGACGGCGAGGCCCGCGCCGATCACCAGGGAGGGCTGGACCGGCACCGCCGCGCCGACCCGGTCGCGGCTGCCGGCGACGTAGCGCAGCACGAAGGCGAGGCCTGCGACCAGGCCGCCGGCGAAACCGCCGCCGGTCCTGGAGTGCCCGGCGAACAGCAGGTAGACCGAGAAGACCAGCACGACGGGGAACACCGCCCTGGCCGTCACCTCCATGAGGACCGACCGGGTCGACGTGCGGCCGCCGCCCGGCTGGTAGACCCAGCCGAGCTCGCCCGCGCCGTCCAGCCACCGTTCGTCGGGTCCGTCGTCGGCCGGTCCACTCGTGCCTGGGCCGGCGGCCTCCAACCCGCCCCCGGCCGGGCCAGCCGGTTCTCGGACGCCCCCACGCGGGGAGCGGACGCCGGGGGCGCGGGCCAGCAGCAGACCGGCGACGCCGAGCGCGGCGACCGCCAGCACCGTGCTCTCGCCCAGCGTGTCGAGCGCGCGGAAGTCGACGATGATCGCGTTGACGACGTTCGTCGCCCCGGTCTGCGACGGCGACCGGGCGACGTACTCCTGGCTCGCGAGGCCCCACTGGGGGTGCACGTCGGCGACAGTGATCGCGAAGGCGCCGACGAACAGGCCGACCGCCACCGCGATCAGGAGCCGTGGCCAGCGCGGCACCCCCGTCCTGGCCATGGTGGCGAACCGGTCCGGCATGCGGCGCAGCACGAAGACGAACGCGATCAGCGACAGCGACTCGACGAGGAACTGGGCGAGCGCCAGGTCGGGCGCGCCCTCGACGAGGAACAGCGCGCCGCACCCGTACCCGACGCCACCGAGGAGCACCGCCGTCGTCAGCCGCCGCCGGGCGCGCACCACGGTCGCGGCCGAGGCGAGCACGACGACGGCCAGCGCCGGCTGGATGGGATAGTCCCAGCGCGGCAGGCCCGTCGGCCACACGAGACCGCGCACCAGCGCCGCCCCCGGCACGAGCAGCGCCACCATCAGGACCGTGGCCAGGTACATCGGCAGCGACCCGACCTGCGTGCGCGCCGTGACCGCGAGCGCGAGTCGCCCGACGGCCGTGACCGTCCATTCGTAGCCCCGCTGCGCGTCGAACAGGCCCTTCGCTCGCCTTGCCTGCTTCCAGGGGGCCGTGGCCGGCGACGCCGACCCCCCCGCCTCCGCCGGATGCTGGTGCTCGGGCGCCACCGATCTGGTCCTGGCCGCCGCCAGCCGTGCCTCGGCGATGACGATGGCTACACCGGCCGCGACGGCGAGCGCGGTCAGCAGCAGGGCCGCGCCCACTCCATGCCACAGCGCCAGGTGATAGGCAGCGGTCCCGTCGTCCGGTGCCACGGTGTCCGCGTAGCCGGCGACGAACGCGTCCACGGCGGGCGCCGCGAGGCCGAGGCCGAGCCCGGCGGCGGCGAGCACGACGACGGGGCCGGTGAACGCCGGGCTCGCCGGTCGCCAACCGCTCGGTGCCACGTCCCGCTTGGTCGCGAACGCCCCCCACAGGAAGCGGATCGTGTAGCCCATCGTGAGCGAGGCGCCGACGACCATGACCGCGAGCAGCACCGCCTGGCCGGCGCCCCGGCCGTGCCAGAGCCCCTCGAGCGCCGCCTCCTTGCCGAGGAAACCCACCGTCGGCGGGAGCGCCGCCATCGACGCCCCGGCCAGCACCGCCGCCGTCAGCAGCACCGGCGCCTGCCTGCCGACGCCGGACAGCGTCCGCAGGTCACGCCCGCCGGCCCGGTGGTCGACGACGCCGACGACCATGAACAGCGCCGCCTTGAACAGCGCGTGCGCGAGGATCAGCGTCGCGCCGGCGAGCGCCACGGTCCGCCCGCCGAGGCCGACGAGCGTGGTGAGCATCCCGAGCTGGCTGACGGTCCCGAACGCGAGCAGCCGTTTGAGGTCGGTCGCCGCCAGCGCCCGCAGCCCGCCGATCAGCATGGTCACGGCGCCGAGCGCCGCCGCCGGAACCGTCCAGACCCGCGTGTACCCGCCGGCGGCGGCGAAGGCGGGCGTGAGGGTCGCGACGAGGAACACGCCGGCCTTCACCATCGCGGCCGCGTGCAGGTAGGCGCTCACCGGCGTCGGCGCGACCATCGCGGCTGGCAGCCACGGGTGGAACGGCGCCTGCGCCGACTTCGTCGCCGCCCCGAGCAGGATCAGCGGCGCCGCCGCGGCCGCGAGCCCGCCGGCCGGCGGCGCATCGGCGAGGATGCCCGAGATCCGGTACGTCCCCGCCGCCTCGCCGAGCAGGACGAAGCCGAACAGCATCGCCAGCCCGCCGAGGGTCGTGACCAGCAGCGCCTGCACCGCCGCGCGCCGCGCCGCCGGCGCCACCCCGTCCCCGCCGATCAGGACGAACGAGAAGACGGTCGTCAGCTCCCAGAAGACGTACAGCGTGAGCAGGTCGTCGGCGATCACCAGGCMGAGCATCGAGCCGGCGAAGGCGAGCAGCGCGCTCGCCGACCGGCCGAACCCGGCGGCGTCGTGCGCGTGGTACCAGCGGGCGTAGCACAGGACGAGCGCGCCGACGCCGGTCACGAGCAGCGCCATCAGCAGCGCGAGCGGGTCCAGCCGGAACGCCATCTCCAGGCGCAGCCCCGGCGCCCAGCGCAGGACCGTCGCCGGCCGCCCGCCGGACGTCACGTCGCCGAGCCGCGCGATCAGCAGCCAGCAGAAGACGGCGGCCGGCACGACGGCGGCGAGCAGGTATATCCGGGCACCCAGCCGGCGGGCGAGGAACGGCAGCAGCGCCGCGACCCCCAGGTGCGCGGCGACGGCGACGGGCATCGGCGGCGGCCCGCCGGCTACGGCGGCGGGCTCGCGGCGCGGCGGCAACGCCCGCCGCGCCCGTCGCCGCCCGCCATCCGCCCACCCGTCCCTGCGTTCCGCGGTCCCGCCCGCGCCGTCAGGTGGTCATCCTCACGCCCCGGCGCGACCACGCTCGGTAATGGCCCGCGTCGGGCGTTTCGCGGCGGCCGGACAGCGACGCGTCACCTGCCGGCTGGCTCGGGACCGCGGCGCCGTCCGGGCTCGCCAGCGCCGGCCACGACGGCCGCGCCGGCTGGTGCGTCAGGGCGTGGCTATCGCCCACCAGAACGAGCTGCCGACCAGAAGTCCGAACAGCCGTTCCGGCGGCCCGGAATCGCCCTGGACGACGGCCCGCCCGTCGCCGCACAGGTCGGCGAGCGCGGCCTCGCCGGACAGCAGCGTGGCGAGGTCCGGCCGGGCGAGCCGCAGCACGCTCCCGCCGGCCGGCTCCTGGTCGCCGAGCGCGCGGTGGCGCAGCACGCCGTTGCGCACCTCGAGGCGCCGGCGGCCGGCCGCCACGCCGTCCACCTCGAGGTCGACGGTGAACGGGTCCTCCTCGGAGGCGCGTGGGCCGTCCAGACGGGTACCGGCGTAGTCGAGCAGCGTGTCGACCGGCATGGCCCGCGCCGTGTCGGCGCTCGCCGTGCTGGTGGCGGGCAGGCCGGGGGGAATGCCGCCGCGCAGCTCGGTGGCCCCGGCGAGGTAGAAGTTCCGCCACGGCGCGTTCTCGGTCTGGTACGCGAGCTGGTCGCAGGCCCGGGCGGCGAGCTCGCGGGCCGGGTGGTGGCCGGGATGGCCGAACACGACGTGGTTGAGTACCTGGAGCACCCACCGGTAGTCGCCGCGGTCGAAGTACTGCTGTGCCTTCGCGACGACGGCGTCCGGCCCGCCCATCATCTCGGTGTAGTGCCGCCCCGCAGGCTCAGGGGGCAGCGGGTGCAGGTTCGCCGGGTTGCCGTCGAACCAGCCGAGATAGCGCTGCCAGACGGCCTTCACGTTGTGGCTGACCGAGCCGTAGTAGCCGCGGTTGTACCACTTGGCGGCGAGCCGCGGCGGCAGCTCGATCATCTCCGCGCACTCGAGCATCGTGTAGCCGGCGTTCGCCAGCCGCAGCGTCTGGTCGTGCAGGTACTGGTAGACGTCCGCCTGGTCGGTCAGGTATTCGGTGAGGGCGTCGGTGCCCCAGCGCGGCCAGGAGTGCGTCGAGAACAGGACGTCCGAGTCGGCGGCGAACATCGTTGCGGTCTCGCGCAGGTAGCGCGCCCAGGCCCGGGCGTCGCGCACCTGGGCGCCCCGCAGCGTGTAGAGCTGGTGCATGGTCGCGTTCGCCGTCTCGGCGACGAACAGCGCCCGGCGGTCCGGCAGGTACATGTTCATCTCGGCCGGAGCCTCGGTGTCCGGCACCAGCTGGAACACCAGCCGCACGCCGTCGAGCTCGGCCCGCTCGCCGGTCGCCCGGATGGTGCGGGTCGGCGGGATCAGGGTCGGCGGGCCGAGGGAGTTCGTCAGCCCCTGCCCCGCGGAGACCTGGCCCGCCGGCCCCTTGGGCAGCAGCGCGCCGTACATGTTGATCGCGCGGCGGCTCATCGCCGTCCCGGCGAACACGTTCTCGGTGACGGCGTGCTCCAGGAACCCCTCCGGGGCGATGATCGCCACCCGGCCCGCCGCCACGTCGGCCGGGTCGACGACACCCACGACGCCGCCGTAGTGGTCCGCGTGGCTGTGGCTGTGGATGACGGCGACGACCGGCCGGTCGCCGCGGTGGCGACGGTAGAGCGCCAGGGCGGCGCGGGCCGCGCCGACGGTCACCAGCGGGTCGACGACGATCACGCCGGTGCCGCCCTCGATGAACGTGATGATCGAGATGTCCATCCCGCGGACCTGGTAGATCCCCTTGGTCACCTCGAACAGCCCCGTGGTGGCCATCAGGCGGGCGTAGCGCCACAGGCTCGGGTTGACGGTCTCCGGGGTGGCGGCGCCGTCGCGGAGGAACCCGTACGGCCGGGAGTCCCAGGAGGTGAAGCCCGACGGGTCCCTGATGACCAGGTCGGGGACCTCCTCGATCAGCCCGCGCCGGGCGTCGGCGAAGTCGGCCTCGTCGCCGAAGGGCAGCGCCCGGGCCGTCGCCTCGTTCGCCGCCCGGGTCGGTGCGGACACTCTCGGCCGTTCGTCGACTCCGACCATCATMGCCTCTCCTCCTGACGGCACCCAGCTTTCGAACATTTACCCTTCGTGGCAGATCGCTTACCGTCGGTCTGATTGGTGGCGTGCGGGGCCGGGTGGTGCGGGGTAGGCGGGCCACCACCGCGGGACGGGGGCGGTGGCGATGTTGCCGATCATGCCGCCCGCGTCCAGGGGTGGCGTTCGCGGGGTGATGGCCGCGGTGGAGGTCTTCCCGGCCGCGGTTCGGTTCGCTTGTCTCGCCACTGAGTTCGATATATGAACTTTGATGTGACGTTGGTGGTGGCGCGCAGCCGTGAGGGGCCCTGGTGACGCGGCGAACGCCGTGAGTCCCTCCCGTGGCCCAGGCCGGCCCCCTCGGTGGAACGACGGTGTGGGCGTCGYGCGCCCGGCCCTAGTGGTTGCTGGGGACGGGGATGGGTGGTATGCCGGGATTAGAACCAGGTTTCTCGGTCGTCCTCTGCGGGCGGGGGTCGGTCGCGCCGCCGCGCGAGGCCGGCACCGGTCACGACGCCCCGGCCCCGCGCCCGCGTCACCGACCGTCCGACCGACCGTTCGTCCGACCGTCCGTTCGTCGTCTCGCCGCTCGCCCCGCCCGGGGCCGGCTCGCTGTCCGCCCCGTCGGGGCCGTACCGCCTAGGAGCACCGACCGTGCCGCAGTCGATCCCCTTCGTCGATTACCTGGTTCTCGGCGACAACCCGCACCTGGTCGCGAACGAGTGCGTCGCCTGCGGGGCGCGGTTCTTCGACCGGCGCAACGCCTGCGCGAGCTGCTTCGCCACCGAGTTCCGCAAGGCCGACGTCGCCACCGAGGGCGAGGTGCGGGCGTTCACGATCGTCTCGCTGGCCGCGCCCGGCATCCCGGTGCCGTTCGTCTCCGCGACGGTCGACTGCGCCGGGACCAGCGTCCGCGCCAACCTGATCAACGTCGCCCCGACCCCCGAGGCCGTGCACGTCGGCATGAAGGTGCGCCTCGCGCTGCAGCCGGTCGGCGCCGACGAGTCCGGCACCGAGGCCGTCAACTTCGGCTTCGAGCCCCAGCGCTGACCGGCGCTCCCCACAGACCTTCCACACACCACGAAGAAGCGGAGCGGCGGACATGGCCAGCGACGACGTCTGGATCCTCGGCATCACCATGACCAAGTTCGGCAAGCACCCCACCAAGGACGTCATCGACCTCGCGGCCGAGGCGACCATGGGCGCGCTCGCCGACGCTGGCGTCACCATGCGCGAGATGGGCCTGCTGGCCTTCGGCAGCCTCATGGGCCGGGCCTCCGGGCAGATGCTGCAGAAGCAGGTCGGCCAGACCGGCATCCCGGTCTACAACGTGTCGAACGCCTGCGCGACCGGCGCCACCGCGCTGCGCGTCTGCCACATGGCGATCCGCGCCGGCGACGCCGACTTCGGCCTGGCCGTCGGCGTGGAGAAGCTCGCGGGCGCGGGCCTGCTCGCCGGCGGCAGCCGCGGCGGCGACGCGAAGGACTGGACGCCCAGCGGCCGGTTCGGCGCCGTCGGCCCGATCGACGGCCGGATCGGCACCGAGACGATGCCCGGGGTGTTCGCCCAGATCGGGCTCGAGTACGGGCACAAGTACGGCGGCACCAGCTTCGAGCTGTTCGCCAAGATCTCCGAGAAGAACCACGCCCACTCGACGCTGAACCCGCTGGCCGCCTACTCGAAGCGGTTCACCCTCGACCAGATCATGAATGACGTCATGATCGCCTACCCGAACACCCGGCCGATGTGCTCCGCGAACTGCGACGGCGCGGCGGCCGCCGTCCTGGTGTCCGACGCCAAGCTGAAGACGCTCTCCCTGGAGCAGCAGCGCCGCGCCGTGAAGGTCTCCGCCTCCGTCCTCACCACCGACCCGTGGGAGGAGGCCTGCCAGGTGCTGCCGAACGTGAACACGCTGACCCGGCAGGCCGCGACGCAGGCCTACGAGAAGGCCGGCATCGGCCCCGAGGACCTCGACCTGGTGGAGCTGCACGACTGCTTCGCCACCGCCGAGCTGGTGCACTACGACAATCTGATGTTGTGCCCGGAGGGCGGCGCGGTCGACTTCTTCAACTCCGGCGCCACCTGGCGTGACGGCAAGACCCCGGTCAACGTCTCCGGCGGCCTGGAGTCGAAGGGCCACCCGATCGCGGCGACCGGCATCGCCAACGTCTGGGAGGTCGCCACCCACCTGCGCGGCGAGGCCGGCGACCGCCAGCTCCCGAACGCGAAGGTCGGGCTCGCGCACGTCATCGGCCTCGGCAACGCCTGCGGCGTCCACATCCTGGAGCGCGCCGCCGCCTGATCGGACCGTCCGCCGGCCGGAGCCGCCCTCAGGCCGCGGCCAGCGTCCTCGGCTCGGCGGGTGTCGGCCCGGGCCCGAAGTGCTCGTTGAGCGGTCCGACGAGCAGTCCGCGCCCGGCGCACTCGCCGAGCAGGCCGGGCAGTGCCCCCAGCGCCGAGCGCCAGGCCTGGGGGGCGGACGTGCAGTCGGAGTCGTGCAGCAGCACGGTGCCGCCGCCCGCCAGGCCCCCGCGGATGGTGGCCAGCACCGACTCCGGGGTCGCCCCGGGGCTCCAGTCCCGGCCCCACGCGGTCCACAGCACGGGCCGCAGCCCCAGCCGTCGTGCCGCGGCGAGCGCGCCCGTGCTGAGCACCCCGTACGGCGGCCGGAAGAAGACCGGCTGGCGCTCGGTGACGTTCTCGATGAGATCCCTGGTCCGGGCGAGGTCGTCGTAGAGCGCCGACGGGGTGCGCAGCAGGGTGTAGCGGTGCAGCCAGCCGTGCACGGCCACCTCGTGACCGGCGGCGGTCAGCTCCCGGCCCAGCGACGGCGAGCGGGCGAGCATCGAGCCGAGCAGGAAGAACGTCGCCCGGGCACCCGCCGCGGCCAGGACCTCCAGGAACTGCGGCGTCGAGGCGGGGTCCGGCCCGTCGTCGAACGTCAGGGCCACATGGTCCCGGCGGCCGAGACCGGCGAGCCTGGGCGTCAGCCGCGCCCGCAGGGCCGGCCAGGACGTGACCGCGGGACACCCGTAACCCACCACGGCGACGCCCAGCACCGCCGCCCCGGCGGCGCCGCGCGTCCGCCGCGCCAGCTCGCCGCGGACCGGTTCCGTACCGCCTTTCACGAGCACGATCCCCCCTCGCCGCGAGGACGGGCTCGACCTCCCGCCCAGGACGTGTGCTCTCGGCCCGACGATTGTCTCGCTCAGGTGGGCCGCCGCCGCAAGGCCGACGACCCGGGCGTCACCCTTGTTCCGGTATGGCCCGGGCGGCCCGGGCGCCGTACGCGGGTGGCGCGGGCGTGGCCGGGAGGGGGACGGGTCGCGGACGGCGGCCCACGCGACGCGCAAACCGCCCGAGCGGGCCTGACCCGGCGGCCGATGTGGAGCAGACTGCGATGCCATGTGCGGGCATCACGGCATCGACTCGCCCTGCCAGGACCTGGCCCCGGAAGCGGTCAAGGCCGACGAGCGTAGGTACGTCGCCGAGCGGTACCCCGACGCCGACCGCCCGGACGCCGACCGCCCGCATACCGGCGGTCCGCTCGCGGCGCGCCCGGTGGCGCCGGCCGGGCCGAGCCGGCGGCGGGTGCTGACGGTCGCCGGGCTCGGCGGTGGGGCGCTGCTCGCCGGTGGTGCGTCGGCGTTCGGGCTCGCGGCCTGCTCGGACGACGCAGGCGCCGGCGGTCCCACGCCGCGGGCGACCGTCACCAGCTTCCCGCCGACCAGGACGGTCGTCCTCACGGGCACGGTCGCCAGCCGGGGGGAGTACGTCTACCTTCCGTTCGACGTCGGCCCCGGGGTCAACCGCGTCCAGGTGTCCATGGCCAAGGCCGACCCCACGGCGAAGCTCGGCATCGGCCTGTTCGACCACCGCGGCCCGGCCTACGGCTCGCCCGGGTTCCGCGGCATCTACGGCGAGGAGCGGTCGTCGTTCTTCGTCGCCGCCGACAGCGCCTCGCAGAGCTTCCTGCCCGGGCCGGTCGAGCCGGGCCGCTGGACCGTGATCGTCCCGGTCTTCGCCGTCCAGGCGCCGTCGCAGGTCACCGTGACGGTCACCCTCTCCGGCGGCCCGGCCCCGGCGAAGCCGTTCACTCCAGGCGCGACGGTCGGTACCGTGCTGGCCCGGCCCGGCTGGTACCGCGGCGACCTGCACTGCCACACCCCCGAGTCGTCGGACGCCTGGAACCAGAAGACGGCGCTCACCCCGGCCGCGTGGGCGAACACCTGTCGCCAGCTCGGCCTCGACTTCGTCGCGATGACCGACCACAACGTCGTCTCCCAGAACCTCTTCCTCGCCCGCGACGCCGGCTCCGACGTCCTGCTGATGCCCGGAGAGGAGATGACGAACTGGAGCTTCGGCCACGCGACCGTGTCGGGGATCGACGTCGGTGACTGGCTGGACTTCCGCCAGACGCCGGAAGGCACGCCTCTGCCGGAGAACGGCGCTCGTATCGACAAGTTCCTGGCGACGGCCCGTGACCTGGGTGCCTACGTCGCGGCGGCGCACCCGTCGTTCCCGGGGCTGAAGTGGCAGTTCGGTGCCGAGATGGAACGCCCGGCCGGGCGACCGGTCGGGTACGAGCTGTGGACCGGGTCGTACGGACCGGACGACGAGCAGTCCGTGCAGGCCTGGGACGGGATGCTGCGCAAGGGCTGGCGGGTCTGCGCGAACGGCGGCAGCGACCTGCACGGCGTCGAGAGCGGCGCCAAGCAGGGCTTCAGGGCCGGCACCCCGACGACCGTCGTCTACGCCGACGCGCTGGAGACGAAGGCGGTCATCGCCGCGCTGCGCGCCGGGCGCAGCTTCGTCACCCGCCGCCCCGACGGCGTCGAGTGCTACCTGACGGCGAGCCGCGAGCGCCAGCGGGCGATCGTCGGCGGCGAGGTCTTCGGCGCCAGCGGTGACCCCGTCGGCGTACAGGTCCGCGTCCGCCGCGCCGGCGGCATGCGCGCGACGGTCATCACCCAGGCCGGGACGCTGTCCACCACGGCGGTCACGTCCGACGACCAGACCATCGAGGCGACGATCCCGATCCCGCCGGGCGGTGGCTACGTCCGCGTCGAGGTCCGGGGCGGCGGCCACACCCATGAGGGCCTGCCGCTCGCCACCGAGGGCGACATGGAATGCCTGACGAACCCGATCTGGCTCACCGTAGGCGACCCACCCGCGAGCCTGCGCCCGATGACCGCGCCCCCGCCGGYCCGCCCCGGCCCGCGCCGCGTCACCGCCGGCTGACCGCGGCGCGGCCGGCATCGAGCGCCGGGACCGGGGAACGGAGATCGATCGGGTCAGGGCATCGCCCACAGCCGGACCGTCGCGTCGCCGCCGCCGGTGGCCAGGGTCTTCCCGTCCGGGAAGAACGCCACCGCGTACACCCTCGTGGTGTCGCATCGCAGCGTCCTGCCGGGCAGCGGGTGGTCCGGCTCGGCGACGTTCCACAGCTGGACCGTGCCGCCGTTGCCGCCGCTGGCGGAGCCCGTGAACGCGAGTTCGGTGCGGAGGGGTTGCGGCAGCCGCCGGTGGCGACGATCAGCGCGGGGGCGTGGTGCCCGTCGGCCAGCCGTTCACGCGGACAGGGAGAGGTGGGTGAKGACGGCCAGGACCCGGCGGTGGGCGTCAGCGTGATCGGGGACGTCGAGCTTGATCAGGACGTGGCGGACGTGCGCCTCGACGGTTCGCTCGGACAGCACGAGCCGGCGCGCGATGCCGACGTTCGTCATTCCCTCGGCCATCAGCCGCAGGACCTCACGTTCCCGCTCGGTGAGCCCGGCGAGCGGGTCGTCGGTCCGCTGGGAGGCGAGCAGGCTTGCGACCACCTTCGGGTCCAGCGCCGAGCCGCCGCGGGCGACCCGTTCGGCCGCGGCGAGGAACTCGCTCACGTCCAGGACCCGGTCCTTGAGCAGGTAGCCGAACCCGCCGAGGGGGACGAGCTGGACGGCGTGCGTGGTCTCGACGTGCTGTGAGAGCACGAGCACCCCGACCGCGGGGTGGCGTCGCTTGATCTCGCCGGCCGCGACCGTGCCCTCGTCGGTGAACGTCGGCGGCATGCGGACGTCGACGACGGCGAGGTCGGGACGGTGCTGGTCGACGGCGGCGAGCAGCCGATCCGCGTCGCCGACGGAGGCGACGATCTCGTGCTCGGCGTCCTCGAACAGTCGGCCGAGCCCTTCGCGCAGCAGCACCTGGTCCTCGGCGATCACCACCCGCATGCGCAGGCCACCCCTCCCGCGTTCGCCTGGTGCCGCCCGAGGTGATGGGAGCCCTCGCGCCCAGCCGCCGCGGCCGGCTGCGCGGCACGGCTCACGAGCCGCACGGCAGCTCCGCCGTGAGCACGGTGCCGGCGCCCGGGCCGCTCGCGATCCGCAGAGTCCCGCCCAGGGCGGCGACCCGCTCGGCGAGCCCGCGCAGCCCCGTCCCGCCTGCCGGCGTGGCGCCGCCGACCCCGTCGTCCGCCACGGCGACGACGAGCCGGCCGTCGCGGACCTCGGCGCTCAGCTCGATCCGGCGGGCCTGCGCGTGCTTCACGGCGTTCGTGACCCCCTCGCTTCCGACGAAGTAGGCGGCGACCTCGACTCGGCGGTCCAGTCGCCCGACGCCCGCGCCCTTCGGTCCGTCTCCGCGGACCGCGCCGGCAGGCCCGGCGCCCGCTGTCCGACCCGTCGCGTCACCGTCGGCCGCGGCCATCGCGGCCCCGGCCGACGGCGCGGCGGCGGGAGCCGTGATCGTCGCGGTGGCCGCCGACGCCACCGATGTCGGCGGCATCGCGGTGGGCGTGGACGTCTCCGCGGCGGAGGGCACCAGGTTCACGCGCACCGTGACCGGGACGGGGGACTGGCGGGCGAGTTCGGTGAAGGCGGGGGTGAGGCCGCCGCCGAGTTGCGCCGGGGGCAGGCCGCGGGCGAGCTCGCGCAGCTCGTCGATGGCGCTGCCCAGCTGCGTGACCGCGTCGTCGAGAGTGCGGCTCGCCCGCTCCGGCCCGGCGGTGCCGCCGAGCTGGTGCTGCGCGTGCCGCAGCGCCAGGCCGATCGAGACGAGCCGTTGTTGCGCCCCGTCGTGCAAATCCCGCTCGATCCGGCGGCGTTCCTCGTTGGCCGCGGCGACGATCCGCGCCCGGGAGCCGCGCACCTCGGCGAGCTGGCGGCGCAGCTCGACCCGCAGCCGGGCGATCTCGATCGCCAGCCCGCCGGCCTGGACGACGTCCCGGGGCAGGGGGTCGGGCCGCGGGCGGTGCAGCACCAACGCGACTGGCTCGTCACGGCGGCTGATCGGCAGCCGCGCCCGGCCGGCCGCGGCCGCGGCGACGTCCGCGACCGGCTCGCCGTCGGCGTCCACGTATGCCGCGCTCTCCGTCTGAAAGAACAGCAGGTCCAGGCCCGGATCGTCGAGCAGGCCGCGCAGCACGTCGCCGATCTGCTCGGGGGCCGCGCGGTCGGCGCGCAGCGCGTCGAGGAAGTCGGCCATCCGGCGCAGCGCGTCGTAGCGGGCGCGGTTGAACCGACGGTCGACGCCGGCCTGCACCCGGGCGCGTAGCGGCCGGAACGCGACCACGATGACCAGCGTGGCGCCCGCCGTCGCCACCGGGGAGCCACGGCCGAGCACCGTGCCGAGGGCGAGGACGGTCGCCGCGAACGCCGCCGCCAGCAGGACGGTGATCGTGCCGTAGACGAGGGTGCGGTTGATGACGACGTCGATGTCGTAGAGCCGGTAGCGCAGGATCGCGACGCAGGCGCCGATCGGGAGCACGGTCACCGCCACGGCCGACAGGACGCGCGCCCCGGGCCAGGCGTTCCACAGCACCAGGGACGCTGGCAGCAACACCCCGGCGACCGCGGCGGCGTAGGTGAACCACTTGAGCTGCTGCCGGAGGGCGCCACGCGCGGCGCGCAGCCGCACTCCGAGCGCCGCGACGGAGGCGACCAGCCCGCCGATGACCAGGGCGGCGCTGGCGGCGAAGACGACGTTCGTCGGGATCGCGTCCGTGGCCAGGGGGTTGTGCCCGGAGACGAAACCGGCGTCGGACAGGTGGCTGAAACCCCATCCCGGCACGGCGAGGGCGCCGCCGAGGCCGTTGGCCCACAGCGCCCACCGCCAGTGCCGGCCGGGCAGGCGGCCGTCGGGGAAGAGCAGGAAGATCGAGGTCAGGATCAGGCTGCCGAGCGTCCAGCTCGTCGTCGCGTTGAACCATTCGGCCGCGGGGCCGCCCGGCCAGCCGAGCGCCGCCGCCCGTAGCCCATAGCCCTGGGCGAGCTCCGTCAGCGCGCTCTGGGCGCCGCAGGCGCACAGCAGCCAGCCGATCGGATGGCGCGGGTGACGGACGGCGACCAGCGCCCCGGCGACGGCGAAGGTCACGTTGGACATGGCGTTGAGCACCGTGTCGTAGCGCGGCTCGAGCGACGACGACAGCACGACGGCGGCGACCTCGGCGGCGACCGTCAGCCCGAGCAGGACCGCCGGGAGCAGCCGGCCGCGGAACGGCGACGTCCGCACCCTGCCCCCTTCCCGGCACGCTCGCCGCGCTGGATCCGCGCGGCGACGCTCACCCGCCCCGCGTGCGGCCGGCCGGCGCGCTCGGGCCGCTGGCGCCTGCCGGCCCCGATCGCGACGACGGCCGGCCGAGCCGAGACGCCCCGTTCGGATGGGAGTGTCCGGCACCCGCCATCGCGCCATCGTCCCAGAGCCACCGGGCGCCGCCAACGGTGTTGGTACTCGCCCCGGCTGCGTACTGGTACTTAGTGCCGCTGCGGGTGGGAGCGCACGGAAATGCGGTGCCTGCCCCGATGTTGGGCGATCACCGCCGCCGTAGCTTCACCTCCCAGAACGCGAGCGTCACCACTGAAACCTTTTCCGTCGTCGGCTCGGACCCGCGGCGACCTTGGCTGATCAAGGTGAGAAGCGAAAGGTTCCTGGAAAGCCGCGTCTGACCAATTCCGAACCACGTCCACTTGGGAGGACGAGATGGCGACGGCGAATGACGTAAGTACGACGAACGGCGGCCGGGCGGCGTCGTCCGGCGGATCCACGAGCGGCCCGCGCGGCCCGCGCGGCCCGCGCGGCGCGTCGGTGCGGCGGATGGCGGCGGTGGGTGTCGTCGGCGCAGCGGCCACCGTGGTCGACGAGGTCGTGGTGCTGGCGGTCGTCCTGCCGGGGACAGACGTGTCGACCAAGATCTACAGCTACCCGTTCTCGAGTGGGGCGTTCGTCGCGGCCGCCCTCGTCAACGCGCTGCTGCATGCGCTGGTGCTCGTCGGCGTGCTGGGGTTCGCCCGCAGCGGCGCCGCCGGCTCGGGCCGGGCCGCGCGGGTCGGCGGGGGCCTCGCGCTCGGCGCGCTCGGGCTGTTCACCGCCGCCGAGCTCGCCTCGATCGCGGTCCGCGGCGACCGAGTCTCCGACACCGGCGCCCTTGTCGTGATCATGATGTTCGTGTTGGCGACGCTGCTCTCGGTGACCGGATACATCCTGCTCACGGTGGCCTCGTCACGGGCCGGACGTTGGACAGGTTGGCGTCGGCGCACCCCGCTCGCCGCGGCTGTCGGGTCGGTGGCGTTGCTGGCCATGAGCCCCTCGCCCGACCTCCTCGCGGCCGGCGCCGGGGTGTGGAGCCTGGGCCTGCTCGTGCTCTGCGCCGCCACCTACACCGACCCGGCTCCCGCGGCGCCGGCCACCGCGGTGCACGGGCCAGACCGCGAGGTCCGCCTGCCGTGACCCACGTGTCGGACGTGGCGGACGCGCATGGTCTCCCCGGGAGCGGGTCCGGGGAGACCATCCCGGAGCAGGCCGCCGGCCCGCGCCCGCTGGCACAGGCCGGCCCCCGCGTGACGCTCCTCGTGCTACGCGTCGTCGCGGTGCTGCATGCGCTCGCGTTCCTCGGCCAGCCGGTCCTCGCCGGGGAGTACCTGGAGGGTGACGTCGACGCGCTGGCCCTGCACGACGCGAACGCGATCGTGGTCACCGGGCTCGACGTGATCCAGCTGGTCTGCGCGATCGCCTTCGTCTGGAAGGGCCGGGGGCGGGCCTGGCCGATCTGGGCCAGCCTTGCCATCGCGCTGCTGGTCGAGGTTCAGGTCGGGATGGGCTACGAACGGCTGCTCGTGGTCCACCTGCCGCTGGGCGTGTCCCTCGTCGTGGGCCAGATCCTGACCACCGTGTGGCTGTTCCGCGCCGACGCCGCCACCCCGCGGCCGCGCCGGGCTCGCCGGAAGCGTGCCCGGTGAACCGGCGGCACGTGCTCGGCGCGCTCGGGCTGTCCGCGCTCGGCGTGGCCAGCTTCGGCGGCCTCGCCCTGTCCAGCCCTCGTGGCCAGACCGGCGAGCTGCTGCACAGCCGCGCCAGGCTGCCCGAGCCCTACACCGTCCCGCTGCCGGTGCCGCCGGTGGCCCGGCCGGTCCGGACCGACGCGACCACCGACTTCTACGAGATCGCGCAGCGCGAGGCCGACGTCGAGCTGCTGCCGGGGCTGCGCACCCGGATCTTCGGCTACGACGGCATCTTCCCGGGCCCCACCATCGTCAGCCGCGGCAACCGGACCACCGTGGTCACCCACCACAACGAACTCGCCGTCCCGGTCGCCGTCCATCTGCACGGCGGGCACACCCCGGCCGACAGCGACGGCTACCCCACCGACCTCATCCTGCCCGCGGCCGGCTGGTCCGAGCACACACATGCCATGGACGGCGGGGCCGCCGTGCCCATGGACGGCGGCGCCACGATGCCCATGGACGGCGGCGCCGTCGCGGCCGGCCGGCGCGACTACACCTATCCGATGCGGCAGCGGGCCGCGACGCTCTGGTACCACGACCACCGCATGGACTTCACCGGTCCGCAGGTCTACCGCGGCCTGGCCGGCTTCCACCTGGTCACCGACGACGAAGAGGCAGCCCTGCCGCTGCCCCGGGGTGACCGCGACATCCCGCTGATGATCACTGATCGCGCCTTCGACGCCGACGGCTCGTTCCTCTACCCGTCGCTCGACTGGATGCTCCACATCACCGGCGGCGTGACCGACACCTACATGGAGGGTGTGCTCGGCGACGTCATCCTGGTCAACGGCGCACCCTGGCCGGTACTGGAGGTGACGGCCACCCACTACCGCCTCCGGCTGCTCAACGCGTCCAACGCCCGCCGCTACCAGCTCCGCCTCGATCCGGCGCGGACGCCGTTCGTCCAGATCGGATCGGACGGCGGACTGCTCGACCACCCCGTCGAACAGGCAACCATCGTGCTGGCCCCGGGCGAACGCGCCGACGTGGTCGTCGACTTCGCCGCCTTCCCGCCCGGCACCGCCGTCACGCTGGACAACGCGCTGGGAGCCGGATCCACCGCGCAGATCATGCTGTTCCGCGTCACGGGACGTGCCAGCGACGACAGCCACGTGCCGCCGCGCCTCAGCCACCTCGAGCCCCTCCGGCGCAGCCAGGCCGTACGGACCCGCGACTGGCGCTTCCGCCGAGCACCCACCGGCGAGCACCCTGGCTGGCTGATCAACGACCAGCCCTTCGACCCCGCCCGCATCGACGCCGACGTCGCCCTCGGTGACGTCGAGATCTGGCGGTTCACCAGCGACCTGCACCACCCCGTGCACACGCACCTGAACCCGTTCCAGGTGCTGTCGCGGCGCGGCGGCGCGCCCGGCCCGCACGACCTCGGCTGGAAGGACACCGTGGACGTCTCGCCCAGCGAGACCGTCGAGGTGCTCGTGCGCTTCACCGACTATCCCGGCCGGTACCTCCTGCACTGTCACAACCTCGAACACGAGGACATGGCCATGATGGCCGCCTTCCGCACCCGCTAGCCGACGTCCACCCGAGGAGGACCGAGATGACGACCGACCTGTCCGCTCCCGACCGTCTGTCCGCTCCCGACCGCACGTGGCCTCGTCTGGAGCGCGTCACCGGCGCGGTCGGCCTGGCCGCGATCGTGCTGATCTTCGGCTCGGTCATCGTCATCGGCGACGGGGAACCACCGACGGTGGCCACTGTCGCGCAGGCCGCCCGCTACCTCCGCGAGGCCGACGGCGCCTGGCTGCAGGCGGCGTCCGCCCTCTTCGCCGTGAGCCTGCTGGTGTTCCTGTGGTTCGCCGTCGGGCTGAGCCAGATCCTGYGCCGCGCCGAGCCCGAGCCGCCGTGGTGCTCGACGGTGGCGCTGATGTCGGGGGTGCTCTTCGTCGCCTTCGGCCTGGTCAACACCAGCGTCGAGGCGGGCGCCCACCGCGGCGGCGTGATCGACCCTCCGCTGGCGGCCTACGCCTGGGACGTGACTGCCTTCGGCTTCGCCAACGCCCGCCTCGCCCTGGGCGGCTTCGCCCTGGCCTCGGGGCTTGCCTCACTCGCGGCCGGTGTCTTCCCGCGTTGGCTGGGCTGGCTCGGCGTCGTCAGCGGAGCCCTCCTGGTGCTGGCCCGCTTCGCCTGGTCGTCCGACGTGCTGTGGAACCCGCCGTACCTCGCGACGTGGCTCTGGATGCTCATCACCTGTGTGCTGCTGCTACGCCGCGGCGGCGGCCAGCCTGTCCCGGTCACCCGTCCCACGGCACCGTAGGCGCGGTCCTCCCGTCCACGACGCCGAGCCGTCAGCTCGCCGCGGTTTCCGGCGCTGTGGCTCCGGTTGTGTAGAGGCGGGTGATGACGTCCTCGATGGGGGGTTCGCGGATCGCGAGGTCGACGAGGGGGTAGCGGGCGGCGACCTCGGCGACGAGGGGGGCGGCGCTGGCCTTGGCGGGGAAGGCGAGCCACTGCCGGGGGCCGTCGACGCGGATTACCCGGGCGCCGGGGGTGGTGACGCTGAGTGGGGGCAGTGGGGTGGCCAGGTCGACGATGAGGGTGCGTTCGCCGCCGAGGCGGTCGCGCAGGGTGGCGAGGTCGCCGTCGAAGCCGAGGCGGCCGTGGTCGATCACCAGGACGCGTTGGCAGAGCTGTTCGATGTCGGCGGTGTCGTGCGTCGTCAGCATGATCGTGGTGGCCTGTTCGCGGTTCTTCTCGGCGAGGAAGGCGCGCACGGCCGCCTTGGAGACGACGTCGAGGCCGATGGTGGGTTCGTCGAGGTAGACGATCGCCGGGTCGTGCAGGAACGCGGCGGTCAGGTCGCCGCGCATCCGCTGGCCGAGGGAGAGCTGGCGCACCGGGGTGTCCAGGAACGGGCCGAGGTCGAGCATCTCGACGAACCGGGCGAGGTTCGCGCGGAACTGGCCGGGCGGCACCCGGTAGAGGTGGCGGACCAGCTCGAAGCTGTCACGCAGCGGCAGGTCCCACCACAGCGTCGAGCGCTGCCCGAACACGACGCCGATCCGGCGGGCGAGCGCGATCCGCTGGCGGGCCGGGTCGAGCCCGGCGACCCGCAGCCGCCCGCCCGTCGGGGTGAGCACGCCGATCAGCATCTTGATCGTCGTGCTCTTCCCGGCGCCATTCGGGCCGAGATAGCCGATGATCTCCCCGGCCCGGACGGTGAACGACACGTCCCGCACCGCGTGGACGTCCACCCGTTCGCGCCGCAGCCGCTGCCCGGCGATCCGGCGGCGCTGGACGAACGTCTTCGTCGCCCCGGTCACCTCGATGACGACGGGCTGCTGGGTGCGACCGGCCCCGCCGCCAGCGTCGCCGCTGCCGGCCTCGTCGGGGCCGGCTATCAGGTCGGTCATGGGTCGGTCAGCTCCCCGTGCTTCGGTAGCGCCGCACGCCGGCCCGCCAGGCGAGCGCCGCCAGGCCGGCCGCGGCGGCCGCGACCAGCGGCGAGGCGAAGCGCAGCGCCGTCGGCAGGCCAAGCGGGTCGGGCCGGGACAGGACGTGCAGCGCCGGCAGCCAGCTCACGAACCCGATGGGCAGCACGACGGTGAGCAACAGCGCCAGGTGGTGGCCGTAGACCGTCATCGGGTAGCGCGCGGCCAGTGCCGAGCCCTGCGTGCTCGCCACGACGGCGACCGTCGCGTCCGGGGCGACGAACAGGACCGCGGCGGTCGCGACGAACGCGCTCGCGGCGAGGACCGCGCCGCACAGGACCATCGCCGGCACCAGCAGCACCCGGTCCGCGGTCCAGTGGACGTGCAGCGCGAGACAACTGACGACGACGATCACCATCGGCTKGGCGACCCGGGCGACCCGCTGTGGCGAGAACGCCATCGTCGCCGCCTGCACGAGCACGCTCACGGGACGGATCAGCACGACGTCGAACCGGCCGTCGTTGATGTGCCAGCCGATCCGGTCGACCGGGCCGAGGAACGCCTCGGCCAGCGCGAACGCGAGCGCGGACGTGCCGTAGAGGAAGGCCACCTCGGCCAGTGAGAACCCCTCCAGCGCCGGCAGGTGGGCGAACACGATGCCGATCGCGACGAGGTCGAGCACGGTCCCCGCGGCTTCGGTGAGCGATCGCAGCGCGAGCGACGCCCGGTACTGCGCCGCCTCACGGAACGCGACCCGCACGAGCAGCACGTAGGCCGCCGCCTCCGCCCACAGCAGGCCACGGACGGCCCGGATCCGCGCCGCCGGGCCCGTCGGCTCCGCCTCGACCGCCGACCCGGCCGCCCTGGTGACCATCGGTCAGCCGCCCTGGGTGACGACGTGGCGTAGCGCCAGCCTGGAGACCAGGTCGCTCGCGACCAGCAGGACCAGCGCCCATGCCGCCTGGAACGCGAGCGCCTGACCTATCCCGGTGCCGCCGGCCGGGCGCAGGTAGATGTCCATCGGGACCTGAACGATCGCGCCGAACGGCAGCGCCCTCGCGACCTCGCCGAAGACCCCGGGAAAGATCGTCAACGGCAGGACGGCGCCGGAGAAGAACGTCATCGTCAGCGCCGAGATCGCGAGCGTCCCGCGTGCGTCGATGACCCAGAACGCGGAGAGCCCGACCAGATAACGAATCCCGAAGCTGATCAGCAGGGCGAACACCAGGCTTAAGGCGAACCCCGCCGCAGCTGCCCTCGACGCGGGCGGAACGGCGCCGAACAGCGCGAGCCCCACGGCCCCGGCCGGCAGGGCGCGGCTGACCAGGAACACCGCCGCCCGCCCGATCTCCCGCGCCAGCCACCAGCGCAGGAACCCGAACGGCCGCGCCACGTCGAGGACGATCGCGCCGCTCTCCACCCGCCAGGGCACGTCGATCATGCCGCCGAACGCGGCGAACGTCGTCATCAGCGCCTGCCCGAGCACGACGAACGTGACCGCCCGCTGCGTGTCGTAACCCGCGAGGCCCGGCCGGGCCTCCCACACCGCGAGCGCCAGGTACCCGCGCAGCACGGTCAGCGTCACGTTCGACAGCACGGACGCGGCGACCGTCGCCCGGTGGGCGACATTGGTTCGGGCGCTCGCCGCCGCGACCGCCGCCCAGGTGCGCAGCTCGGCCTGAATGCCCGACGGGCGCGCCGCGGCGAGGACGGTCACGAGCCGGCCACCTCCCCCGTCCCCGGCCCTTCCCGCGTCGCAAGGTCCCCCAAGGCCAGCGCGCCGAAAGGTCGCGACATGACCCTAGAACGCGGGCAAGGACCGGTGTGGCGAAACCATTCAGGACTCGTGTGATGCCTGTGGTCCCCGTCGGCATGCGCGCCCGTGGAGTCGAGGGGAGCGACGATGGGGGCCATGAGCGCTCCCGACCGGTCCGACGCCGCGACGCCCGAACCCGCGACGCGCGAACCCGCGGCGTCCAGGGCCGCGATACCCGGGACCGCGGGTTCGGTGGGTGACGCGGCAGCCGGGACCTGCCCGTTCACGGTGGAGCGGCCCATCATGCGCCAGCGCTGGGAGCGGCTGACGTTCCTGCACTGGCCCTACCCGACGGACGCCGTGCAACGGCTGCTGCCGGCGGGCCTCGCGGCCGAGACGTGCGACGGAGCGGCCTGGGTGAGCCTGGTGCCGTTCTTCATGCAGGTGCGGACCGGGCGGCGCGACCTGGCCGCTCCCTGGGTCAGCTTCTTCCCGGAGACCAACGTGCGGACATATGTCCGGGACGAGCAAGGCCGCCCGGGGATCTGGTTCTTCTCGCTGGACGCGGCCCGGTGGGGCGCGGTCGCCGTCGCCCGGACGACCTACCGRCTGCCGTACTTCTGGTCGTCGATGCGGCTGGTCGAGGAGGCCGGCCCGGGCGCTGGCGGCGCAGGCAGCGCCGGCGGTGGCACGACGACGTACACCTGCCGGCGGCGCTGGCCCGGCCCGCGCGGGGCGGCGAGCCGAGTGGTGGTCCGGCCGGGCAGGCGCATCCCGGACGCGGAGCTGAGCGCCCGCGACCATTTCCTGACGGCCCGGTTCCGCCTGTTCAGCCCGGTCCGCTCAGGCCCGCCGCGCTCGGCCCGGGCCTGGCACCGCCCCTGGCCGCTGCACCGCGTCGATCTGCTCGACCTCGACGACGGGCTGGTGACCGCCGCCGGCCTGCCGGCCCCGTCCGGCCCGCCGCTGGCGCACTACTCGCCGGGCGTCGACGTCCGCATCGGCCGCCCGGAGAGCTGAGGATCCGGCCGATCCGTTCCCACCGGCAGCGCGCGGACCGTCGGTTCCTGCCGGCAGCGCACCGTTACCGCCCGGAAAGGCCGCTGGCCAGCAACGGTGAGCCGGCGGCGGGTGCAGGTGCTCCATGTGATGTGCTGTCGCCGCATACCGAGCACCTACCAGCCGTTGTCCCGGCCCTGCACGCGTCCGGCGCGGTCAGATCACCGTCGATCGAGGAGAAAGCCGTGACGATGCCAAGCGACATGCGGGAGTTCAACCGGTCGGTCGTCACCGACTTCCGCGCGAACGGCGGCGAGATCAGCGACGGGATGCTGAAGGGGTCGCGCGTGCTGCTGCTCACCACCGTCGGCGCGCGCGGCGGCGGCGAGCACACCACGCCGCTCGGCTACTTCACCGACGGCCCGGACCGGATCGTGCTGTGGGCGTCGAACATGGCGGCGCCGAAGCATCCGGACTGGTACGCGAACCTGGCCGCGAACCCGTCGGTCACCGTCGAACTGCCCGGGGCGGACGGCATCGACAGGTTCGAGGCGACGGCGAGCATCGCCACCGGCGACGAGCGGGCCCGGCTGCTCACCGCGCTCGCCGACTTCAACGAGAAGATGGCCGCTCACCAGACGATGACCGAGCGCGAGATCCCGCTGGTCGTCGTCGAGCGTGCCGCCCGGTAGCGCCACTCGCCCCGATCGCCCCGATCGCCCCGACCGCCCCGACCGCGAAGGCCAGCGCCGCGCCGCTCGTCGCCGGGGTCGGCGCCCGCTACCCCCTCGTCGACCTGGCGATCCGCGAGCCTCCCATCGAGGACCTCGTCACCCGCCTCCGCACGACCGGACCGGAACCTCTCTCAGCCGGCGAGCCCGCGGCGAGATAGCGTGCTTCCTGTTGATCTTCGGGGAATGGCTTTCGGCGACGAGACCGGTAAGGATCATCATGGCGACGTTTTCCGCGGGGGACCAGCAGGCGTTGCGGATCGGGGTGCTCGGGGCGGCGCGGATCGCGCCGATGGCGCTGATCCGTCCGGCGGCGGCCATGGACGGGGTCGAGGTCGTCGCGGTCGCCGCGCGCGACGAGGCGCKGGCGCGGCGGTTCGCGAACCGGCAGGGTGTTCCACGCGTCCTGGCCGACTACGACGCCGTCGTGGACGACGGCGAGATCGACGCCGTCTACATCCCGCTGATCCCCGCGGCCCACGCCCACTGGACAGTCCGGGCGATCGAGGCGGGCAAGCACGTGCTGTGCGAGAAGCCGTTCACCGCCAACGCCGACGAGGCGCTCACGGTGAAGGAAACGGCGGACCGTGGCGACGTGGTCGTGATGGAGGCGTTCCACTGGCGCTACCACGCGCTCGCGGCCCGGCTCCTGGAGATCGTGTCGAGCGGCGAGATCGGGGCGGTGCGGCACGTCGCGGCCCGCCTGGTCGTCCCCATCCCGAGCCGGCGCGACATTCGCTGGCAGCTCGCCCTCGGCGGCGGCAGTCTCATGGACCTCGGCTGCTACGGCGTCCACATGATGAGGACGGTGGTCGGCTCCGAGCCCACCGTCGTCTCGGCCGCCGCGAAAACACGGCTCACGGAGGTCGACCGGCACCTGACGGCGCGGCTGCGGTTCGACGGCGGTGTCACCGGCCGTCTGGAGACCGGCCTCTGGGCGTGGCCGGGGCTCGCCATGCGCCTGGTCATCACGGGCGAGCGGGGCGAGATCCGGGTGCTCAACCCGCTCGCGCCGCACATCCTGAACCGCCTGACCGTGACGGGCGCCGGCCGCCGCCGGCGGCGGCGTGAAAAGGTGGTCGGCGAGAGCACCTACACCCTGCAGCTTCGTGCCTTCCGCGACGCCATCCGGCACGGCACCCCGGTGCTTACCCCGCCCGCGGACTCCCTCGCGAACATCCGGGTCATCGACGACATCTACCGCGCCGCCGGCCTGTCGCCCCGCCCGTCCGCCCCGACCACCTGAGCGCCGTCGCCCGTCGCCCGTCGCAGCCGGCAACCGGCGGCTGCTTGACCGCCGTCTGTGCCCTCCGGTGGTCGTCATCCGACCCGGTTCATGACCACCGGAGGGCGCAAGCCGCGATCATGCGCGGTCAAGCTGGAAAGGTGAAGTCCCTGATCAGGGCGGTGAGGGCCAGGGGCTGGTCACTCTGGACGGCGTGGCCGGCGCCGGGGACGAGCTCGTAGCGCGCGGAGGGGAGGCGGCGGCGGAACTCGTCGGCGTCGGCGTCGGCGACGAACTTCGACTCGCCGCCGCGGACCAGCATCGTCGGCACGGTGATCGCGTCGACGTCGGCCCACAGCCGGCCGAGGTGGTCGTTCCAGTTCTCGCCGCCCGCCGGTGGCGGGCCGAACAGGTCGTAACGCCAGGTCCACAGCCCGTCGGGGCGGCGGTAGGCGTTGTGCCGGACGCCGCGGCGCACCCCGGACGCCGCCCGGTACGGGCTCAGCGCGATCGCCGTGTCGGCCATCTCCTCGAACGAGGCATAGGTCGGTTGGCCGCCGACCAGGGCGACGGTGCCCTGCTCGGCCCGCGTCAGGCGCTGGCGCGTGTCGCTCACATGCGGTGTCACGTCGACGATGACGGCACGCCGGCACAGGTCGGGGCGCTTGGCGGCCAGGTGGATGAGGGTCGCGCCGCCCAGCGACATGCCGACGACGACGTTCGCCTTCGGCGCGAGCGCCGGCAGCGCCACCTCCAGCGCCTCGACGTTGCGCCACGGGCCGTAGTTCCGGTCCGGGCGCCGGTAGGAGTGGCCGTGGCCGGGCAGGTCGACGGCGAGCGCCGGGCGGCCGAGCGCGAGCGCGACGTAGTCCCAGGTGTGCGCGTTCTGCCCGCCGCCGTGCAGGAACACGATCTCCGGCTCGGCCGTGCCCCAGCGGATGTAGCTCAGTTCCTGACCGGTCCCGACCTCCAGGAACCCACGAACGACGTCGGGCCGCCCGGGGAACGGGATCCCGATCTCCGCGGCGTTCTCGTGCAGGTATCCGAACTCGTCGTAATTGTCCGCCGCGAGGCCGTCATCCGGCGCGGGCTGCCGCTCCGTCGGGCTCATCCCGCGAACCGTGCCCGTTCCGCCCTGTTCGGCGTGCGTTGGCCCGACAGGAAGTAAACACGGTCGGTGAGACGGAAGGGCGAGTTGCCGATCCCGAAACCGAGACCGGCGCAGAAGTCGGCCACCCGACGGCCCATCGCGTCGTCCACGGATCGGAAGTCCACGATCACGGCGCCACTCCCGCGTACCGCGACTGCCACGGATGTCAGGTCCCCGTACTTGTGGATCTCGAAGAACGGCGCGTCGTCCGCTGAATCCGCCGTCACGCTCATTTTCATACCACTCCTTTACGGCCAGGCGCCCMGCGTGCGCCTGGCTGCGCAGTTCCCCGCGCACCAACGTCCGGCGGCCCGAAATTGGCACCCGGCGCGGGTACTCGCCGCGGTTGGCCGTCGTGCGGAGGTCGGAGGCGCGCGATAGTGGACATGCGACGTGCGTCATATTGGCCCGGGATCGGGAGGTCTAGCGGTGACGGTCACGAACCAGGACTCGGACGCGCACGCCCACGCCGACGGCGCGCCGGACGCAGATGCGGGCGTCGCGGCGGCGGCCGGCGCCGGGGCCGGCCCGATGGCCGGCCGCGGCGAGCCGTACTACGACCCCTACGACGCCGCCATCGACGCCGACCCGTACCCGGTCTGGCGGCGGCTGCGCGACGAGGCACCGCTCTACTACAACGAGAAGTTCGACTTCTACGCGTTGAGCCGGTTCGACGACGTCGAGGCCGGGCTCGCCGACTGGCGTACCTACCACTCGGGGCGCGGCTCGGTGCTGGAGTTCATCAGGGCGAGCCTGGAGGCGAAGCTGGAGATGCCGCCGGGCCTGATCCTGTTCGAGGATCCGCCGGCGCACACCGTGCACCGCGGCCTTCTTTCCCGAGTCTTCACCCCGAAGAAGATGCTGGCGCTGGAGGCGAAGGTCCGGGAGTTCTGCGTGCGCAGTCTCGACCCGCTCGTCGGCGCGGGCCGGTTCGACTTCGTCGGGGACCTCGGCGCGCCGATGCCGATGCGCACGATCGGCTACCTGCTCGGCATTCCCGAGGACGACCAGGAGTCGATCCGGGCGGGAATCGACCGCGGCCTGCGGCTCACCGACGACGCTCCCGACCCGGCGCCCAGGATGAGCGACGGCGCCCAGTACGCCGAGTACATCGACTGGCGGGCCCGCCACCCGTCGGACGACCTGATGACCGAGCTGCTGACCACCGAGTTCGAGGACGAGACGGGCACGACGCGCACCCTCGACCGGTCCGAGATCCTGGTCTACGTGAACCTGCTGGCGGCCGCGGGCAACGAGACGACGACGCGCCTGATCGGCTGGGCCGGGAAGGTGCTCGCCGAGAACCCCGACCAGCGCGCCGAGCTCGTCGCCAACCCGGCGCTGATCCCGAACGCGGTCGAGGAGCTGCTGCGCTACGAGGCGCCGGCGCCCGCGCACGCCCGATACGTCGCCCGGGACGTCGAGTACCACGGCCAGTCGGTGCCGGCGGGCAGCGTGGTCGTCTTCCTCGTCGGTTCGGGGAACCGGGACGAGCGCCGCTACCCCGACCCGGACCGGTTCGACATCCACCGCGACGTCGGCCGCCACCTCACGTTCGGCTACGGCATCCACCACTGCCTCGGCGCGGCGCTCGCCCGCCTCGAGGGCCGGGTCGCGCTCGAGGAGGTGCTGCGCCGCTTCCCCACCTGGGAGATCGACTGGCCGAGCGCCGTCCAGGCCCGCACGTCGGTGGTCCGTGGCTGGGAGTCRCTCCCGGTCACGACCGTCTCGCCGTGACCTTGATCGCCGGATCTGTATCGGCATCCGAACTCCGAGCCCCTGCTGGTTCGGATCGTGATACAGAGCCGCTGATGAAGGTCATGACGAGGCGGCGAGGAGGCGGGTGAGCTCCGCGCGCACCAGTGCGGTGGCCCAGGTGGGGTCGGCGTCGGGCGGCTGGGTGAGGAGATGGAGGCCCAGGCCGTCGACGAGGGCGTGCAGGCGCCGGGCCGCCGTGAGGGTGGTCTCGTCGCGCGGTCTGCCGGTGAGCAGCTCGACCACCTGGTGGCAGAGCTCCCCGACCTCGCGGGTGGTGTAGTCACGGATCTCCACCAGGCTGGGCAGGGCCGGGCTTTCGGCGATGAGGGCCAGGTTGACCTCGAACTCGGCCCGGCTGTCCGGTTCCAGCGGTAGCAGGTGGCGCAGGATCGCGTACGCGAACTCCACCGGGTCGTCGGAGCGCGGGGTCGCCAGGATGCGCGCCGTGGCCCGGTCGACCATGAGCCGCGCCGAGAACTCCAGCAGTTCCGCCCGAGTCGGGAAGACGTGGCGCAGCGAGCCGACCACGACGCCGGCCTCCTCGGCGACTGAACGCACGGAGACCGCGCCGATCCCGCGTTCGACGATGATCCGCCAGACGGCCGCGGCGAGCTGCGCCTTGCGTGCGTCCCGGTCGATGGTCCTCGGCACGGACACAAATTAGCACGGGTGTGCTAGCGTCGTTTTCTAGCACAGGCGTGCTGCCAAGATGTGTCCGTGCGGGTGTCCGGGAGGAGAAGCGCCGTGTTGGGTGCGGTGATCGTCGCGTGCGAGGTCGGGTTCTGGGTGCTCGTCGCGCTGGGGCTGATGGCCCGCTACGGGCTGCGGTGGCGGCGCGCTGGGCTCGTCCTGCTGGCGATGACGCCGCTGGTCGACGTCGTCCTGCTGGCCGCGACCGTCGTCGACCTGCGCGGCGGCGCGACCGCCGGGGTGTTCCACGGGCTCGCCGCGATCTATCTCGGCTTCTCGGTCACCTACGGGCACAAGCTCATCGCCTGGGCGGACGCGCGCGCCGCCCACCGGTTCGCCGGCGGGCCGGCCCCGGTGCGGCTTCACGGCGCGCGGTACACGCGGGAATGCTGGGCGGACGTGGGCCGCACCGGGATCGCGGTTTTCATCGCCGCCGCGGTGATCTGGATCCTGACGGTCCTGGTCGACGACCCGGACCGGACGGTCGGCCTCGAGGCCCGCTACCCGCTGCTGGGCCTCATTTTGGTGGCAGACCTCCTGTGGGCGGTCAGCCAGACGATTTGGCCGAGAAAACCAAAGCCAGCGCGTTGATCATCCGTGGACGTCGGGCTGGCCTCGTCGACTAGATGATCTATTCCAAGGACTCAGCGGTCGTTCATGGGCAGGAAGGCGAGCGCCTCCTGGAGGTTGCGCTCGGCGATACCTCTCATGAAGGCGCGGTCGGGGAAGTCTCCGTCGAGGAGCCGCAGCGGTCCGGCGACGAGAGACAGGCGCATCGCCAGCATGTAGAACGTCAGGCGCTGCTCGTCGAGGTCACTGCGCTCCAGCCACCGATAGTGCTCGCCGAAGCGCAGTCGCAGGAACGCGTGCTCCCACTCGACATCGAAGAACATCAATCCCTCGATGTCGATGAGGACCGGCTGCCCGTGTCGGTCCACCAGCACATGGTCCGGCCCGAGCTCCCCGTGGATGAGCCCGTACTGCGAGCGTGGGCGCACAGCCGCGGCCAGTGTGCGAACTACAGCCTCCAGGCGGTCGCGGGCGCGTGTGATCCGCGCGTCGCGAGACGCAGCCTCGGTGAGGTCGTCGAGCGCATGGTCCAGGACCACCTGCTCACATGACCTGCCCTCGGAGGTACCACCCCTGTCGATCAGAGCGAATCTGCCGAAGCGTGGGCCCTGGTGTCGCTGCATCGCACCAAGTGCCTCGGCGAGTCGCGCCATGGTCGTTTCCACGCTGCGCGGGTCCTGGCGGAGCAGTACTTCCAAGGTGTCGCCGGGTACGTCCTCGACCACGGCAACGTCCGCCGGGTAGTAGGTCCTGCTCCGGTCGGCCAGCCGGATCCGGGGAGTGCGGATTCCGAGAGCTTCCAGCTGCCGGTGGGCGGCCTCGAAGAGCTCKATGCCGGAGGCGGGCGAGAACGGGTCCACATGGCTGCCGGTGTCGTCGCCCTGCGGGGTGGTCCAGTAGTTCTCGGCGTCGTCCCAGATGTAGACGATCGCGGCGGAGTCGTCGTCGAAGGTGAGGCGGTACACGCCCTTCTTGCTTCCACCTCGCAGCCGCGAGACGCCCACGAGGCGATGCTCGGTGCCCAGGGCCGCATACGCGACGCCTTCCAGGTGATCCCGGGTGACCACCCTGCGTACCACGTGCACGACCTGCCACCCCCCACGCATCGGCTATCCAGTCCCTGCCGCAGGAGGAAGACGCCGCCGCAGGAGGAAGACGCCGCCGCGGGAGGAAGACGCCGCCGCTCAGGCACGCCACCGCATAAGCGGCCGATCTTAGGCGATGATGCAGGCGATGCTCGGCTTCACCTCCTGGGCCGGCTGGCTGAGGGACGGGGACGGGATGAGTTACCAGGTGACCGTCGAGGAGGTTCGGGCCCGCCCGACCGCCGTGGTGGCGGCAACCACCACCTGGGCGGAGTTCCCGGCACTCTGGGGAACACTGCTGGACGACGTCTGGACCAGCGTCCGTGCGGCGGGTGTGGCAGCCGGCTGTCGGACCGTCATGCTCTACCTCGACGATGTGCCGAACGTCCAGGTCGGTGTAACGCTGCGCGAGCCCTGCCCACTGACCGGTCATGTCGTGGCCTCGGCCCTGCCCGCCGGCGTCGTCGCCAGGACCGTCCACCGCGGCCCCTACACCGCGCTGGCCGGCGCGCACCAGGCCGTCGTGGACCGCTGCGCCGCCGCCGGCCTACACCTTGCCGGCCCTCGGTGGGAGATCTACGGCGACCACCGTGACGACCCCGCCGACCTCGAGACCGAGATCTACTGGCTGCTGTCGGCTCCCGTGGACAGCGGAGCGGTCAGCGCCGCCGCCGCCATGTCGAACAGGTCGGTGACGTAGAGCCCGTAGGGAACGGCGTCACCGGAGACGACGTCGTCGTGCGCGTCGGTACCGCCGTCGGAGGCGCCGCCGCTGGGGGACTGGCCGTAGCCGGCCAGGGCTGGCAGGCACAGGCTGACGACATGGCGTAGCCGCAGGCTCCGCAGCGGTTCCGGCACGGCGGCCAAGCGGTCGAGGATCGCCATCGACACCTCGTGGCCCACCGGCCCGGCCGGGGCGCCGCCGACCCACCACGGATGCCGCTCCGGCGGATGCGAGGCGAACCGGCCCAGGAAGCCGACATAGCGGCTGCCCGGCCGGCGGGCCTCCTCGGCGAGCGGGCGCATCAGCACGTCCACCAGTTCGCGGACCCCCAGCGGGTCTCCGCCGGCCCGCGCGGCTTCGAGCAACGCGGCACGGCGCTGGTCGAGTGGCGGGACGCGGTAGGAGACGATCGCCTCGAGCAGGCCGCGCTCGCTGCCGAAGTGGTACTGCACCGCGTTGTTGTTCCCGTTGCCGGCCGCCCGGCAGATGTGCCGCAGCGACACCGCCTCCAGGCCGTGCTCGGCGTACAGCCGCTCGGCGCTCAGCAGAAGCCGCAGTCGCGCGTCGTGCGACCGCGGTCCGTGCGCGAGCGACCCGGCTGGGCCCGTCGGTTCGGGCGACTGGGTTGCGGTCTGCTGGCTCATGCCGCCTGCTCACCCTGCTCACGTGGGCTGTCCGACGGGCTCGATGGCCCGCCGAGGGTTCCCTACCAGGCACGGCGGCATGGCTCGGCCGCCGCGCCGCTCCGCCGCTGGTCTGTATGCCCGGCGCGGCGCGCAGCCTACGGCCGCGGGCCCRCGCCTTCCACGGATGCGACCGGGACGTCACGGCCGACCGCGCCGGCAACGGCGCCGCCACCGCTGGCGTCGCCGCCGCCCGCCTCGTCGTCGGTGACGCCGAGCTCGGCGAGCAGCCGGGCACGCAGCGCGGAGAAGCGCGGGTCCCAGCGGTGCCGGACCTCGCCGAGCTGGACCCGCTCGTCGAGCGAGAGCCGGCCGTCGGTGAGGACGGCGACCCGGTCGGCGAGCAGGATCGCCTCGTCGACGTCGTGCGTCACCAGCAGCACGGCCGGCTGGTGGCGCTGGCACAGGTCGCGCAGCAGGCTGTGCATCCGGATGCGGGTCAGGGCGTCGAGCGCGCCGAACGGCTCGTCGAGCAGCAGCAGCCCGGGGGAGCGGACCAGCGCGCGGGCGAGCGCCACCCGCTGCGCCTCGCCGCCGGACAGCGTCGCCGGCCAGGCGCGCTCGTGCCCGCCGAGCCCGACCTCGGCCAGCGCCGCGGCTCCCCGGGCGCGCGCGTCGCGGCCCTTCAGGCCCAGCAGCACGTTGTCCTGGACCCGCGCCCACGGCAGCAGCCGCGGGTCCTGGAAGACGACGGCGCTCTGGGCCGGGACGGTGGCGCGCCCGGTGGCGTCGGCGTCGAGGCCGGCGAGGATGCGCAGCAGCGTGCTCTTGCCGGATCCGGACCGGCCGAGCAGCGCGACGAACTCGCCGGCGGCGATGTCCAGGTCGATCCCGGCGAGTACCGCCCGCCCGCCGAACTCGCGGCGCACCCCGCGGGCGCGCACCGCCGGCGCGACCGAGGGCGAGGACGCGGGTGTAGGCGAGAAGGAGGGCGCGGGCGAGGAGGAGGACGAGGGCGCGGGCGAGCCGTCCTGCGTGTCCGTCCCGGCCGAAGCGGACGTCGTGAGCGTGGTCATGTTGCCTCCAGGCCGCGGCGCCAGGCGAGGGCGTGGCGTTCGAGCAGACGGACGAGCCCGTCGGAGAGCAGGCCGAGCAGGCCGTAGACGGCGAGGCCGACGACGATGACGTCGGTCTGCCCGAACGTGCGCGCCTGGTCCATCAGGTAGCCGATCCCGCTGGACGCGTTGATCTGCTCGCTGACCACGAGGACCAGCCACGAGACCGTGAACGCGAACCGCAGGCCGACGAGGAAGCCGGGCAGCGCGCCGGGCAGCACCACCCGGCGGATCACCGCCGCCCGGCTCAGCCGCACGGTGCGCGCGAGCTCCATGTACCGGGCGTCGACGCCCCGGATCGCGGCGAACGTGTTGATGTAGACGGGGAACGCGGTACCGAGCGCGACCAGGAAGATCTTCACCTGCTCTCCGATGCCGAACCAGAGGATGGCCAGTGGGACCAGCCCGAGGATCGGCACCGCGCGCAGGATCTGCATCGGCGCGTCGATGACGTCCTCGCCGAGGCGGAAGATCCCGGCGGCGACGGCCAGCACCAGCGCGACCCCGACGCCGAGCACCAGACCCAGCGCCACCCGCCGCAACGAGATCAGCAGGTTGTGGTGCAGCGTCCCGTCCGCGGCCAGGTCGTAGCCGGTGTGCAGCACCGTCCACGGCCCGGCGAGGATGTTCGACGCGATGACGCCGGTGGCCGAGCCAACCTGCCAGAGCGCCAGCAGCAGCACCGGTCCGAGCAGCCGGCGCAGCCACGGTGGCAGCGGCCGGCGCGCCCGTCGGTCCGGGTCCGCGAGCGTGATCTCGACGCCGCGCCGGCCCCCGCCGGCGGCTGTGGGCGGGGGCGAGGCCACGGGTGACACCGCCGGCCCGGCAGAGGCCAGGCCGACCTCCCCGGTGGCGTCGAGGGCGTCGGCGCCACCGGGGCCGTGGAGGGCGAGCGAGGTCACGCGAAGGACCCGCCCTCGCGTGTCTCGGACTGCTTGCCGTCGACGCCGACAGGGATGTCGCCCGCGATGGTGATCCGGTGCATCACCCGGTCGAAGTCGGTGTTGCCCTGGTCGGTCGGCGCCAGGTGCGCGGTCGCCCGGTTGTCCCAGAAGGCGATGCTGTTCGGCTGCCAACGGAACCGGACCGTGAACGCCGGGGTGGCCAGGTGCCGGTAGAGCAGGTCGAGGATCTGCGCGCTCTCGGGGTTGCTGAGCTCGACGATCCGGGTGGTGAAGTTCGGGTTGACGAACAGCGCCCGCTCACCGGTCTCCGGGTGGACCCGGACCACGGGGTGGACGGCCTCGTATGCCGTCTTCGCGAACAGGGCCGACAGCTTGGAGCTGTCCCCGCGCTCCAGGTGGATCTGGTTGACGTGCACGGCGTGCAGGCCGTCGATGAGGTCGCGGATCGGCGCGGAGAGCGTCTCGTAGGCGGTGACGAGGTTCGTCCACTGGGTGTCGCCGCCGTACGGCGGGACGATCACGCCGCGCAGGATCGACGCCGTCGGGGGGTTGTGCACGAACGTCACGTCGGTGTGCCACCGGCTCTGGACCCGGATCTCGGAGCGGTAGTGCTCGGCCCGGCTGTCCAGCGGGAAGACCTCCGGCTGGCCCTCGAGCGTCGGCAGGGTCGGGTGGCCTGGTGTGACCTCGCCGAACTGCCGGCCGAACGCGACCTGCTGGGCCGGGGTGATGTCCTGGTCCCGGAAGAAGACGACCTTCCACTTCAGCAGCGTGGCCCGGATCTCGGCGATCACCGCCGGCTCCAGCGGCCKGGTGAGGTCAACGCCGTGGATCTCGGCGCCGATGTAGCCGGACAGTGGCCGGACGTCCAGGCCGATCGCGGACTGGGCCGCGCTGTCGTCGGTGATGGTCACGGCGTCGGTGATGGTCACTGCTGGGCCTCCTGAACGGCGGAGTTGTATCGGGAGTCGAAGACCTTGGAGATGTCGACCTTCTTGGGAATCACTCCACTGGACGTGAACAGGTCGGCGAGTTTCTGCGCGCCGCCGATGCTGGTCGCGTCGATGGGGACGAATGCCGAAGGGGAGGTCTTGGCCAGCAGCAGCTTTCCGGTTTCCGCCGGCACCTTGACCTGCTCGACGTAGTACTTCTGCGTGAACTCGTCGATGTGGCCGTCGCGCCAGGCGGACGCCTTCACCCACCGCGCCACGAAGTCACCGAGCGCCGCCTGCTTGGCCGGGTCGGAGAGCGCCTTGTGCGTGGTGATCAGGTACTGGACGCTCGGCGACGTGTCGGCGCCGTCCACCTTGTGCGCGGTCGGGTTGTCCTTCAGGTAGGGCGACGCGAGCGGCTCGACCAGCACGGCGGCGTCGGCGTCGCCGCGCGAGAGCGCCCCGGCGATGTCGGTCGGCAGCAGGTTGACGGTCTTGACGTCCTTCTGCGCGAGGCCCACCTTGTCGAGCGAGCGCAGCAGGTAGGCCTGCAGGATCGTCCCGACGCTGAACGCGACCTTCTTGCCCTTGAGGTCGCTGACCGTGCGGATGTCGCTGCCCGGCTTGGTCGCCAGCATGAGCTGGCCAGCGGGGTTCTGCCAGGAGGCGATCACGGCGAGGTCCTGGCCGGACGCCGCGGCGATGACGGGCGGCGTGTCGGCGACGTAGCCGACGTCGACGGCGTTCGCGCGGAACGCCTCGAGCAGCAGCGGCCCGGACGCGAAGGTCGACCAGTCGACCGCGTACGGCTCGCCGGTGCTCTGGCCGGACAGATCGAGCGGGGCCTTCAGGGTTCCGCCCTGGTCGCCGACCCGCAGCTTGGTACCGGCCGGAACCGCCGTCGGGAATCCGGTGGCGCCGACGCTCGCGGCCGCGCCGGAGCCGTCACCGCCGGACCCGGATCCGGATCCATGGGAACCACAGGCCGCCAGCACGAAGACGGCGAGAAGGGCGGACAGAGCGGCCAGCACGGACGTGCGGCGCGGCCGGCCTTGGCCGGCCCGGCGGGCAGGCGTCAACGGTAGCTCCTTGCGAACGGGGAATGCCGCGTGGCGTCCGGCGCGGCCGGGAATGGGCCCGACATCCGTCGGGCTGACGCCTTGGCCTGCTCACTGAAGCAGTTAAGTCAGCTGTTTGTCAACTTAGTTGGTAGGAATGCTGCTCAAATGTTTCAGCCCGATCTTGCGGGCGACGACGGCCCGGTGGGGGAGCAGCCCGACGGGGGCTGACCTGGAAGGACAGAGTCGCTTGCGTGCCGGGATGTTCGGACGTTGCGTTGGCATGGCCGTCACGTGACGATGACGTACTGATACGTGCGGGCCGTCATGCCGGCTGGCGCGAGGGACGCGAGGGAGAGGGCCAGTCGTGAGCCGTCAGGTCAAAGGTGTCGTGTCGATGAGCAAGGGTGCGCCAGTGGAGCTGCGCACCGTCGTCGTGCCGGACCCAGGGCCTGGCGAGGTCACCGTGGACGTGAAGGCCTGCGGGGTCTGCCACACCGACTTCCACTACCGCGAGGGTGGGATCAACGACGACTTCCCGTTCCTGCTCGGCCACGAGGCCGCCGGCGTCGTCGCCCAGACCGGTCCGGGCGTCACCCACGTCGCCCCCGGCGACTACGTGATCCTCAACTGGCGGGCCGTCTGCGGCCAGTGCCGCGCCTGCCGACGCGGGCGGCCCTGGTACTGCTTCGACACGGCGAACGCGACCCAGAAGATGACGCTCGAGGACGGCACCGAGCTCTCGCCCGCGCTCGGGATCGGCGCGTTCCTGGAGACGACGCTGGTCGCGGCCGGGCAGTGCACCAAGGTCGACCCGGCGGCGCCGCCGGAGATCGCCGGGCTGCTCGGCTGCGGCGTGATGGCCGGGCTCGGCGCGGCGATGAACACCGGGGAGGTCGGCCGGGGCGACAGCGTCGCGGTGATCGGCAGCGGCGGCGTCGGCGGCGCGGCCATCGCCGGTGCCCGGCTCGCCGGTGCCGCGAAGATCATCGCGGTCGACGTCGACGGGCGCAAGCTCGCGCTCGCCACGACCCTCGGCGCCACCCACACCGTCAACGCGCGGGACGTCGACCCGGTCACCGCCATCCAGGAACTCACCGACGGGTTCGGCGCGGACGTCGTCATCGACGCGGTCGGGCGGCCGGAGACCTGGAAGCAGGCGTTCTACGCCCGGGACCTCGCCGGCACGGTCGTCCTCGTCGGCGTCCCCACCCCGGAGATGGAGCTCTCGATCCCGCTGCTGGACGTGTTCGGCCGCGGCGGAAGGCTGAAGTCGTCCTGGTACGGCGACTGCCTCCCCGAACGCGACTTCCCGATGCTCATAGACCTCTACCTGCAGGGCCGGCTGCCACTGGAGAAGTTCGTCTCCGAGAAGATCGCCCTCACCGACATCGAGGCGGCCTTCGACGCGATGAAGCGGGGCGACGTGCTGCGTTCGGTGGTGATGATCTGATGTGCGCCTCGGTTGAGGACGCCGCCGGCGGCGCCACCGAGAATAGGAACACGGCCAGCACGGAAACGGACACCGCGGGCACGTTCCCGGAGAACGGCGCGGCAGGCGGCCTCGGCGGGCGAGTGAGGATCGACCACCTCGTCACGTCGGGGATCTTCTCGCTCGACGGCGGGTGCTGGCATGTCGACAACAACGTCTGGCTCATCGGTGACGACGAGGAATGCGTCGTGCTCGACGCCCCGCATGACGCGGGGGCGATCGTCAACGCCGTCGGCGACCGTCACCTGACCGCGATCCTGTGCACCCACGCGCACGATGACCATGTCAACGCGGTCCTCGGCGTCGCCGCCGCCACCGGCGCGGGAATCTGGCTCCATCCGGCCGACCGGGAGCTGTGGGACCGCACCCATCCGGACCGCGCCCCCGATCATGAGATCGAACCGGGTCAGCAGTTCACCATTGGCAGCGGCGACGGCGCGGTGACCCTGGCCGCCCTGCACACCCCCGGCCACACCTGGGGGAGTGTGTCGTTCCACGCCCCCGCCCTGAACACCGTCTTCACCGGCGACACCCTGTTCCAGGGCGGTCCGGGCGCGACGGGCCGCTCTTTCTCCGACTTTTCCACGATCATCGACTCGATCACGACCCAACTGTTGGGCCTGCCGCCCCACACCGTCGTCCGGACCGGCCACGGCGCCGCCACGACGATTGGTAAGGAAGCCCCCGCACGCCAGTCCTGGCTTGACCGCGGCCACTAGACACCCGGAAACCCCGCGGACCGGTACCCAGGCGCGCCGCCGACGTCCGTAGACGGTGTCACGCCCATTCCAGAACCAAAACCCTGTGGTTGGGCGTTTGTTGCTAAATTCGCCCGATGTCCGCCGGAGGGTGACCGTTCTGTCTCGACAGGACGCTGGCTGGGTGCATTGCGTGGACAGTTCGGTCATTGGCGTAACATCTCCTCAGCAGCGGTCCTGGAGGGGGCGACGGCTGACGGGGGATTCACATGGCCGACGTACGTGGGCTGCCTCCGGGCGCGATGACCGCGTCCGGCGGTGTTTCAAGGGGGCGCCCACGGGTTCGGCGTTCGCGCGTCCGCGGCGTGCCCCGGCCGGTTAATCCGGTCGGCGTGTCCAGCCGCCTCCGCGGAGAACCTCGCCATCGTCACGACCTCGTCCGGCAGTAGCCGCGCGAAACGGGGACGGGGGATGAGGATGGTGAAGACGCGGCACTTCTCGGTGCTTGCGGTTGATATTGAGAAGTCCGGAAGCCGCCTCGACGGGCAGCTCCTCGACGGCCGGCGGGCGATGTACGCCTCGGTGCGAGGCGCCGTCGAGGACGCCGGCATCGACTGGGACGCCTGCCGCCGCTACGACCGCGGCGACGGCGCGCAGGTGCTCTTCCCGGCCGAGGTGGCGAAGGAGGACGTCGGCGGGCCGGTCATCCGCGGGGTGTACCGGCGGCTGCATGAGTACAACGCCGGCCTGCTCCGGGCGGACGTGCCCCTGCGCATGCGCGCCGTGCTGCACGCCGGTGACCTCGAACGCGACGACCTCGGCTGGGTGGGGTACGCCCTGGTCGTCGCGAGCCGCCTGTTGGACTCGCGCGAACTGCGCTCGGTGCTGCGCCAGGCCAGGGCCGCCGACCTGGCGCTCATCGTGTCGGCGACCTGGTACGAGACCGTCGTACGGCACAACCGAGGCGGGGTCGAGGCGGCGACGTACCGCGAGGTCACCGTCGCCGCCAAGGAGCTCGTCGAGCGGGCCTGGGTGCATGTGCCGGGCTACCCCGAGCCGCCCGCTCCCGAGCCCGGCGAGGCTCCCCTTCCGCCGCCAGGGCCGTCGGAGCCGCCAGAACCCGCTGGCGGACCCGGCGGCAGAGGCTCGCCCGGTGGCCAGGGCGCCGGTGGGTTCACCTTCGGCGACGTGCGGATCCGGTCCGACGGCGACGTCGTCGGCGGCATCGTCTTCGGCGACCAGACCGTGTACCGCACGCCGCCGGAATCCTCGCGGTGAACGGCGACCCGAAGGAGTCACCCGGCCCCGCGAACCCGCCCGACCACCAGCCGGCCCAGGCAGGTCAGGCGGGCCAGCCACATCCGGCCGGGCCCGCCGTGGGCGGCCAGGGGGCCGCGGCTCCACCGGGCGGGGAGGGCGGTCGCCCGGCGGGCGGCGAGCCCGGCGGGCGGCCGGACCTCCTCGGAGAGCTGCGCGGTGAGATCCGTGCGACCAACGCCGCGCAGGGCGGGATCCAGGCGAACCTGGCCACCGAACGCGAGGCCAGGAACGCGGTGGGCGCCGGCAACGACGTGCTCGGTGGCTTCGTCGGCGGCAACTTCAACAACTTCGCGCCGCGGGTCACGAACAACTTCTTCTCGGAAAGTGAGGTGGGCGTCCGTCTCCGCAGGCTGTCTCTCGCAGACCTCGCGGCGACGGAGGCGTTCGTCCCGCAGCCGGGGTTCGACGCCCTGGAGGCAGTCGCCCGGCGTACCCACCTGCTGGTGGTGCGCGGCCGAGCCGGCTGCGGCCGGACGGCGGCCGGCCTGAAGGTGCTCGTCACCCGCACCACAGGGGCAGTCCACGAACTCGCGCCCGACACCGACCTGCGCAGGTTCCTCGCCCAGGAACCCGCCAAGGACGCCGGCTACATCCTGTCGAACCTCACACAGGCCCAGGCGGACGAGCTCGGCTCGTTCGACCTGCTCGGCCTCGCCGACCGGCTCGAGCAGCGGCGTGCCTACCTGGTCGTGACCGCGGCCCCCGAGGTGYGGATGCCGGGGGTCCGCCGGATGGGCCTCGCGGCCGAGCTCACAGGTCCCGCCCACCGGGCCGAGGTCCTGGCGAGACACCTGGCGTTCTGGCTGGCGGGCCTCGCTGCCTATGCCAACGGCGCCTGGGACCGCCGGGACCGGCCGGCGGGGCAGCAGGACACCGAGGCCGGCTTCGAACAGTGGGCGCTGGACGAGCGGGCCTCGGCGGCGCGCCGGGCCGCCCGGCTGCTCGCGACGGACTCGGTCCGGGCCGTGGTGGATGCGCGACTGAGCGCGGACGTGCCGATGGAGACGGTCGCCTTCCTCGCCCAGGTTCTCGCCGAGGCGGCCGAGGACGGCGAGGAGGATCCGGCCGCGGCCGCGCAGGCCAGTCTCGCGAAGCTCGACGACGACGACTTCGAGCACTGGTTCGCCGGCCTGACGAGCCAGACGAACCCGATCAACCCCGACGACCAGAACGACCCGACCCTGCTGACCCTGGCGATCGCGCTCGCCGTCCTGCAGGGCGAGCCCTACGAGACGGTCACCACCGCGGCGGACGCGCTGCGACGCTGCTTCGTCGACCCGGGTGACGGCCGGCCCGCGGCTGTRCTGTCCGCGTCGACGACGTCGCCCGCCATCCTCCTGACGGACCGTGACACCGAACTCACGCGGCTGCGCGCGACGCTCGCCACCACGTCGGTGGAGACCCGCCATGGCGCCGCCGCCCCGGCGTCGGTGGCGCGCTACGTCGACGAGAGCTACCCGCGCCGAGCCCTTCTGCGGGTCTGGCGGTACCACCAGGCTCAGCCGCGGATCCTGGCCTGGCTGCGCTACCTCGGCGGCCACCCGATCGAGACCGTGCGGGTGCGCGCGGCCGTCGCCGCCGGGGCGCTCGCAGCCGTCGCCTTCGACGTCGTGCGCGCCGAGGTGCTGATGCCCTGGGCTCTGAGCGACGCCTCCCGCGAGCGGGACGCCGCGGCGATCGCCCTGCACGACCCCGCCGCCGACAGCAGGCTGGCCGACGCGGTCGACCGGCTGGTGAAGTCCTGGCTGTCCGACGGCAACCCGAGGCTGCAGGCCACCGCCGTGCGCGCCTACGGGGCAAGTCTCGGTGAGCACGACCCCGCCGAGGCACTTCGGCAGCTGGACGCGCTCGCCGAGACGGACAAGCTCGGCGTGCTCAACGCGATCTGCCACAGCGTCTGCGAGCTGTTGCTGACCGCCGGCAGCCCCGAGACCGAGGCGCGGGTGCTCGAACAGCTCATCCGGTGGACGTCGGGACCCAGGTCGGAGCTGGGCCGTGCGCGGGCCCGGACCGGCTGGTCCGCGTTTCTCATCGCCGCGGCGGACCTCGTCTCCCAGCTGCCGTCACCCAGCCGTGGGGAGGTGACCTGGCCGGCGCTGCTGCGGATCGCCACCGTCGACCAGCGGCGCCGGGCCGAGATCGCCTACCTGTGGGAGAGCGCCCTGAACGCCGAGCTGTGGGAGGCCGCGCACGACGTTCTCACCATCTGGGCGATCATGCTCGACGACCTGCCTCGAGGGCAGGAGGCGTTCGCCCAGCTGGTCGTCGACCAGGCCCAGTCCGCCCGCACGCTGACCATCATCCGGCGGGCCGCGATCTCCTGGCAGAAGGCCGACCCCGACCCACCAGCCCCGCGCACCGCCGAGACGGTGCTCGCACACATCGCCGCGAGGAGCCGCTGAGATGGTGTATCAGCCAGTCCCGCTCATTCTCCAGGAGGAGCCGCTCGACCGGCGGTTCAACCGGGGGGCGGCGATCCGCCCTGGGACCGTCCTGGTGGTGGCGACGGCCGACGGCGATGCGGTGACGTTGAACCGGCGCCCGGGGCTGGGCGACGGGATCACAGCCCGCTACCGGACCCAGTACACGGTCGACGTCACCGACCACCTCAGCACCCTGCAGGAGAACCTGCCGAGCCGGGACGACGTCTTCGCCTTTCAGACGACCATCGACGTCGGTTGGCGGGTGACCGACCCTCGCGAGGTGGTGCTGCGCCGGGTCGGYGACGGCCTCGGGGTGGCCCGCTCCCATCTGCTCGATGACATGATGCCGATAACCCGCCGCTACGACCAGGACGATCCGGCACGAGCCGAGCGGGCGCTCAACGAGCGGCTCCGGAGCAAGCACCTGGCCTTGCCCGAGGGCATCACGATCTTCCGGGCGAGCGTGCGGGTGGCCCGGGAGAAGGGCACCCAGGAGTGGGTGCAGGAGCAGGTCCTGCAGGAGCGCGAGCACCAGCGCCGGATCGGCCTGCAGGCCGGGGAGACCTCGCAGGCCCATCACGAGAACGCGATCGCCGACATTGCCCAGCAGGGGCGGCTACGCCGCGAGCAGGACAGATACATCGCGCTGCGGGCCGCGCTCGGCGGGCACGACGAGCTGCTGCTGCGCCACCTCACCGTGCATCCGGAGGACACGGCGTTCGCGCTGCAGAGCATCGCGGCGAGCCGGCAGGCCGACCGTGACACGCAGCTGGGGCTCATCGACCGGATGATCAGCCAGGGCATGCTCCAGCCCGCGGACGCCGAAGGCATCCTCGCCCGGTTCGCCGGCCTCGACGTCCGCCCGGCCATCCAGCCCCCGTCCTACGGCCAGCCAGGCCCCGCGGCGCTGCCGGGCGGCCCCCCGGCGGCGCTGCCAGCCGGCTCCCGCCCGGCACCGGGCGGGAGCGGCCCCGAGCCGCCGACCACGACGTACGGCGCCCCGTCGGGGCGGTCCGCGACAGGGCCGGCCTACCCGCCGCCACCCACGGCCTACCCGGCACCCGGGCCATCGCCAACCGAGTACGCGCCCGAGGAATCGCCGCTGGGCGTGGAGCCGTCGAACGTCGGTGGCTGGCGAACGGTCGGCCAGTCGCCCGGCGGCCCGGTGGGCCAACCGGCGGACGAGCTGACGATCGAGGAGGAGGAACGGCCGATCGTCGAGCCGATGGCCGGCTACGAGAGGCCGACCGGCGCGTCGGCGCCAGACGCCTCGGGCGGAACGAACGTGGCGGGCTGGAAGAAGCTCCGCCGGCCGGGGGAGTGACATGTCCTCGCATCCCGCCTATGGCGGCCACGACGACGGCGAATACAGGTCCGCCGCCGTCCACGTGCCCGGGGGGAAGGGCGCGGGCGGCCCTGGCAGGCACAGCGACGCGCGGCGGACCGAGCGGTCGGAGCCGTCCCGGCCCGGCGGCGACGGATTTCGGATTGCCGACGTCCCACCGTGGCTCCTGGTGGGCTGGATTGTCGCCGGCCTGTCGTTGGCCGCCGGCGCGGCGTTCACAGCCATCGGATTTCTGTCGTTGCAGGTCGGCACCATGCGGACCGGCATCCTCACCGTCCTGGGGAGCGTCGTCATGTCTCTCGTCCTGGGGTTCTTCCAGCGGAAGCACAACCGTGCCCTGCCAGCCGGCACGCCGGGACTGGAGGGCGGGCGGAAGGCACGGGAGAAGAAGGGCGCCATGAAGGATCCGCCGCCGGACCCGGCCATCGGCACGCCGGCGGAGCAACCCGCTCGCGCGCCGGATCCTGAGGACCAGGGACTCGAGGAGCACCACGGCTTCGAGGAGCACGGCCATGGCCAGTGGTTTGCCGCTGACCCGCCGCCGATCGACCGCGGCGGTTCACCCGATCACGTCGGCGCCGCGTCCCAGGTCCTGGCACCGGCACCGGCCGACTTCCGGGTGCTTGGCGCCCGCTCGGATCTGGCCCGGGAACCCTGGCGTCTCCCGGTCCTGCCCACCCAGCCCGCCGTCGCCGCCGACCAGGCCAGGATCGGGACGCTGGAGATCCGCGCGGCCTCGATCATCGGGCCCGGGCACCGGACCCAGGACCCGGCGACCCCGCGGCAGGACGCCTACCGCCTCGGTCGCGACACCACCGGGCGGCACCTCATCGTCGCCGTGGCCGACGGGATGTCGGACAGCCCCCGCTCCGACCACGGCGCCACGGTGGCGGTCAGCACGGCGGTCGCGAAGCTGCGGTCCGACCTCGACAGCGGCGCGACGGTCCAGCATCTGTCGGCGGACCGCCTGTTCACCGAGCTCGCCCGCGCCATCACCGGGTCGGCGCAGCAGCGCCAGATCGACCCGCGGGACGTGCGTACCGGCCTGATCGTGGGCGTCGTCGAGGTCGAGCTCAACCGTCAGGGCCGGCGGTCCGCCTGGTTCGGGCACCTCGCCGACGTGTCGGCCTGGAGGCAGGCCTACCCGGCCGGGCACGGCTGGGAGCAGGTGGCCGGTGACCACAAGGGCGCCGGCACCGACGCCAACACCCTGCGCGCGTTCCTGCCCTTCCACCCGAATGAGGCCCAGGACACGTGGCTGACGCTGCCTCCCGGCGCGGTTCTCGCGTTCCTGACCGACGGCGTGAGCGACCCGATGACCCAGATCCCCGGAGCGAGCGCGTCGTTCGCGGACTGGTGGGCGACGCCCCCCACGCTGGGCGCCTTCGTCCTCGACGTCGGATTCGAGGCCAGGACCCACCAGGACGACCGCACGGCGGTGGTGGTCTGGTGTGACACACCGCCGCCCGGCCAGCCGGACCCGGCCTCGCCGGCCGTCGGCGCGCGTGGCCGGGGACAGCCGCGATGACCGGCTGGTCGGACTGGCGGCGCGACCGGGTCATCCACCTCGACTGGGTCGACCGGCGCGGAAAGGTGATCTCGACGACCGGCGGGGAGGCCAAGATCGTCTATGAGATCGCTGGAATGCCCGGCTGGCTGATGAAGCAGTACCGGCCCGGGACCGCCATCTCGGATGCCCGCCTGGACCGGCTGATCTCCCTGCCGGAACGGCTGGACGCGGCCGAGAAGACGCTGGTCCACACGGCCACCTCCTGGCCGGTGGCCCGGGTGGTGGCGCAGAGCAGGTCGGTCGGCGTCGTCATCCCCAAGGCGTCGGACAGCTTCGTCCACGCCTTCCGGCGGCCGGACGGCAAGTGGATGGAGCCCAAGACGGTCAACGTCGACCAGCTGTGCCGGCCGGCCGACGAGCTGAAGGCGCTGGGCCAGCCGGTGCCGTCGGAGAAGGACCGCCGGGCCACCGGCCGGCGGCTGGCGGAGGTCGGCGCGCTCTTCGAGCGTCACGACCTCGTCTACGCGGACTGGTCGTACACCAACGCGTTCTGGAACCCGCAGGACGGTTCGGTCTACGTCATCGACGTGGACGGGTGCTACTTCGGGACGCGACCGTGGATCGGCGCGGTCAACTGGGACGACCCCCAGGTCGCCCGCGGGCAGCCGATCACGACCACCACGGACCGCTACCGGCTCGGCCTGCTGGTCGCGCGCTGCCTCACCGGCGAGCGCGGCCCGGAGAAGGTCCCCGCCGCGCTTCTGGGGATGCGTGACCGGGAGCCGGCCGTGGAGGTGCTGCTCCGGATGATCCACGCCGGCACCCCGGCGGAGAAGCGGCCGACGATCGAGGAGCTGGCCGTCGCCCTGGGCGCCGCCGCGCGCGTGACCGCTCCCGTCCCGGTCCAGACCGTCCCGGCGACGGAGCCCGAGTCCGACGCGAACGTCAAGAACTGGAAGAAGGTCGGCCCTTCGGCCACGGCCACGACTGTGGGAGCATCCGCGCCGCCGCCGCCGCCGCCGCCGCGGCCGCCGGCCGCGGCCCCCGCCCGCGACCCGTCCACCGCGCGACAGCCGCCCCCGGGGCGGCCATCGCCGGCTCGGCAGGGCACGACCGGCTCGCCCACCCGCCGGGCCTCACCGCCGCGGCCTGGCCAGCCTGCCACCAGGCCGCGCCCGGCGAGGCCCGTCCCCAGGCCGCTCAGAGAGGCGGCGGAGATCGTGAGCGTGCTCGGCGCGTGGGCGCTGGGACTCGGGCTCCTCCTGTTGGTGGTCATCGGGCTCGCCAGGGCCCTGTGAGCTTCTCCGCGCGAAGAAATCAGCTTGTCGAAGGAGAGAGATATGACGACTCAGCCCGAAGGGGCAAAGAGTGGGCAGAAATGCCTGCCGACCTACGCCGTACTGGACACGTCCGCGTCGATGCGCCCGTTCGAGAAAGTCCTCAACGAGACCCTCGAACGCGTGTACGAGGGTCTCTACTACCACAAGGCGGTGGCGGAGTTCGCCCACGTCTCGATCATCAGCTTCAACTCGAACGCGCACGTCGTGCTGCCCCTGACGGATATTTCGAAGATCGACGCCCTGCCGGAGCTGACCTGCCGAGGGTCCACCAACTACTCCGAGGCCTTCCGGGTCGTGGCGGCGCAGATCGACGCGGATGTGAATGCCCTGCGCGCCCAGGGCCGGCCGGTGCTGCGCCCCGCGGTGTTCTTCATCACCGACGGCCAGCCGATGGATGACTCCGGTGTGTGGGAGGGCGAGTTCGCGAAGCTCACCTCACCCAGCTGGCCGCGGCGGCCGCATGTGATCACTTTTGGCTTTGGTGACGCGGCCGAGCATGTGCTCGCCAGGATCGCGACCAAGGCCGCGTTCAAGGCGCAGGCCGGCGTCGAGCAGCAGGAGGCGCTCGTCAACGTGCTCCTCACGCTGCTGAACAGCCTGGTCGCCTCCGCCCAGCACGAGAAGCTGATGATTCCCACCGAGGTCGAGGGCTACAAGAGCGTTCCGCTCGAGTACATCGACTAGCCGCCCGGTGACGGGCACCCGGCGCGACGCCGCCGATGGCGACGCGGTGATCCTGCCGGGCTTGGCGGACCTGACAACGGAATGAGAGGTTCGACTGAGGCGTCCCGGGATCGCGGGCGTCGCGGTGGCGGTGGGCTGTCCTCCCGGCCGACTGCCCGTTATCCGACGGTCACTGGCCGACGATCACCCAGAGAACGGCGAAGGCGATGGAGGCCGCGCCGCCGACCATGGCGCGGCGGAAGTGGGCGAACTTGCCCGCGGTGATCGTCGCCAGTGTCTTCGCCTGTGTCCAGGCCTCCCGCCGCACCGTGTCGGGCAGGCCGTTGACCAACGCGTCGATCTGGGCATCCTTGAGATCCGGCCACGAGAACCGGTTCGTGCCGGCGGCCGGGGCGGTGCCGGAAATGCGGGAGCTGGGGGAGCGCGGTACGAGCGCCCGGAACAGGTAGATCCCGGCGTAGCCGAGCGCGATGGCCGCGCCGGCGAACAGCACCAGCGACCCGATCTCGTGCACCCGGGCCAGAACCTCGTCCGCGCCGTGCCAGGGACCGTGGACCGCGTCATCCAGGGCGTTGGCGACCGTGTCGCGTTGTTGGGCGAGCGCGGTACCGTACACGACCAGCGCGGCCCCGAGGATCGCGGATTTCTGGTCGGCGTTGGAAATCCAGCCGGCCATCATGTTCACGGCGGAGATCGCGGTCTCCGCGTCGGGATCAGGCTGTGGCGCTGTTCCGCCCGGCTGCCCCGTTCCGCCCGGCTGCCCGGTACCACCGCCGCCCGTTCCGGTCATCGCGCCCCCGTATCACCGGTCCACCGGTATTTCGCAGTTTATCCAATGCGGCAGCGAGCCTGGCTCGACACGCGGAGACGTGTCGGGCCAGGCTCACCATCAGTCGTTGACGAGCATCTCGCCGGACTGTTGCTGCCAGAGGCGGTAGTAGTGGCCTCCGGTGTCGAGAAGCTGCTGGTGGCTGCCCTGCTCGACGATCCGGCCGCCGTCGAGGACGACGATGCGGTCCATCCGCAGCAGCGTTGACAGGCGGTGGGCGACCGCGATGACGGTGCGCTCGCTCCACAGCTCCTCCAGGGCGTGCTGGACGAGCAGCTCGCTCTCGCTGTCCAGCGCGCTGGTGGCCTCGTCGAGGACCAGCAGCGGCTTGTGGTCGAGGAACGCGCGGGCGATCGCGATCCGCTGCCGCTGCCCGGTGGACAGCTTGATGCCACGCTCGCCGACGAGGGTGTCGTAGCCGTTGACGGCGCGGACGATGAACTCGTGGGCGTGCGCCCGCCGGGCCGCCTGCTCGATCTCCGCGTCGCCGACCCCGTCCGGCGCCCCGTAGGTGATGTTGTCGCGGATCGAGCGGTGGAACAGCGAGATGTCCTGGGGGACGTAGGAGATCGCGCGGGCGAGTCGGCGGTTGGGCACCGGCCGGCCGTCGAGCGCGACCGCTCCGAGAGGCAGGGCGTAGTAGCCGAGCAGCAGCTTGAGCAGCGTCGTCTTGCCACTGCCACTGCGCCCGACGATCCCGACCTTCTCGTGTCGCTCGATCGTCAGCGTCACCCCGTCGAGGATGCGCACCGCCGGGTTGTCCGGGTAGGCGAACGTCACCCCGCCCAGGTCGAGCCGCCCGAGGGCGGTGGCCAGGTCACCCGCGTCCGCCCAGTCCACGGCCGCCCCGGCCGGGGCCGGCGGGGTCAGACCGGCGGCGGCCGTCAGCCCGGGCGAGGTCTCGTCCGCGCCGGCGGCGCCCGGGTCGGGGAACGCGGCGTCGTCGAGGACGTCGCGCTCGTCGAACAGGTAGCCGTAGGCCTCCTCGACCCGCGCCAGCCGCAGGTTCAGCTGGGAGATCTCCCAGATCGTCCCCCAGATGAAGTCCGAGAAGATGACCAGCGCCGACAGGAAGGTGGTGAGCTGGCCGATCGTCAGCTCGCCGCGCAGGTAAAGCCAGAGGTTGAGCAGGATCGCGCCCGGCCAGACCAGATAACGCACGACGAGGCTCATCGAGCCCCAGAACACGATCGCCCAGAGCATCGACCGGTTCGACTGCGTCACGACATCCCGACGGCGTTCKACCACCAGCGCGTGCTCCGCCTCCTCCCGGCGGAACGACTTCACACTGACGAAGTTCGAGACAATGTCGAGGATGTAGCTCTCCATGTCGGCGTTGACGTCGGTCCAGCGCTTCTCCTCGCGAGCGGACCGGGCCGCCGTCTTGCGCCCGACGACGAACAGCAGAGCGATCGAGCCGGTGAACAGCAGGCCCGTCGGCAGGTTCACCGTGAACATGATCAGCACGAGTGACGGAAGCTTCACGAGCAGGTCGATGTAGTTGAAGCAGGCGTTGTCGAGGAAGTCGCGGAACTCCTGGCCGAGCGTGCGCACGTACCCGCTGATCTTGCCGGTCGCCCGGCTCGAGAAGTAGGGGTACTCCTGGTTGATGACCCGGCGGAACAGCAGGTTCTGGTAGTCGTAGCCACGCGGGTTGAGCAGCCGCATGTAGAGCAGTTCGGCGCTGCGCCAGAACAGGTCGTGCCCGATGCTGCACCCGATCAGCGCGATCGTGTAGGTGAGCACGTCGCCGTGCGGGGTCGCGGTGAGCGCCGTGACGAACCGCCCGATGAAGAGCGGGATGACGGCGAGGAAAGCGTCCGCGAGGACGAAGACGACGACGACGACCGTCACTGACCGGCGGAAGGTTCCGACGAAACGCAGGTAGGAACGGAGCCCGGCGTGCCGCCGCTTCGCGGGTGGCCGTTCGCCCTCGTCCTTCGCCATTGCCTTCGCGTTCGCCGTCCTCTTCCCCGTCGCCGCTGGCTCTCTCGCGGTGCGCGGCGCGGGCAACATTGTTCCCGTCGCGTCCGGTCMGGCCTGGCTGGCGCGTTCCAGAAGGGCTTCCTGCTGGMTGGAAAGGCCGGTCGCTGACGCCGGCGGGAGCGTTCGCGAACGTCGCCGGCGCGCCCTGGCGCGTTTTCGCCAGGGACTCGGCGCGCGGCGCCCCGTGTTTTCCGCTCCGTTGTCCACCGACCCAGGATCACCCGCGCCCGCCCGAGTCCGCACCTCATTTTTGCCACCGCCGGCCACCCCGCGCCGTTGTCCACGCCGTTGACGACCGGCCAGTGCCCCGCGAAGATCAACTTCGGTCCGGTGGGGAGACGCGGTACCCGTCCGTCGCCGCGGGCCCGGCGACGGACGGGCGCACCACTACGAAGCGGTGGTCAGCGCCGCCTCCGGAGGGTGGTGGTCGAACCAGGGGCGGGCGGACTCCAGCTGCGCGGCCAGGCGCAGCAGGGTGCCCTCGCCGCCGAGCGGGGCGACGAACTGGACGCCGAGCGGCAGGCCACCGGCCGTCCAGTGCAGCGGGACGCTCATCGCGGGCCGACCCGTCATGTTCGCCAGCTGCGTGTACGGCACCCAGCTGAGGTTGGCCAGCACCGCCTTCTCGACCAGGCCGAGCCGGCGCAGCAGCGTGCCGCCGCGCAGCCGCACCATGAGCATCCCGGCGGCCCGCTCGCGCGCCGCGGTGGCGACCTCGCCGATCCGCAGCGGCTCCCGGCCGAGCGTGGGCGTGAGCAGCAGGTCGTAGGAGCGGTGGAAGTCGACGAGGGCCCTGGTGTGGCCGTGCCAGCGCTCCACGGATCGTTGTACCGCCACCGCGCCCGTGGCCCGGCCCATCTCCGCGGTGATCAGCGTGTCGGTCTCGAAGCCGTCGTCACCGGGCCGTACCTCGCGGGCGTCGGCTACCAGCCGGGCCGACTTGACGAACCAGTAGGTCAGGAAGTCGGTCGCGAGTGCCCGCTCGTCGACGACCGGCTCCACCCGCTCGACCTCGTGCCCGAGCTCGGCGAGCAGCGCGGACGCGTCCTCGACGGCGGCGACCGCGTCGGGTGACGGCGTCGGGTTCAGCGCCGAGGTCACCCGTACGCCGATGCGCAGCCGCCCCGGAGCGCGGCCGGCCTCCGCCAGGTAGTGGCCGGGTGGCTGATCGGCCGGCAGGTAGGGCGCGTACGGGTCGGCGCCGGCCAGGGCGTCGAGCATCGCGGCGGTGTCACGCACCGAGCGGGACACCACCCCGTGCGTCGACAGACCGGTGCCGCCTTCGGCGTCGGCCGGACCGTGCGGGATGACGCCGCGCCCGGCCTTCAGCCCGAAAAGGCCGCAGCAGGCCGCGGGGATGCGGATCGAGCCGCCGCCGTCGTTCGCTCCGGCGACGGGCACGATCCCGGCGGCGACGGCCGCCGCCGAGCCGCCCGACGATCCTCCGGGGGTGTGCGCCGGGTTCCACGGGTTGCGCGCCGGTCCCCACAGTGCGGGCTCGGTGACTGCCTTGGAGCCGAACTCGGGGGTGTTGGTCTTGCCGAAGATGACCAGCCCGGCGTCGAGCCAGCGTTGCACGACGGTCGAGTGCTCGGTGGCGGTCCTGTCGGCGAGCGCCCGGCAGCCGGCCGACGTCGGCACGCCGGCGTAGTCCTGGCCGAGGTCCTTGAGCAGGAACGGCACCCCGGCGAACGGGCCGGCCAGTTCCTCGGTGAGCCGATGGTCGGCGATGTCGTCCATCGGCCGGACGATCGCGTTGATCTTCGGGTTGACGGCGGCGGCACGTTCGCGGGCGGCGGCGAGCAGCTCCGCCGGCTTCACCTCGCCGCTGGCCACCAGCTCCGCCATCGCCAGACCATCCAGTGACCGGTACCGCGCGAAGTCCATCGACCCTCCACCGTGACGTCGGCCGTCCGCCGTGCGCGCCCGGCCGGGCAAGTCTGCCGCGCGGCCGCCCCACCCCGGTACCCACCGCGTTCCCGTGTACTTGGGTGCGCCCGCCGCGACGATCGTGTCACTCCGGCGCGCGGAGCTCGCGTTTCGGCCAGTATCCGCGTCGCGCCGTGGTCGATGGTCGTGCCGAAGTCGGGACCTTGGTGTCTTGTGGCCGACAGCCGAAGACGGCGGGTCGGCATCACGAACAGTACTGAGAAACCTGGCGTCGGGTCACTGATCTCGGGTCTTCTGTCGACCGGGCGGGCGTCGGCCGTGGAGATCCGGAGCGCCGATTCCCTTCTGGGGGATTGTTCGAAAACAGGCTCGGCGATCTGATCGGCACAGTACGGTTCTGCCAGGCAGTGACCTGCCATCCCTGCATGCCCGGAGCAAGGCCGGGCGGTGCGAGGACGCACCTCCGCGAGATTGGACGACCACGTGGCGCTGGCGCCGTCACCGAGTGCCCAAGAACTCGGGAACGAACATTACCTCGACCTGATGAAGCGAATCCTGACCAATACGATCTACCGTGATCCGCCTATCGCGAGCCGGATGCAGCCGGGCTCGACGTTCGACGATGCTCGTCGCGCCACCGGCCAGGACTGGCCGAGTGTCGCGCACACCATGGTCGGGCGCGCCCGACTGGACAATGTGCAGGAATGTGTCGCCGCGGTGATCGCGGACGGTGTTCCAGGCGACCTGGTGGAGACGGGCGTGTGGCGCGGCGGCACGGCCATCTTCATGCGCGCGATCCTGCGCGCGTACGGAGTGCCCGACCGTCTGGTCTGGGCGGCCGACTCCTTCGAGGGAATGCCGGTCAGCGGCCCGGACAGCCATCCCAGTGACCAAAAGACCCCGCTACACCTGGCCAACAAGGTACTGGCCGTCTCGCTCGACACCGTGCGAGCCAACTTCGACGCCTATGGATTGCTCGACGACCAGGTCCGTTTTCTGCCGGGGTGGTTCCGCGACACTCTTCCCACGGCGCCGATCGAGCGGATCGCGGTGCTCAGGCTTGACGGCGACCTGTACGAGTCGACCATGGACGCCCTGGCGAACCTGTACCCGAAGGTATCGGCAGGCGGTTTTGTGATCATCGATGATTACATGATCCATGCCTGCCGCGAGGCGGTGCACGACTTCCGTACCGCACACGGCATCACCGCAACCCTGACCAAGATCGACCAGGATGCGGTGTTCTGGCGCCTCCCTGGGGCTGGATAGCTGGTCGGCGTAGCCGCCTGAGCCGATCCCGGGGCCGATCACCGGCCCGGGACCGGTTCAGGYGGTCGGGTGGGGCGGCGCGCCGGCGACCGAGCGCTGCCCGCCGGTCTCGGTGCGGTAGCCGACGGTGCAGGTGAAGCTCCGGGAGCCGGCCCGCCAGCTCTCCGGGGAGATCCGTAGCCAGTTGGTCGCTAGCGTCGGTGAGTCGTGGAAGTCCGGCCCGAAGAAGGACTTGGCGAGGTCCATGCAGCGCGGGGCCGCGAGGGCGTCGAACTGCTCGCCGGTCGGCGGCTCGTTGCTCGGCCCGGTGGGCAGCGTGATCCTGCCGACGGCGACCGCGTCGTGCGGCCGCTCGCAGGGGACAGTGCCGCGCACCTCGGCCGCGGTCTCGGCGAGACAGGCCCCGACGGGGAAGAGCAGGGACTGGTCGGCGCCGGTGACCTCACCGGACGCCGACGGCGCGGCCGTGGTCGCGGCCACCTGGACGGCCGGGCCGGTGTCGCCGGCCGCGTCGTCGTGGCCAGCCTTCGACGCGACCACCGCGTAGCCGAGGACGAGCACCGCCACGACGAGCACCACATCCAGCACCACCCCGGCCGGCCCGCGCCAGCGGGTCACGCGGGTACACCCTGATCCGCGCGGCCGAGCTCACCGGTGACCTGCCGCTGCTCGTTCGATGGCGTCGTGAAGTAGATCAGGCAGTTCGTCGAGCGGGTTCCGGCGGCCCAGCTGTCGGGTTCGATGTCCATCCAGCCGGCCCGCACGGTCGTCGAGGAGCGGAACCCGGCCCCCAGGTAGCCACGTGCGACCGCGTCGCAGCGCGGCCCCGCGAGGTCGGTGAACGCGTCCTGGCTCGGCGCGGGTGAACCGGGCGCGCCCGGCAGCGTCACCTTGCCGATCACTACCTCGGAGTGCGGCCGGTCGCAGGGGATGGTCCCGAGGAAATGATCGTGGTCGCTCGCGAGGCACGAGCCGGTCGGGTAGATCCAGGACTGGTCGGCCCCCTCGACGGCGCCGGTGAACGAGTAGAACCAGTCGACCGGATGGTTCGCCTCGTACCAGTTGTGGGACAGCCCGCAGACCAGCGAGCGATCACYGGTCGGCCAGCTCTCCCTGGACGGTTGGATCGCGCCGGCGCCGAAGGCGCCGTGCGGGTCGAGYGGGTAGCCGAGGAACGTAGTCAGCGGGGCCGTGCAGTATCGGTCGACGATCGTGTCCCACTCGTCGGGGGTCGGGTAGGCGGCGCCAGGGGCGTACTCGGCCCTGTCCATCGACGTGCGCTCGACCGCCTCGAACAGGTGTGTCTGGGTGCAGGGCACTCCATCGGCGTGGGCGACCGCCAGCTCCTGGTTCCACCGGTAGCAGCCGCCACGCCGGAAGTTCAGGTTGTCGATCAGGTTCTCGCTGGTGGGCGTGCCGGCCGGCGCCGGCGCCAGGCCGCCGGCGTTCGCCGGTGTGGCTCCCGCTGGGGCGCTGGGAAGCGCGCCGGGCGCCGCTCCGGCCGGTGCGGGCGGGTCGTCCCCGTGGTGCAGCCTCGGCAGCACCGCGAAGTACCCGAGGGAGAGCACGGCCACCAGACCGACAGAGATGCCGACGAGCCGTGCCCGCGCGCGGCGGGCCGGGGCCTCCGCGGGACTCCAGTCCCGCGGCGAGGGCGGGGTGGCCGCCGTCACCCGCCGGCGGCGGCGCGCCGGGCGGCCAGGTACGTCCGGCCCGCCATGCCGGCGCACCRCCGCGCGGGTGCGGGCCGGGGCCTCGTAGACCGACGCCGCCCTGACGAAGGACTCGTCGAGCACCAGGCCGGCGAACGGGTCGTCCGGGTCATGGCCGGCGCCGGCGCCACCCTCGAGGCCACCACTGGCCGCTGGCTGGCCAGCCGGTGTTCCGGCAGGCGTCGACTCCGGGGAAACCTCGTCCGCCACGGCTGTGTCGACCTCGCCCTTCTGTCGGATGCCGAACCCGCCGGCGGCCAGGCGGACGCGACGGCGCCCGCCGGGGCGCCGCCCATCCGGCCGCCCGGCGTGGCGGCACGCGGATTATGGCGCGCAGCATATAGCCCACTTTGCGCGGGTCGCGAGCGATGGCGGCCGGGCGATGGGTGGCGGGCGGGTCGGGCGGGATCAGGCGGCGCCGGACAGGCGGGCGCGATGCTCGGAGGGGCTCACGCCGTGGACCCGTTTGAACGCGCTGCTCAGCGCGAAGGCGGTGCTGTAGCCGACCCGCCGGGCGACGGTCTCGAGCGTCGCGTCCCGCTCGTCGCGCAGCAGGCCGGCGGCGAGGTCGAGGCGCAGCGCCGTCAGGTACGTCATCGGCGGCTCGCCGACGAGCTCGGTGAACCGGCGGGCCAGCGCCGCCCGGGAGACCCCGGTGTGGGCGGCGAGCGCCGCGACCGTCCACGGCTGGCCCGGGTTGTTGTGCAGCAGCCGCATGGCCCGCCCGACGACCGGGTCGGTGTGCGCCCGCAGCCACGAGGGCTCCCGGCCCGCCTCACCACCGTCGCGCCTCGGACGCTGGCCGGAGCCGTCGCCGGTGAACCAGGCGCGCAGCACGTCGATGAGCAGCAGGTCGAGCAGCCGGTCGAGGACCGCATCCTGGCCGGGCCGGTCCCGGGGGATCTCGGCGGCGAGCAGCGRCAGGACGGGGCTGTCCCAGCTCTCGCCCGCCAGCACGAGCAGCCGCGGCAGCGCGTCGAGCAGCCGCCGGCTCACCTCACCGGCGATCTGGTAGGTCCCGACCAGCATCACGGTCTCGCCGTCCAGCGCGTCGCCCCAGGTCCGTACCCCGAGACCCATGACGTCGTGCAGGTCGACGCCGTCGGGGGTGGTGCAGCGCTGCCCGGGGTGGATCACGACGCGCGGCGGGGTCGACGGATGGTCGGCCACCGTGTACGGGTCCGGTCCGCGCACGACCGCCACGTCGCCCGGCCCGAGCCGCGTCGGCGGCTCGGCGCCGTCGAAGGAGAACCAGGCCTCGCCGCGCCACTGCGCCACGACGGCGAGCGGTGCCCGGTCCTGGATCCGCAGCGACCAGGGCGAGGTGAGCATCGCCCGCAGCAGGAAGGCGCCGCGCGCCCGGGGACCGTCCAACAGCCCGGCGAGCGCGTCCACACCCGGCAGTCTAGATCGACTGTCCGCGTGGACGACGGCGTATGCGCCGGAGCCTCTCGGCGATGGTCACGGCCCACCCGGTCGCGGCTTCATGGAGGTGGCCCCGGCGGCCACGGTGAGTCGGCCTCCACCCGACCGCGGCCCGGGCCGGACCAACCGAACCTGAGGAGAAGCAACCGTGAATGGCACGCGGATCGGGACGTTGCTGGCGGCGACCCTGACGACAGGGCTGATGGCGGGCCTCTACTTCGCGTATGCCTGCTCGGTGATGCCGGGGCTACGCGCGACCGACGACCGCACGATGGTGGGCACGATGCAGTCCATCAACGTCGCGATCCTCAATGGCTGGTTCCTGCTGGTCTTCGTCGGCGCGCCGCTGCTCACGCTCGCCGCCGGGGCGGTGCACCTGCCGTCCGGTGGCCGGGCCGCGCTGCCGTGGGTGGCCGCGGGGCTCGCGCTCAACGTCGTCGCCTTCGGGGTCACCGCCGTGGCGAACGTCCCGCTGAACAACGCGCTGGACGCCGCCGGGCCGCTCGACCAGATCACCGACCTGGCGGCCGTCAGAGCCCACTTCGAGGGCGCCTGGATCCGTTGGAACATCGTCCGCACGATCGCGACCACCGCGGCCTTCGGCTGCCTCGGATACGCGCTGGTGCTCACGCACCGGCCGCGGTGACGACGGCGCCGAGGTCCCGATCGGTCCTTCCCGCCGTGGCCGGTCCAACTGGACCGGCCACGGCGGGAAGGTGGGGAGGGCGGGCGGTCAGGCCGGGACCGGGTTGCGGGCGTCGCCGGTCACCGAACGGGGATCGCCCGCGTCGGTGTAGTAGCTCACCAGGCAGCTGAACGACCGGCTGCCGGCCTGCCAGCTCTCCGGGTCGATCGGGAACCAGCCGATGCTCACCGTCGAGGTCTGCTGGAAGGACGGGCCGAAGAACGCCCGCGCGACCACCGCGCACTGCTGGCCGGCCCGCTCGTCGAACGCCGTGTCGGCCGGCGGTGCCGCGCCCGGGGGATCGGTGAAGTGGACATCACCGATCGCCACGTGCTGGTGCGGGGCGGAGCAGGCCACCGGCTTGGTGCCGTCGGTGCTCTTCGCCATGCAGGTGCCGACCGGGTAGACCATCGACTGGTCGGCACCCTTCGCCGATCCGGTGAACAGGTCGTTGTCGGGGTTCTCCGGGGTGGGGGCGTAGCCGCCGATGCCACAGTCGATCTTCCGGTCGCCCTGGATCCAGCCCGTCGTGGTCGGCACGATCGTGGAGACCGAGAACCGCCCGTGTGGATCCAGGGGATAGCCCAGGTACGCCTGGACGGGCTGCAGGCAGTACCGGTCATAGATGGCCGACCACTCGTCGTCGGTCAGCGGGTAGGGGGCGCTGGCCGGGAACTCACCGCTGATGTCGACCGAGTCGTCGCTGACCGACTCGAACAGGTGCGGCTCGGCGCAGGGGACGTCGTCGACCTTCGCCGAGGTGCCACCACGGTCCCAGCGGTAGCAGTGACCGCTCTTGTAGCTGCGCTGGCTGAGCTCGGGCTCGACGGTCTGGCCCGGCGACGCGGCGCCGGACGGCCCCGCGGTGGCAGCGGCCGCGTCGCTCTTGTCGTCCCCGCTGCCGCCCACGGCGGCCCCGATGGCCGCCAGCACCAGGATGAGGGCGACGGCGCCGCCCACGACGACGGCGACGATGCGCCCGCGGGTCCAGCGTGACCGCCGGGGTGGCGTCGGCGGCGCCGGCGGCCAGTACGGAGGAACCGGGGGTGCCCCCGGGCCCGGGTTCCTGTACTGGGCCCATGGGCCGCCGGGCTGGCCGGGCTGGCCGGGTGGGTTGCCGCCGGGCGCGCCGGGGACCGGGCTGCCCGCCGGCGCCGGCCAGCCGGCTGGCGCCGGCGCGCCACCCGGGGTGGCCGGGCCCGGCTGCTGGGGCCACGGGCCGCCCGCCGGGCCAGTCTGCCCGGGCCAGGGTCCCGGCGCCGGGGATGTCTCGTCGGCCACGGTTGTCTCGCTCCACCCATCGCGTCGGGCGCGCCGACCGCCGGCGGCCGGACCGGGGAGCGGGCGAGGCTGCGCCGCCGCCGCTCCGCTCGGCCCGCCGACGGTCGCGGCGCGAACTGTGGCGCGGACAATATCGGCTATTAACACCGATTCGTACGATAGGTCCCCTGTTTGACACTTTTGGAGATCCGTCGTCACTTTCGGTAATTTTGCTCTGACTCTGACTCTGGCGCGAGGAGGGCCGCGAGCACGGGACGAGGCGGCACCGTGCCCGCGGGACCGGCGGCCCGCGGCCAGCGGGCGCCGCGCGGCCCGCCAGCCGGGTGATGCTGCTCCCCGGTCTCCGAGCGCGGCTCGCCGGACGCCGTGACGTAGCTGAGCACACAGGTGATCAACCGGCTGCCGGCGCGCCAGCTCTCCGGGCGGATGGCCTGAAAGCCGATGGTCTCCGTCGGCGACAGCTGGAAGGACTGTCCCAGAGCCACGCGGGCCGCGAACACGCAGGGCGGGCTGGCCATGTCGTTCAACTCAGCACTGCTGGGCGGCCCGCCGCCGGCCGTCTCCGGCAGCCGGATGTTACCGATCGTCAGGTACTCGTGCGGCCCGGCGCAGTCGGCCACGAACAGCGACTGCGGCCTGCTCGTCAGGCAGGTCCCTATCGGGTAGATCCAGGACTGGTCCGCGCCTTTGGCCGACCCGGTGACCGCCTCGTTCTCCTGGACCCCCAGGCGCTCGAGGACGGGCACGAAGGTGTGCAGGCCGCAGCGGAGGAAGCGTCTCCCGCCGTTCCACATGTCCTCGGACGGTCTGATCGACTGCACGCGGAACCGGCCGAACGGGTCGAGCTCGTACCCCAGGTATTCCACGGCCTGCGGTCCGCAGTATTTGCCATCGATGGTGTCCCACTCCGTAGGGGAGGGGTAGGCGGCCCCATCCGGGTAGTCGATCCGGCTGAGGCGGACGGGGGTGTCGCTGGTCGACTCGAAATGATGGGGCGTCGTGCATGGCACATCGTCCGGCCCGGGCCAGTAGTAGCAGTGCCCCCGCTGGAAGGCGAGGCCGACGGCCGTCGGCAGGTCCGAGAACGTGGGCGACGCCGGGGTCAGCGGTGGGCCCGAGGGCGCGGCGGCCACCGGCTCGCCGTCGTCCCCGGCCGCGTGCACGGCGACGGCGGTGACGCCGGCCGCCGCCAGGAAGAGGCCGACGACGGCGAAGAAGACGACGGCCCCGACTTTCCGGTCGGACCAGCGGCGTGGCGGCCGGCCTGGCGGCGCCGGCGGTGTACGCCAGCCCGCGGGGCCGCCCGCGCCCGCCGCGGGCATGCCGATATCCGGACCGCCCGACGCCGACGCCGGTGCGGGCACTGGCGTCGGTGCCGATGCCGGTGCCGGCTCCGGTACGGGCCACGCGCCGGGGGAGGTCTCGTCCGTCACGGCTGTCCTGTCCCACCCTCGTGATCGGGCGCCACGCCACGTGCCGGTCGGTCGCCAGCGCCACGGTGCCCCGGCGCCGTCGTCCCGCGGCGCGCGTTGAGGCGCGCAGATTACCGGTGGTCTGCGACGGTTTGGTACGCAGTGGCCCCGCGCTCCCGGTGTCCACAGCCCCGCTCGGCTGGCCGTTGTGCCGCGCTTGACCCGGTAGCGTCCGCGGTGGAACGGCCTGGCGCCAGGCAGTTTCGTCGGAGGCGGCCCTTACGCTGATCCAGAGGCGAGGACGGGCGGCCTCCGCGGCCGGTCCGGCCCCGGTGAGGGCCGCGGCGGCGACGGCGGGGAGCCGCGGCCGTGGGTGACGGCGAGGGAGGGGCCCGGCGGTGACCATGGAGGCGGCTGCGCGCAGTCGGCCCGAGCGTGGCCAGCTCCCCGCGCGCGGCCGGTCGCCGGCGTCGGCCCCCGGCTCCGGTGAGCCGGTCCGGTGGTCGCTGCTGGACGCCGTGCTGGAGCGGATCACCTTCGCCAACGAGGAGACCGGGTACACGGTCGCCAAGGTCGACACCGGGCGCGGCGGGGACCTGGTGACCGTCGTCGGCTCGCTGCTGGGCGCGCAGCCGGGGGAGTTCCTGCGGATGCGAGGCCGGTGGGGGAGTCACCCCCAGCACGGCCGGCAGTTCCAGGTCGAGGACTACACCCAGGTCCTGCCCGCCACGGTCCAGGGCATCCGCCGCTACCTGGGCTCCGGGCTGATCAAGGGGATCGGTCCGCGGCTGGCCGAGAACATCGTCGACCACTTCGGCGTCGACGCCCTCGACGTCATCGACACCGAGCCCGAGCGGCTCATCGAGGTGCCGAAGCTCGGCCCCAAGCGGACGAAGGCGATCGCCGCCGCCTGGGAGGAACAGCGCTCGATCAAGGAGGTGATGGTCTTCCTGCAGAGCGTCGGCGTCTCCACCTCGCTCGCGGTGAAGATCTACAAGAAGTTCAAGGACGAGTCGATCGACGTCGTGCGCCGTGAGCCGTACCGGCTGGCCAGCGACGTGTGGGGGATCGGCTTCCGCACCGCGGACACGATCGCCCAGGCCGTCGGCATCCCGCACGACGCCCCCGAACGGATCAAGGCCGGCCTGCAGTACACCCTGTCCGAGTCGACGGGTAGCGGCCACTGCTACCTGCCCGAGCAGCGCCTGCTCGCCGACGCCGCGCAGATCCTCGAGGTGTCGCTGCCGGCGGTCATCGACGCGCTGGCGGAGCTGGTCACCGAGGGCGGTGTCGAGCGCGAGGAGATCCCCGGCGACGACCCGGAGGAGCCGGTGCCCGCGATCTACCTGGTGCCGTTCCACCGGGCCGAGGTGTCGCTGGCCAACCAGCTGCTGCGGCTGCTCGCGGCCGGCGACGACCGGCTGGGGGTGTTCGGATCGGTCGACTGGGACGCGGCCCGGCGCTGGCTGCGCGGCCGGACCGGCGCCGACCTCGCCCCGGCGCAGGACGAGGCGGTGCGCCTCGCGCTCACCCGGAAGGTCGCCGTGCTGACCGGCGGGCCGGGCTGCGGGAAGAGCTTCACCGTCCGCTCGATCGTCGAGATGGCGACGGCGAAGGGCGCGAAGGTCGTGCTCGCGGCGCCGACCGGCCGGGCGGCCAAGCGCCTCACCGAGCTGACCGGCCACCCGGCGGCGACCGTGCACCGGCTGCTGGAGCTGCGCCCCGGCGGCGACGCCGCCTACGACCGAGACCGCCCGCTGGACGCCGACCTGGTCGTCGTCGACGAGGCGAGCATGCTCGACCTGCTGCTCGCGAACAAGCTCGCCCGCGCGGTCGCGCCCGGCGCGCACCTGCTGCTCGTCGGCGACGTCGACCAGCTCCCGTCGGTCGGCGCCGGCCAGGTGCTGCGCGACCTGCTCGCCGTGGGCACCCCGGTGCCCCACGTCCGCCTGACCCAGGTGTTCCGCCAGGCCGCCCAGTCGGGTGTCGTCAGCAACGCGCACCGGATCAACGCCGGCGAGTTCCCCCAGGTCCAGGGCCTGCCGGATTTCTTCCTGTTCGCCTGCGACGAGGCCGAGGACGCCGCGAAGATCACAGTCGACGTGGTCGCGAACCGTATCCCCCGCCGGTTCGGCCTGGACCCGCGGGCCGACGTGCAGGTGCTCGCCCCGATGCACCGCGGCGCCGCCGGCGCGGGCGCCCTCAACGGCGCGCTGCAGGAGGCGCTCACCCCGAGCCGGCCGGGAACGCCGGAACGCCGCTTCGGCGGGCGGGTGTTCCGCGTCGGCGACAAGGTCAGCCAGATCCGCAACAACTACGACAAGGGCGCGAACGGCGTCTTCAACGGCACCCTCGGCGTCGTCACCGCCCTCGACCCGGTCGAGCAGACCCTGACGGTCCGCACCGACGAGGGCGAGACCGTCTCCTACGACTTCGCCGAGCTCGACGAGCTGACCCACGCCTACGCGCTGACCATCCATCGCTCTCAGGGCAGCGAATACCCGGCCGTCGTCGTGCCGGTCACGATGAGCGCCTGGATGATGCTGCAGCGCAACCTGCTCTACACCGCCGTCACCCGGRCCAAGAAGCTCGTCGTCCTCGTCGGTTCCAAGAAGGCCATCGGCCGCGCCGTCCACGCCGCGACCGCCGGGCGCCGCCACACCGGCCTGGCCCACCGCCTGCGCGAGGGTCGCATCGTCTCCCTCGCGCCTCCGGCACCGCCTCCGGAGCCCTCGGAGGAGTAGCCCGCCATCGACCGGCGAGCGGGCCGACGCCGGGCGGCGCATATCGGCGGGGAGCAAAAACCAGTTTCGGAACGACGGCGCCAGCCGTACTCTTTGTCCTGTCCGAAGTGAAGGCCGAGGGTTACTTCCTCTCAAGAAGATCCCACCTTCGGCCGTACTGGTTCTCGGACGTCACCGCTGGATATTGGGTGCCGAAGTGAACGGGCAGGCTTACTTCTAATCTACGGGTCGCGGGTTCGAGTCCCGCCTCGGCGGTCGCTGGCCGTCGGGTAGCTCAGAAGGCAGAGCAGTAGACAACAGCTTCCCGGACCTGGTTCTCGGCATCCTCATTCGAGGCGGTGTCGAAGTGCTTGGCTGGCGTACTTCTGGGTTCGACTCCTTGTAGCCCCACCCCTGGGGCTATGCCCTTCTGGGGGCAGACGCCGTCCGACCTGGTMCTCGACACCGTCACGCGCCACGGCGGTACCGAAGTGCAGGGTGGGGTTCCTTCCGCTGCGGACGGGGTGACGCGGGTTCGAATCCCGCCGGGACTTTCGGGTCCCGTCGTCTAGTGGACCAGGACGCCTTGGTCCTCGCCCGAATCGGTTCTCGGTACCGCCTGGCGCTTCCGCCGTGGCGTCCCAGCTGAAAGGAGGACGGTGTGGAGAACGTCGCGAAGACTGCTGCGGCGCTGGGGAGTGGCTGGCCTCATCCGTACCAGCGGCGAGAGCGCGGTCACCGCCCGAGGTGGCGCCGGCTGGTCCGTGACGTCAAGAGCGATTTCTTTCCTCGCCCCGAACAACTCCGCCACCGGGTATCATTTGTATATGGCGGCGAGGTTTCCTGAGCATCCGTGTGAGAACTGCGGCAAGCCGACCAGGAACGCGCGGTTCTGTAGCAATGGACGCCACCTGGTGAGTACATCAGGGCCAGCGAAACGAGACCCGTAAGCGCAACGCCGACGCCCTCCGCCCTCATTGCCCCGTCTGCGGTACGACCATCAAGACTAGGGGTGCGTTGCGGTGTAGTCGTGCCTGTGCCGACATTGCCCGAAAGAGGGTTCCGGATCCGTGCCGTTACTGCGGGTCGCGCGAACGGGCCGGACGCCGCACGGGCGGCCCGTACTGCTCATGGTCATGCTTCAACGAAGATCGATATCGGCGCGCCGGGGGCTTCGCTCGATGGGCCGCGGCCTGGATGGCTGGCGAGATTAGCGGCACAGGTCCTGACGGCAAGCCGGACTGGCACGTCAGAGAGGTGCTCATCGCTCAGCGTGGGCAGAGGTGTGAACAGTGCGGCTGGGCCGAGCTGAACCCAACCAGTGGACGTGTGCCACTGCACGTTGATCACATCAGCGGAGATCGGGCCCGCAACCGGCCGGAGGATCTCCGACTGCTCTGCCCTAACTGCCACTCGCTGACTCCGACCYACCAGCACCTCAACAATAAGAACGTGAGTCCAATTCGCAGGAAAGCGGGAAGGCGGTATCGGGAGACGTGGCTAAGCTCGGCAAGCTGATGCGGCAGCAGCGGGGACCGTCCGGGCCGGTCATGACGATCGGCCGCACGCTGACCCATGAAGGTGCCCCGGGGTTTACGCGGGATGCAAAGGGTGAACTTTTTCTTCTCGCCGTCACGAACCTCGTCTCGGAGGACACCTTCTACGAGGCCGGCCGCGACCGGGACAGCCGTTTCGTCAGCCTGCTCTGGGAGGCCGTCGCCCAGGACGCCGCCTGGGTGGCCCGGCTCATCCCGTGGCTGCGCGACGGCGCGAACCTGCGTACCGCGTCGGTTGTCGCCGCCGCCGAGTACGCCCGGGCGCTCACGGCACTGCCCGAGGCCGCCCGCGCGGCCGCGCCGACCGTCCGCTCGGTGGTCGCCGGCGCGCTGCGGCGCGCCGACGAGCCCGGCGAGTTCGCCGCGTACTGGCTGGCTGGCCGCCGTCCCGGCCGCAACAGCCTGCCGGGCGGTGTGCAGCGTGGCGTCGCCGACGCGGCGACCCGGCTGTTCACCGAGCGCGCGGCGCTGAAGTACGACGGCCACCGGCAGGCGTTCCGCCTCGGCGACGTGGTGGAGCTCGCCCGGCCGACCCCGTCGGCTCCCTGGCAGAACGACCTGTTCCGCTACCTGCTCGACCGCCGTCACCACGACGACGCCGTCGCCACCGAGAACCTGCCGACGCTGCGCGCCCGCGCCGCGCTGGAGGCGATCCCCGCGGCGACGCGCGCCGCCGAGCTGCGGTCGTGGGGCGCGGGCGCGCCGGACCGGCTCGCCGCGGCGGGGATGACGTGGGAGGCGCTGGCCGGCTGGCTCGCCGGCCCGATGGACGCCACCGCCTGGTCGGCCATGATCCCGTCGATGGGCCTCATGGCGCAGGTCCGCAACCTGCGGAACTTCGACGAGGCCGGCGTCTCGGACGAGCTCGCCGGCAGGGTCGCGGCGCGGCTCGCCGACGCCGAGCAGGTCCGCGCGTCGCGGATGTTCCCGCTGCGGTTCCTCTCGGCGTACAAGGCGGCGCCGTCGGCTCGCTGGGCGTGGCCGCTGGAGCAGGCGGTCACCCACTCGCTGGCGAACGTCCCGGCGCTGCCGGGCCGGACGCTGGTGCTCGTCGACCAGTCCGGCTCGATGGCCGCGCCGCTGTCGGCCCGCTCCGACCTGACCCGGGCGGAGGCGGCGGCGCTGTTCGGCTTCGCGGTCGGCCTGCGCGCCGAGAAGGCGGACGTGTACGTCTACGGCGCGCAGGGCGGCTGGAACGACATGAAGCCGAAGCACCAGCGGGTGCGGCTGCCGAAGGGAGGCTCGCTACTGCCGCTCGTCGACAAGCACGGTCGGGCGGACCTGGGCGGCACGCTGACCTGGACCACCCTGCGGCACACCTACGCGGGCCACACCCGGGTAGTGATCGTGACCGACGAGCAGGCGCACGACAGCCCGGACGACCTGCCCGACGTCCCGATCATCACCTTCAACGTGGCCGGCTACCGGGCCGCTCACGTCGCGGCGGCGCCGAACCGGGTGACCGTTGGCGGCCTGAGCGACGCCGGCTTCGCGATGCTTGGTCATCTCGACACCCACCACCGCGGTGAGTGGCCGTTCTGACGGCCAGGCCCGCACCGGAGCCGGCGCGGCGGATCCGTCCGCCGCGCCGGCTCCGAGTCGTCGCAAAGGCACCCGAGGCGAGCCGGACGCACCGGCATGACCCCTCTGACCTGGATGTCTGTGCCCAGGCGACCGGATTGACCCGGTCGCTTCGCGCGGGCGGGTCAGCGGTCGATCGTGGTCATGTTGGCTTCGTCGTGGCGTTCCCCGGCGGCGGGGTCGAGGGTGTTCAGCCGCTCGATCTGGTCCGCGGTGAGTTCGACGCCGTCGGCGGCGGTGTTCTCCTCGACGCGGGTGACGCGGCGGGTGCCGGGTATGGGCGCGATGTCGTCGCCGCGGGTGAGGATCCAGGCCAGGGCGGTCTGCGCCGGGGTCGCGCCGATCTCCGCGCCGATCGCCGTGACCGTGTCGACGATGGCCAGGTTGCGCTGGAAGTTCTCGCCGGTGAAGCGCGGATTGGTCTTGCGCCAGTCGTCATCGGCGAAGTCGTCGACGGAGCGGATCCGACCGGTCAGCAGCCCGTGGCCGAGCGGCGAGTACGGCACGAACCCGATCCCGAGTTCGCGCAGCAGCGGCAGGATCTCCGCCTCCACGTCGCGGGTCCACAGTGAGTACTCCGTCTGCAACGCCGACACCGGCTGTACGGCATGTGCGCGCCGGATCGTCGTCGCGGACGCCTCGGAGAGCCCGAAGTGGCGCACCTTGCCTTCGGCGATCAGATCGGCGACCGCCTGCGCGGTCTCCTCGATGGGCGTGCTCCGGTCCACTCGATGCTGGTAGTAGAGGTCGATGTGGTCCGTGCCCAGACGTCGCAACGATCCCTCGACGGCGGCCTTCACGTTCGCCGCGCTGCTGTCGACGACACCGGGACCACCGCCGGAGTGCGAGACAAGGCCGAACTTCGTGGCGATCTTCACCTCGTCGCGGCGATTCCTGATCGCCTGTCCGACGATCTCCTCGCTGAGGAACGGTCCGTAGATCTCCGCGGTGTCGATGTGCGTCACGCCGAGATCGAGCGCGCGGTGGATGGCGCGGATCGACTCGTCGTTGTCCAGGGCGCCCTCGGAGGTGTAGGTGCCGGCCATGGTCATCGCGCCGAGGCCGATACGGGAGACCTCCAGAGTCCCGAGGTGGACGTTCTTCATCAGATTCTTCCTTCCAGTGTCGGTCGGGACCTAGGCCAGCCGTCCCGGTCCCGGTCCCGTTCCCGTTCCTGTTCCCGCTCCCGGTGCCCAGGTCAGACCTGGTCCCCCGCGGCCGCCCGAGGTCCGTCGCGGCCGGCTCCTCGGGTGGCGACACTGATGCAATCCGGCCGCGGGCGTGCGAGGAAGTCACCGCTGGCAGGTGTACTGACAGCCCACCTCTCGCCCGCGAGTTCGTGTCTAGCCTGGGCTGGTGGGTAACCAGGACGAGGTCAAGGCGTTCCTCACGTCCCGCCGCGCGAAGATCACCCCTGAGCGGGCCGGGCTGACCAGCCACGGCCGCGGTCGGCGGGTGCCGGGACTGCGGCGCAGCGAGGTCGCCGACCTGGCGGGTGTCAGCGTCGAGTACTACGCCCAGCTCGAACGCGGCAACCTCGCGGGCGCCTCTGACAGCGTGTTGGACGCGGTGGCCCGAGCTCTGCAACTCGACGACGCCGAGCGCGCTCACCTGCTCGACCTCGCCCGCGCCGCTGGCCCCGCCGCCCGCCCGCGCCGCCGGCCCGCGACCCAGCAGGTCCGGCCCAGCATCCAACGCCTGCTGGACCTCATGACCGAGATCCCGGCAATCGTGAACAACGCCCGTCTGGACACCGTGGCCGCCAACGCATTGGGCCGGGCGCTGTTCGCGCCCGTCTACACCAGCCCCGTCCGCTCGGCCGGCCAGCCGGTCAACCACGCCCGGTTCACCTTCCTCGACCCCGATGCCCACGACTTCTGGCTCGACTGGGACCGCGCCGCAGACGACAGCGTCAGTACCCTGCGCACCGAAGCCGGCCGCGACCCCCACGACAGAGACCTCATCGACCTCGTCGGAGAACTCGGCACCCGCAGCGATGCTTTCCGCGTCCGCTGGGCAACCCACGACGTCCGCCTCCACCGCACCGGACGCAAACACCTCCACCACCCCGCCGTCGGTGACCTCCACCTGAACTTCGAGGTCCTGGACCTGCCCGCCGACCCCGGCCTGACCCTCGTCGCCTTCCACGCCGACATCGGCTCGCCCAACGCCGACGCCCTGCGCCTCCTCACCAGCTGGGCAGCAACCCAAAACCTGACCGCCGCCCCCGACGTGGCCAGAAAGCCACGAGCCAGCCGCTGATCCGACTGATGAACGGCATAGAATGTCCTAGAAAATGGGTCGACGCCTCACAATTAGCGACAGTGCAAGAGAATCATTGCCGTACGAACCGGCCGTCATGTCGCCTACCTGGCCGTACGGCGCCCCATCGCGGATTTCGATATATCGGACCTGCTTGTCAGGGTCAGATGCGACTACGCAGTGTGATGGCGCGGCAGGGATTCGAACCCTGAACTCGCCGGTTAGAGGCTGTCGCCGCCGAAACTGGCTGGCCCTGGCGCCAGTGGGCTGGTTGGCTGTCGCACCGTAGGTGTCGTCGCGATGACGCCATTGGCCGGCTTCCTCTGGCATCGACGGTGGGGTGGATGGGTGGACCGGGATCAGCGGGTAGGGGGTATGGGGCCGACGGACCGCTGGTGGGGCTCGTACGCAGCTCGCGCGTCCGGAATGGTCGCCTCGGAGGTGCGGGCGCTGTTCGCGGTCGCGAGCCGTCCGGAGATCGTGTCGCTGGCGGGTGGCATGCCGGCGGTGGACGCGTTGCCGTTGGACGCGGTCGCGTCGACGGTGGCGGATCTGGTGATGAGCCGGGGTCCGGTGGCGTTGCAGTACGGCTCCGCACAGGGTGATCCGGAGCTGCGGGCGCGGATCTGTGACGTGATGGCGATGGAGGGCATCACGGACGCGCATCCGGACAACGTGGTGGTGACGGTTGGTTCGCAGCAGGCACTCGATCTGCTCACCAGGGTGTTCGTCGATCCCGGCGACGTGGTGTTGACCGAGGGGCCCACCTACGTCACGGCGATCAACACGTTTGCCGCCTACCAGGCGCGGGTCGTGCATGTCTCGATGGACGGCGACGGGTTGGTGCCTGAGGCGCTGCGCGAGACGCTGAGCAGGCTGGCGGCCGAGGGCGCGCGGGTGAAGCTGCTCTACACCGTTCCCACGTTCCAGAATCCGGCGGGGATCACCCTGACGGCGGCGCGGCGCGCGGAGACGCTGGAGATCTGCCGGCGGGCGGGGGTGCTCGTGGTGGAAGACAACCCGTATGGCCTGCTGTCGTTCACGGGTGAACCGGTGCGGGCGATGCGGGCGGACGCTCCGGATGACGTGGTCTATCTGGGTTCGTTCTCCAAGACGCTGGCGCCGGGCCTGCGGGTGGGTTGGGCGCTCGCGCCCCAGCCGGTGGCGGCGCGGCTTGTGCTCGCGGCGGAGTCGGCGATCCTGTCGCATTCGATGTTCACCCAGCTCGCCGTCGAGCGGTACCTGGCGACGCAGCCATGGCCGGAACAGATCAAGGCGTTCCGGGAGATGTACCGGGACCGCCGCGACGCCATGTTGAAGACCCTTGCCGAGACGATGCCGGCCGGCACGACCTGGACGCGGCCCGAGGGTGGGTTCTTTGTCTGGTTGACGCTGCCGGACGGTGTCGATGCGAAGGCGATGCTCCCGCGGGCGATCGCGGCCAGGGTCGCATATGTACCCGGCACCGGTTTCTACGCCGATGGATTGGGCCGCAACGCTATGCGGCTGTCCTACTGCTACCCGCCGCCTGAACGTATCCAGGATGGCGTGAGACGCCTCGCCGGTGTGCTGCAGGCGGAGATCAGCCTGCGGCGCGCGTTCGCGCACGATCCCGCCGCCGACCCTTCCAGCCAGTGAAGGACGTGACCGTGACCGATCTGGGCCGTGTGCTTGTCCTCGCCGGGGGTCTCTCGCCGGAGCGGGAGGTGTCACTACGCTCCGGACGCAGGTTGTGTGATGCGCTGGAACGCATCGCCGTCGACGTCGAGATGCGGGATGTCGACGGCTCGACGCTTCCCGCACTCGCCGCGGACCCGCCCGCTGTCGTGATCCCCGTCCTGCATGGCTCATCGGGCGAGGACGGCACGATCCGCGAGGTGCTCGACCTGTACGGCCTGCCGTATGTGGGTGCGACGCCGGTCGCCTGCCGGGCGGCGTTCGACAAGGCGACCGCGAAGGCGACGGTCGGCGCGGCCGGCATCGCGACGCCGCCAGCGGTGACACTGCCCCGAGAGGCGTTCCACGACCTCGGGGCCGCGGCACTGATCGACCGGATCGTGGCTCGGCTCGGCCTGCCGCTGGTCGTGAAGCCTCGCGCGGGTGGTTCGGCTTTCGGCGTCGGCTTCGTCGAGGAGGCGGGCCAGCTCGCGGAGGCGCTGATGACCTGTTTCGGCTACCACGACTGGGCACTGATCGAACGCGCCGTGCCCGGTGTCGAGATCGCTGTCAGTGTCCTCGACACCGGCGACGGCCCGGTGGCGCTGCCGGCTGTCGAGATCCAACCGATCACCGGCGTCTATGACTACGCCGCCCGCTACACCTCCGGCGCGACCGCCTTCCACATCCCGGCGCGTCTCGGTGAGGACGTGCTGCGCGCCGCCGCGGCGACCGCGGTCACGGCCCACTGCGTCCTGGGCCTGCGCGACCTGTCCCGCACCGACCTCATCGTCGATGCCAACGGCACCCCCCAGTTCCTGGAGGTCAACGTCGCCCCTGGCATGACCGACACGAGCACCTGGCCGATGGCCCTGCACGCCGCCGGCCTCGACCTCGCGGTCGTCTGCCGCGAGCTGGCCGCGGCGGCATTCCGCCGCGCCACCCGTTAACCGGTTTCCGCGTCCGATCGTCGGTCTGGCCGACCGAGCATGATTCATGACCGAATGTGCAGAGACGGACACGGTTGGGAACCTATAGACATCTTATTCATGAGTGAGACCCCTGGAACAGGCACAGGTGAGGCCGCGGGCGAGTCCGGCCGCGACCACGACGCGACCGTTCGGCGGTCCTTCGGCCAGCAGACCCGGCTGTTCACCGGCGAAACCGCGGTCTTCGCCGCTCCCCAGGCGGCGCCACCGCCGCCGTGGCTCGGCCCGCTGCACCCGGACATGATCGTCCTCGATCTGGCCTGCGGCGCGGGCCATCTCGCCGAGCAGGTCGCCCCGCACGTACGGCAGGTCGTCGGCATCGATCTGACCGGCACACTGCTGGGCCTCGCGGCCGAGCGCCTGGCCGCCGCGGGCATCACCAACGTCCTGTTGCAGGAGGGCAACGCCAGCGCGCTGCCGTTCCTGGACGGCTCCTTCGACCTGGTCCTGTCCCGGTCGGCGCTGCACCACTTCCCGCGGCCTGGTGACCCGGTCGCCGAGATGGTCCGGGTGTGCCGCCCGGGCGGGGTCGTGGCGGTCTCCGACATGGTCGCGCCGGGCCCCGAGCTGCGCGGCCCGTTCGACGAGCTGCACCGCAAGATGGACCCGTCCCATGCCGCCGCGCTGCTCTACCCGGAGCTGGCCGAGCTGCTGCGGTCGGAGCTTGGCGAGCTGGACCACGACGAGCTGGCAGCCCCTGGCCGCCTGCCCCTCGAACGGATCCTCACCGACGTGGCCGACCGGGACGCCGTCTACGCCGACCTGCGCGCCGAGCTCGCCGGCGGCCCGCCGACCGGCTTCGACCCGTCCCTCGCGGACGGCCAGATCCTGGTCTCGTTCACGACCGCCGCGGTCCGGGCGACCAAGGCGGCGTAGCGGGCACCCGGCCGACCCTGCCCGCACCTCGCGCAGCCGGGGACAACACGTCTGCACGGCCTCGCCGCCGGCTTTCCGTAACAGATGGCGGCGAAGCAGCGACCAATGCGAACCGAACCGGGCCGTCGGGCGTCCAATCCGGGGACGACAGGAGGTGCTCGCGTGATCCGGCGCCGGGTCGGGACGTTTCTGATCCGTGGACTACTGGTATTGCTGGTCGCCCTGCCGGGGTTGGGCGCGACGACGGCGCTCGCCGCAACCAGCGGCTGCGCGCTGGTGGGGGAGGACTGTGGGGACATCGTCTGCGAGCCGTGCCTGGTGCAAACCGTGGTCCATCTTGAGGAGTTCATCCAGCCGGGCGATGACCCGGACGAACTGAGGGTGTGCGACGAGGAGTGCCGACCGGTCTACCACTGGCCGACGGCTCGGAGCCTCCCTCGGACGGAATCCCCCGGGCTGGACCAGAAATCGGACCCCTATACGGTCTCACCGTCCGTCTTCCTGGGAGAGCTAGGCCAGGCGAGACGGTTCCAGCTTGTGCGCGCGGGCGTCGTCATTCGCGAGTCACGACCGGCTGAGATCGTGGTTGGCACCCCGGAGGGGAAACAGCACGACTGCTGTAGCTGTCCGGTTCTGGAGGTATTCCTGGACCGCTCTGGGGCGACCACCTGGCGGAGTCACTGGTAGCGGAGTCGCTGGTGGTCGAAAGGGTCTGGGCTAGGCGGTCGGCGGCGGTCGGTCGGTGTCCAGGGCGAGGGCGTGCTCGATGCGCCGCAGCCGGGCGTCGATCGTGCGGAGCAGTCCTTCGACGCCCTCGCCGCGGGGATCCTCCGGGACCGCGAGCGGGGAGGAACCGTCCGCTGCCCGGAAGTCGAGGTCGCCGATGCCCGGGTCGGCCAGTCAGTCCTCGCCGGAGAACCGTTCCCAGGCCGCTTGCTTGGACACGCCGAGCGCCGCTCCGATCCGGGTCCAGCTGATGCCCCGGCGGCGCAGGACGTCGACGTAGTCGTGGACGGCGGCATCGGCGTGGGCCACGACCGCCTGGACCTTGGCCAGGCCGACCAGCAGGTCCTCGTCCGAACGCTCGTCCCACGCGCCGAACGCGGGCGCGGGCTCCTCGGCGATGATCGTGTTGCACAGGTCCACGCACTCGTTGCAGATGTAGACACCCGGGCCGGCCACCAGCTTCGTCACCACGGCCTTGTCCTTGCCGCAGAACGAGCAGCACAACTTCTCCAGCCGGCCCTCGCCTGGCACCGGGTTTCGAGTGATCGTCATGGCGTCAAGCTAACCCTGACGATTGGGTAGCGTCAAGGTTGCCCTGACGCGGTCGAGTTGCCGACGCGTCGCGAGGGACTCGTGATCGCGAACCGGGTGCGCCCGCCGGCGTCAGGAGCCGACGGTGAGGAGGGTCTTGCCTACGGTGGCGCGGGCGGCGATGGCCGCGTGCGCGGCCGAGGCCTCCTCCAGGGGGAAGCGCTGGCCGATCAGTGGGCGCAGGCGCCCGGCGGCGGCCGCGGCGAGTGCCGACCGCAGGTGTCGGTGGATGTCCCGCGGGCCCGGCCGGCTCCGGATGACCGTGATGCCCCGCGCCGCGGCCTCCTCGTCGGTGACGCCGGCCCAGGATCCGCTGGTCAGGCCGTAGGACAGCGCCCGGCCGCCGGGAACGAGCAGGCCGACGGCGGCGCGGCCGACCTCGCCGCCGACGCCGTCGAGGACGACGTCGACGCCACCGGTCTCGGCGCGGACCTGGTCCGGCCAGGCCGGGTCGAGGTAGTCGACGCGGACCTGGGCGCCGAGCTCACGGGCGAGTGTCACCTTGCGGGCGCCGCCGGCCGCGGCGACGACGGTGCCGCCGGCGGCGCGGACGAGCTGGACGAGCATGGAGCCGACCCCGCCGGCGGCTCCGTCGACGAGGACCCGGTCGCCGGGCGCGACCGCGGTCGCCTCCACCAGCCAGGTCGCGGTACGGCCGTCGGCGAGTACGGCGGTCGCGGCCTCGACGCCGAGACCTTCGGGCACCTCGGCCAGGTTGTCGACGGCGACGGCGACGCGCTCGGCGTAGCCGCCGGAGCCGCCCGTGCCGGCGACCACCCGCAGGCCCTTGAGCGCGGGGTCGACCTCCGGGCCGAGCGCGGTCACGACGCCGCCGACGCCGTTGCCCGGAATGATCGGCGGGGTGACCGGGAACGGGCCGGGGGCGTTGCCCGACCGGATGAGCGTGTCCAGGAAGGTCACGTTCACCGCCTCGACCTCGATGACGACCTCGCGGGGGCCGGCGACGGGCTCTGGCGCGGTCCCGGCGACTAGGACCTCCGGACCGCCGAACCTGGTCAGGTACACCACCCGCATGCCGTGCTCCTCCGCTCGCGCCCGCCGTGGGTCCTGCCTAGTCCACAACCTCAAGGGGGGACGAGGTCAATCCCGCTGGACGGAATTGTCGGTGGTGTCCGTGACAATCCGCGGCGGGGGCAGGGGTGGTCACGGCTCGGAGGTGCGGCGATGGCGTTCGACGTGGAGCTCGCGGAACGGGTCAGGGACGTGCTGGGGCCACGGCCGGGGCTGTCGGAGAAGCGGATGTTCAGCGGGCTCGCGTTCCTGCTCGAAGGGAACATGATCTGCGCGGTGACGAGCAGGGGGCTGATGCTGCGGGTCGGGCCGGACGCCTACCCGGCCGCGCTGATCCAGGAAGGCGTCGGGCCGTTCGAGATGCGCGGCCGGGCGATGACCGGCTGGGTGCTCGTCGACCCGGACGCCCTCGCCGACACCGACGCCMTCATCGAATGGGTCGACCTGGGCGTCCGTTTCACCGCCACCCTGCCCGCCGGCGGCAGCAAAGCGAGATAGCCCCACCGTGCCGTGTGGGATCGCCGCCGTTCGGCGGTGAGTGACCGTGCGGCGCCGAGGCACGCCTCCGAGCGCGACGTGGCCCCGCGGGAGTGGCCGCTGGTGGGTTGTTGGCGTTCCAGCGATGGGTGACCGTGCGGCGCGGAGGCGCGCCTGCGCGGAGGTCGCCGCAGCGCACGTGAGCGGAGGAGGACACGGCGCGGAGGTCCCTTGGGAGCGAAGCGAGCAAGGGGCCGTAGCGCCGTGCCCGGACGGAGCGAACCAGAAACTCAGCCGACGCGATCCGCGGGGCCGGACTTCACCGCCTCGACGAGCTGGCCGAGCTGGGAGTCGCTGAGCTTGCCGCAGCTGGCCAGGTCCGCCTCGCTGATCATGCCGACGAGGCGGCGGTTGTCGATGACCGGCATCCGCCTGATGCGGTGCTCGCTCATGCTCTGCAGTACCTCGTCGACGCCGGCACTGGCGTCGACGTAGAACGGCTTGCCCTGCGCGAGCTGGCTCGCGGGTGTCGTCGCCGGGTCGCCGCCGGCCGCGAGGCAGCGCACGACGATGTCGCGGTCGGTGATGATCCCCTGCAGTCGATCGTCCTCGCCGCAGATCGGCAGCGCGCCGACGCCCAGTTCGCGCATCTTGCGGGCGGCGTCGAGCAACGTCTGGCTCGAGCCGATGCAGGTGGCGTCCTGGTGCATGATCTCGCGTGCGGTCGTCGTCATCACGGTCCTCTCGTTGACGCGTGGCCGGCGTGGACGCGGGCACCGTTTCCAGCCGCGCCGCCCGCGCGGGCCCATGCGGGTGGCCGCCCGGCGCGGGCGCCGTTGGCCGCGCCCGAGGTCGCCGGGAGTGCCGGTCGACCGGCCGGCCGCCGTCGCCGGACGCCGGGGGACCCGTGCGCCTGGCCGGGTCGTCCGAGGACGACCGTGGCGAGCCGGCTGGCCGCCAACGGCATACCCGCCCGCCCCGCTCACAAGCCCCGCCACGCCGGGGCCGTTGATCGTCTCGGCCTCCACGGCGGTCCCCATCGGCCCACGACGCGTCCCTCGCCGCCACCACCGGCCGGTGGGAAGCCGGCTGGGTGGCGAGCGGGTCACTCCGTGCGCAGACCATCCGGGCGCATGAGGCGCAGGAGCACGGGCAGGCTCGCCGCCGTCGTGCCGAGGACGACGACAGCGGTCGCCACCGAGACGGTCGCGATGTTCGCCCAGTCGAAGCTCGGCGGCAGGCCGACCATTCGCAGCAGCGCGGCACCGAGCCCCATCCCCAGGCCGACCGCGAGCGTCACCCCGAGCACCATCGGCAGCCCAGCCTGCCAGAGGACCGACGCCGCCAGGGTGCGCCGCCGGGCGCCGAAGGCCACCAGCACCGCCAGCACCCGGCGCCGCTCCCGCAGCTGCTCGACCATGGTCACCAGCAGGCTCGCGCCGACCATGGCGAGCACCGCGACGATCCCGACATACATCGACATCCGGATCTGGCCGAAGACCGGGTCGACGACCGTGCGCTCGAATGCCAGGACATTCGCCAGCGGGTCGACCCGGGCGGCGGCCACCGCGACCTGGTCGTAGGCATCCGTCTCGTCACGGTCGACGTCGAGATAGCCGGTGGGGCGCAGCGTGTCGAGGAGCTCCGGGCCGACGGCGCCCGGGGTGGCCAGCACGACGGCGCGGATCGGCGCGTCCGGACGCGTGGCGACGACGCCGGACCCGGCGGGGATCGTCCAGGCGCTGCCAGCGCCGGCCACGTCGGGGCTCACGATCATCCGGGTTCCGGGGCCGGGCAGCGCGCTGGACGCCCCCGACACGAGCGCGCCGACCGTCTGGCCCGTGAGCTGTTCGGGGCTGATCACGACGGGCGGACCTGCGCCGCCTCCGCCGGTGGAGGCGTCCGGCGCCGCGAGGAAGGCATCGCCGTCGGCGCAGTCGGGCAGGACGGCGAACCGTCTCAACGACGCGCAGTCGGCGACCGCCAGGCTCGCGGACAGCTGGCCGTTGGCCTGGTCGCCGCCGATAGGGTCGACTGTCATCATCCAGCCCTCGGCCGACACCCACACCTGGCGCGCCGCGGGCACGGCCGCCAGCGCCAGCCCCAGGTCGGTGACGGTCGAGCCGGGCGAGCCGGCGTAGACCATCAGCCGGGCCATGTCCGTGCGCCTGCCGTCAGGACCGATGCTGACGTTGCGGGTGAACCGGTCCTGGGCGACGGAGAAGACCATCTGCAGCGCGATGGCGCCGGTGACGGCGACCGCCACCGCCGCGACCGCCCGCACGGTCGTCGCGCTGTCCAGCTGCAGCCGGCGCACCGCCAGCTGCCAGGCCAGCGGGCCGGGGCCAAGCCGGCGAACGACCGCGTCGAGCACCCACGGCAGCAGCACGGTCACCCCGACCAGGACCAGCACGACGCCGGCGGCGAGCTGGGCCTGTTTCCCCCGGTCGAAGACCTCCTCGCCGCCCGCGTGCAGGGGCAGCAGCAGGGCGATGCCGACCGCGGGCATCGCGAGGCGCCACCACAGCCGCCGCCGCGTCGTCGGGGCGAGGCGCACCACGCCGAGCGGCTCGATCACCACCCGGCGCAGCGAGAACAGGGTGATCGCCACCGCGCTGGCCGGCACCGCGACGAGGACCAGCGCGGCGAGCGCCAGGCTCGGCCGGATGTCGCCCGCGAACACGCCGTTGCCGAACAGGGTGACGCGCTGCGCCAGCGGGCGCCCGGCGAGGAACAGCGCGGCGCCGGCGACACAGCCCGCGAGCGCGCCGGCCAGAGCCCCACCGGCCGCGATCCGCCGCGCCATTCCCGGGTCGGCGCCGACGAGCCGGACCGCCGCCAGCTGCCGGTCGCGCGCCTGCGATCCGAACCGCACGGCGGCCGCGGTGAACGCGCCGATCGGCAGCAGCAGCACGGCGACGATCACGATGATGAGCATCGTCAGGACGCCCGGCACCGACGCACCCCGCTGAGGGCGGCCGAAGTGGTCGATCCGGAACTCCTGGCCGTTGCCCGGCGCGCCGCCCGGCCGCCGGTCCCGAGGCTCCCCGATGTAGACGTACAGCTCGTGGGGACCGGCGAGCCCCGCCGCATCGATCACGCCGACCCGCTCGAAGGGCAGCCGTGCGGCCAGGAGCGCGCCACGCGGCGCGTCGAGCAGCCGGGCGAGCGCGGGGGACACCACCATCTGACCCGGGCCGGGCAGGGCGGACAGACCCGGTGGAACTGGCGGGTGCGCCCCGTCCGGCCGCACCACCAGCCCGGCGACCTCCTGGCCGTGGGTTCTGGTCTCGTACGGCTGGGCCACGACGGTGGTGTCTCCGGGGACGACCGGTCCGCCGACGAGGTAGGACGACGCGTCGCGGTCGGCGCGCCGGTCGTCGCGGGCGCCGAGGATCGCGGGCGTGGACGCGGCGACCAGCAGCAGCGCGACACCGAGTCCGACGCCCACGCCCGTCATCGCGGTGCGCAGCCACGCCGACGGGCCGCCGGCCAGGGTGAGGCGCGCCCCGAGCAGTAACTGGACGAACCACGCGCGCGCCCTCGTCCCTGCGGCCGGGGCCGCGTTGGTGGCGGTCACGGCGGGGGCGCTCATCCGGTCAGCGACCTGGTCCGGCCGTCGCGGACGACGACCTCCCGGTCGGAGTACGCCGCGACCCGGGCCTCATGGGTGACGAGCACGACCGCCGCGGCCGCCTCCCGGGCCGCCTGGGTGAGCAGGCGCATCACCTCCTCGCCGCTGAGCGAGTCCAGCGCCCCGGTCGGCTCGTCCGCGAAGATCACCCTGGGCTCGGTGGCGAGGGCCCGGGCGACGGCGACCCGCTGGCCCTGGCCACCGGACACCTCGCCGGGCCGCTTGCCGGCGACGTCGTCGACGCCGAGCCGCGCCAGCTGGGCGTGCGCGCGCTCGCGGGCCGTGCGGCGGCTGACACCGCCGAGACGCAGCGGCAGCGCGACGTTCTCGGCGCAGGTCAGCTCGGGGACGAGCTGGCCGAACTGGAACACGAAGCCGAACTCGCCGCGGCGCAGTGCGCTGCGGCCGGCCTCCGACATCGCCGACAGCCGCCGCGTCCCGTAGTAGACCTCGCCCGCGTCGGGGCCGATGATGCCGGCCAGGCAGTGCAGCAGCGTCGACTTGCCCGAGCCGCTCGGGCCCATCAGCGCGACGATCTCACCGGCGTCGACACGCAGACTCGCCCCGTCGAGCGCAGTCGTGGTCCCGAACCGCTTGCGCAGCTCGACGGCGGCCAGCAGCGCACCGGGCGGCCCGGCGTCGCCCGCCGGCGCGGCCAGGCCGACGCCCGCCGACGCCGGGGCCGCCGTGCCGGCCGATACCGGGTCTGCCGTGCCGCCCGGCGAAGGAACCGCTGTCAGGGCGGCCTCGGTTCGGTCCCGGGCGGTCATGGCCTCGTCTCCGCGGCCTCGGTGATCCCGATCGCGGTCCCGGTCGGGGTCGCGATCGTGGCCGCGAGCGCGTCCAGCCGGGCGGCGGCCAGCTCGAGGAAGCGCAGATCGGCCTCCAGGTGGAACAGCGCGTGGTCGCAGACCAGCTGGTCCGCGAGGTCGCCACCGGTCTTGCGGCGGGTGAGCGCGCGCATCACCGTCAGGTGCTCGGCGCGCTGCCGGTCGAGGATGTCGGCGGCGCCGCGCCCGGTGAGCAGGGCGATGACGAGCTTGGTGTACAGCGCGCTGTGCAGGTACACGTCCGGCCGTTCCGGCTGTGCGAGCCAGCCCTCGACGTCGGTGACGCCCGCCTCGGTGATCGCGTAGCGCTTGCGGTCGGGTCCGTCGCCGGGCGTCACGCCGTCGACCTCGACGAGGCCGTTCTTCAGCAGCCGCGACAGCGTCGCGTACACCTGCCCGTAGTGCAGCGGCCGATCGTGCCCGAACCGTTCGTCGTAGCTGCGCTTGAGGTCATACCCGTGGCGCGGCCCGGCTTCCAACAGCCCGAGCAGCGTGTGTCCGATCGACATGCGCGGGACTATACATGGTGCGTATACATGCCATGTATACCGGCTGCGGTCCGCGGTCCGCGGGCTGTGAGCCGGGGTGCGGGAGTTAGGGGAGAGTGAGGATCCGAGGACCCTCGTCGGTGATGGCGACGGTGTGCTCGACGTGGGCGGCGCGGCTGCCGTCGGTGGTGCGCAGCGCCCAGCCGTCCGGGTCGGTGCGGTAACGGTCGCGGCCGCCGGCAACCAGCATCGGCTCGATCGCGAGCACCAGGCCGGTGCGCAGCGGGAAGCCGCGGCCTGGCGGCCCATCGTTCGCGACGTGCGGGTCCTCGTGCATCCGCCGGCCGATGCCGTGCCCGCCGAACCCTTCGGGGATGCCGTAGCGCTCCCGCCGACAGACCCGGCCGACCGCGTGCGAGATGTCGCCGAGCCGTCCACCCGGGCGCGCGGCGGCGATGCCGGCGGCGAGCGCCTCCTCTGCGGCCGCGATCAGGCGCAGGTCCGCCGGGCGCGCGGTGCCGACGACGAAGCTGGTCGCGGCGTCACCGGTCCAGCCGGCCAGCTCGGCGCCGCAGTCGATGCTCACCAGGTCGCCGTCGCGCAGTCGGTAGTCGTCCGGGACGCCGTGCACGATCACGTCGTTGACGGACGCGCAGATCACCGCCGGGAACGGGGTGGGGGCGAACGAGGGCTGGTAGCCCTGGAACGTGGAGGTCGCGCCCGCGTCGGCGAGCACCCGCGCCGCGACCTGGTCCAGCTCCACCAGGCTGGCGCCGACGTGCGCCGCCGCCCGGACCGCCGCGAGCGCCCGGCCGACCACCTGCCCGGCCGCTCGCATCGCCGTGATCGCCGCGGGCGACTTCAGCTCGACCATGCCATCTCCTCCATCCGGGCCGCGTCGTGTCGCGCCGCGTCGTGTCGCCCGTTCGTCCTGTTCGACCGGTCCGGGGCTTGGCCCGATCTCGCCACTATGTGGTCCCGATCCGTGTGACGGCCCGGTCAACTACGGCAATAACTATACCGGTATAACTATCACGGGACTAGGATGCTGAACATGGTGCGGACACCGCTGACCAGCCATGAGCGCGCGCGGGGCGAACGGCTCGGGGCGCTGCTGCGGGCCGCCCGCGGTGAGCGCAGCATGGTGCGCGTCGCCGAGCTCGCCGGCGTGTCGGCCGAGACCATCCGGAAGATCGAGTCCGGCCGGATCCCGACCCCCGCGTTCTTCACCGTCGCCGCGCTCGCCACCGTTCTCGGCATCTCGCTCGACGAGATCGCCGCGGCCTGCGCCAGCCCCGGCGGCGTCGCCGACGCCCTCGACTACGTCGCCAGCCGCATGTCGGCCTGATCCCGACAACCCGTCCCGGTCGCGGGGTCAGACGGCGGCCGACGCGGCGGGCCGAGGCCGTGAGGCGGCGTGGCGTGGCGTGGCGGCCGGCGTTCGGCGCTGTCCGCTGTCCGGCTAGCGACGTTCTGGCGCCGCCGTGGCTGTGGAGCCTAGGCTTCGCGCATGCAGATCTTCGACGATCTGGAAGTAGAGCTGGACAACCTCGACCGGATCCTCGGCGGCCTCGACGAGGCGTCCTGGACGGCGCCCTCGGCGGCGGCCGGCTGGAGCGTCGCCGACGTCGTGCTCCACCTGGCGCAGACCGACGAGACGGTGGTCGAGACCATCGCCGCCGGCCCGGCCGGCGCCCTCGGGTCCGTCGGCGGGGTGGACGAGACCACCTCGGTCGACGAGGCGATGGACGCCTGGGTGAGCCGTGAGCGCGAGGATCCCGCCCGGGTGTACGCCCGCTGGCAGGCGGCGAGGACCGCCGCCCTTGAGGCGCTGCGCCGGGCCGACCCGGACAGGCCGGTCACCTGGGTGGCGGCGCCGCTGCGACCCGCGGCGCTCGCCACCACCCGGCTCGCCGAGCACTGGGCGCACGGCCTGGACATCGTCGAGCCGCTCGCGATCCCGTTCCCGGACACCGACCGGCTCCGCCACGTCGCCTGGCTCGCGCACCGCACCCTGCCATACGCGTTCGCCGTCGCCGGCGAGCAGGCACCGACGGTTCGCTGCGAGCTGATCGCCCCGGACGGCGTCACCGTCTGGGAGTACGGACCGGCCGGCGCCGACCTGGTGATCAGTGGTCCCGCAGGGGCCTTCTGCCGCGTCGCCGCCCGTCGTCTCGCGCCCGAGGCCTCGGGACTGGCCACCTCCGGCCCCGACGCCGCCAAAACCCTCGCCCTGCTGCGTACCTACGCGCTCTGACTGACCCGGCGGCCGCCGATCGTGGTCGATGGTCGCCTCCCAGGACGCGACCATCGACCACGATCGGCTCGCTGGTCGCGAATCGTGGCTGATGAGGGTGTTCAGGGACGCGACCATCGACCACGGTTCGCTGCGTGAAGGCCGGTGGGGATCGAGCGCGCGCGGTAGATGGGATCTTGGCGGATCGCGGCGCGCGGCCGGTGGCCCGGTGGCTCGGTGGCGTGCCGCGCAGCGTTGTCCACGCCGTTGACAGCCCGCAGACTCCGGAAAAAGATCTTGACGGCTTGGTTCGGAAGTCGGGTCGTGGCGGCGGCAAGGGCGACATCGTGGAATTCGACGCCATGGATATCGACTACGGAGGGTAACCGATCGGGCGGGGCGCGTGGGCGGGTGCGCGACGCAGCGCATCCGGGCGAGTGACCTGGTAGATGCCACGGGGTGGGACGTGTCATCGCCGCCTCAAGTCACCGCGAAACGTACCCTCGAGATCTACCTGGCCGTTACCGTGTCGACACATGGAGCTGGAGTACCAGCGGCTGTACCTGCCGCCGTGGACGGACCGGCGGACGGCGCAGACGGTTCTGACCATGCATGCCGAGTTCGGAGGCTGGGAGCTCGAGCGGCTGCGGCTGCTTCCCGACGGCTCGCGGCGCGTGGTGCTGCGCCGCCGCCGCCGGCCCGGCAGCCTGCCCGGCTACCTCCCGACCTGACCTCGGGACCGACCTCGCCCGAGGCGCCCGAGGCGGATCGGCCCGGTGCCCGGCCGATGCCGGCTGGCCTATGGCACGTAGGCGAGCGTGAACGCGAGGGTGGCGTAGACCGTCATCACGGTGGCCGAGATCGCCAGGGCGAATGGCCAGACGGTGCGGCGCCCGAGCGCGAGCGCCGCGACCAGGACGAACGGGAACGCGCCGAACACGTACCGCTCCGAGGAGTCCAGGTTCGAGCCGGTGAACACGGTGAGCAGCACCAGCCCGCACCACACCGGATAGCTCGCCGGCAGCAGCCGGGCCATCAGCACCAGCGCGACCAGCGCGAGCAGCAGCCACGGCACGTGCAACCCCGTGCCGACCTCGCCGTGCAGCGTGCCCTGCGCCGCGTCCCACAGCACCGACAGCGGGTTGCCGGCGGCGCCGTGGCGGGCGGCGTCGCGCTGCATGGTCAGCGGCGCGAGGCCGTCGTGGTACGTCGTCGCCGACCAGGCCACGTAGATCCCGGCACCGGCCGCCGGGGCGACGACCGCGGCGAACCTCGGCAGCCACCAGCGCGGCGACGCCGAGCGCGGCCCGCGGGCCGCCTCGATCAGCATCGGCGCGACCAGCAGCAGGCCCAGCGGCCGGCACAGCCCGCCGAGGAGCCCGGCGAGCGCGGCGAGCCAGAACCGCCCGGACCGCGCGGCGAGGAACGCCCCGACCGCGAGCACCATCGCCAGGGCCTCGGCATAGCCCATCGCCAGCACGAACGCGGGCGGGGCCAGCGCCGACAGCCAGATCACCCGGCGGATCGCCGGGTCCGGGAACCCCTCGGCCCGGGCCAGCCGGGCGAGCAGGACGGTGAGCGCGAACGCCAGCGCGTTGACGACCACCAGCAGCACCGCGCCCTCGTGGCCGGAGAGCCCGGGCAGCGTGCACAGGGCGCGCACCAGCATCGGCAGCAGCGGGAAGAACCGGCGGCTCTCCTCGCCGGCGCCGCCGTAGCCGTGGGTGGCGATGCTCTCGTACCAGCCGGCGTCCCAGCCGAGCAGGCCGGAGTGGTCGAGCCGGCCGCCGTTGTCCGAGACCGAACCGGCCAGGAAGTGGACCAGGCCGAGCGCCGCGGCGACGACGACCCGGCCGGCCACCCAGGCGACGGCCGCCTCGGGTATGTACCAGCGGGAGAGCCGGCCGCCGCGGGCGACGTCGGGGGCGACGCCGTCGGACAGGCCGAACCGGTGCCGGGCCGCGGTGCCGCCGCGGGCGGTCGCCGGGTCCGCGAGCACGACCAGCATGTTGTCGATCTCGTCGGTGTAGCGGCCGGACCGCTCGCCCTCCCGGCGCGTCGCGCGGTGCGCACCGGAGGTCCGTCGCTCCACCGGCCGCGCCGCCGCGGCCGCGTACGGCTCGAACCGGGGACCGGCCACGGCGCCAGCCTCGCCCAAGCTCGGGACGGTGGCGTCCTCGTCCTCGTCGTCGTCGTCCGTGGTCGCGGACCCAGCGGGCGGCCGCGACATGGCCGCCCGCCCGCCGTCCGGCGTGTCGGTCATGACGGAGGCGGAAGGAACCGTACGAGCTGGTAGTTCTCGTACACCTCCGACGGCTTGCCCTGCTCCATCTCCAGGCTGGCCTTCGGCCGCTTGTTCTGGATCTCGGTCTGGATCTGCAGGCAGAGCGTCTCGTAGGTTCGGTAGCCGCCGGAGTCCGCCATGAAGATCGTGTGGCCGCCGGCCTCCGCCAGGGCGCGCTGCGCGAGCTTGACGCCGTCGGCGGCCTGGTTGCGCTCCTCGTAGTCGACCCAGTTGACCCGGTCCGGCGGCCCCCACGTCGGGATCAGGTGCACGTTCAGACCAGGCGGGATCGTGCGGGCGAGGCCGGGCCCGAGCTGGTCGGGGCAGATCAGCAGCAGGTCGCCGGGCTTGGCCTCCCGCTTGAGGACCGAGGCGACGTCGGTGGCCTGGGTGCGCTGCATCTGGACGTCGGCGTATCCGCCGGCCACCCCTGCCAGGGCGCAGACCGCGACCGTGACGCGGACGAACCGCTGGTGGCGCACGACCGTCGCCCCGAGGCCGACGACGAGCAGGAAGGGAACGAACGCCGTCGCCGTGTACCGGTCGGCCCAGGCGTTGCCGACGACCTTGCCGGCGGCGACGGCGACCAGCAGCGTCACCGTGGACAGCAGGAAGAGGGTGCGCCCCGGCTCCCCGCCGCGCAGGTCGATCAGCACGAACCGGCCACCGAGGCCCCGCCCGGCGATGCCGAGCGCGACCAGGCAGGTGATGAACAGCAGCAGGATCCGGCCGACCGTCGACGGGCCGCCGGCCCACTGGCCGTAGGCGTGCGAGATGGCCGCGAAGCTGGCGGGCTCACCCCAGGGGGTGCCGGTGTGCGCCGACTGGAAGCGGAACTCGCCCAGCCACGGGGAGAAGACGATCGCGCCGCAGACGATGCCGAGGACCGCCGCGAACGCTCCGCGCCGGCCGGCGGCGGGGAACCGTGGCCGGGCGGTCGCGGCGGCGATGCGCGCCGCCGCGGCGGCGGCGGAGTGGCGCGCGGCCCTGGCGGCCGCGGCGCCGGTTCCCGGCAGCGGCGCCGGATCGGCGGCGATGCTGCCCGCCGGCAGCCCCGCGAGCGCCAGGCCGACGTCGACGGCGTCCTGGGTGGCCGGGTCGACGGACGGGCCGCCGCCCGGTTGCCCGTCGTCGGAACGGTCGGCCCTGCCGAACAGGAGCTTCGGGCGCCACCACAGCAGGACCAGCCAGCCGCCGACGGTCAGCAGCAGGTAGAGGCACCAGTAGTGAGTGAGCGCCAGCGAGCCGGCCGCGAGTGCCACGTACGCCACCGACAGCGCCGTGGGCTTGCGCAGCGCCCGCTCGATGGCGAGGCCCCCGAGCGCGGTCAGCAGGACGATCAGGCTGTACATCCGGGTCTCGGTCGCGAACCGCAGCGCGAACGGCGAGGTGATGTAGAAGACCACGGCGAGCTGGGCGGCGCGCTGTCCGATGACCCGGCGGCCCAGCAGGTACAGCGGCCAGGCCGCGATCAGGTTGGTGATCGCCGACAGCGCCCGCACCGCCGAGTTGCCGGTGCCGAACAGGCTGATCCAGACGTGCAGGATCAGGTAGTAGAGCGGTGGCGAGCCGTCCTCGCGCAGACCGGTGATCATGGTCGGCCCGTCGCCGGTCAGCGGCAGCCGGGCGATCGCGACGCTCTGCGCCTCGTCGAGCCACAGGTCCTGGCGGGCGGTGAACCGCACCACCACCGCGACCGCCAGGATCAGCAGCATCACGGCCTGGTAGATCCGATCCGCGCGCCCGGGGCGCGGCCCCGGCGTGTCGACCGGCTCGGGGATTCGCTCCGCCGGCCGGACCGCGACGTCCGTCACGGTCTGTCCTCTCCGTCCCTGTCCGTCGGGGGCAGATGCCACCCGAACCTTGCGTTCCCACCGCCTGGCGGATGGGTCCATCTGTGGTCCCGTCCCGGTTTCCGCGTCGGCAGGAGGTGTTTCACGGCACTCTTGCTGATGGTGGTCTGGTGCGCTCGCGGCCGCTCGCCCACCGTCGGGGGCAGGCGAGGTGGCGCCGCCGACCGCTGGCCGGCACGCGCGCACAGTCTTTCATGCGCCCTTTCCCGGGCCGCCTGGGCGTACCGGTTCGCGCCTCCCGCGTCCCTGGCCGTCAGGCCGCAGGAGCTTCCCTTGCGCACCAGCCGTGATCGTGTCATCGCCCCGGGTTGATCGCCGGGCCGTGCGACGTGCCGGGCCAGTTGCGCCCACCACCCACCACCCACCATCTCGTCACCCCGGCGCGCCGGGTGGCCGGCTGGCCGCTGTGCGGCGGGGCGCCGGCCGGGAGGGGCTGGGCCCGGTCTGGCAAGGTGCCGTCATGGCCTCACCCGTCCGCGATGCACGCGTCGTCACCGTCCGCGTGGTCCGGGTGCGTCAGCCCGGATCCCGCCGGAGCCGGCATGACGGCTGAGACACCCGAGACGCCTGAGGCATCGCTTGAGGCGTCGATGCCCGAGACGCCCAGGACGGCGTCGCCGGCGGGGGCGTCCGAGTCGGCGGCGGTGACGAGACCGGTCGCTGGGCTGGTGGCCGCGTGGTGCGCGCTCGCGGTCGGGATCGCGGCGAAGGACGGCCGGTACGGCGGCTGGGCGATCTCGGCGGTGCTCATCGGCTGGGGGGTGGCGGCGGCCACGGTCGCCCTGCTCGGTGGCAGCCGGGGTCCGGCGAGCTGGCTTGGCCGGCCGGTGCGGCTCGCCGCCCGCCGGCTCGGCCGGCCGACCTCGTGGCTGTCGTGGCGGTTGACCTGGGCCGCCGTCGCGCTGGTGGTGGGTCTCGGGCCGCCGCTGCGCCACCCGCGGTACTACGGCTCCGGCGGGTGGGCCGAGGTCGCCGACTGGTGCTCCATCGCCGCGGGGCTGCTCGCCGCGGCCGGCGTCGTCGCGGGCCTGGTGCTGGCCGAGCGGCCGGCGCCCCGGTCGCCGGCGCTGTCCTGGGGGCTCGGCGTGCTGGGCGGCCGGCGTGCCTTCGGGGCCGTGGTGGCGCTCGCCGTCGCCGCGGGCGTCGCGACGGTGCTCGCCGCCCCCGACCCGCAGATCGACGTGTTCCACCTGCTGCAGGCGTCCTCGCGCGGGCTCGTCGACGGCGTGAACATGTACCACCAGGTGTGGCTGACCGGTCAGCCCGGCGACCTGCACGGCGGGCTCGTCGACGTCTACCCCTATCTACCGGCCACGTCGGTGCTGCTCGCCCCGTTCCGGCTCCTGCTCGGCGACGTCCGGTACGGGCTGCTCGCCGCGCTCGTCGTCGCGGTCTACGCCGTCCGGGCGCTCGGCCGGCCCGGCGCGCCGTGGATGCCCGTCGTCCCGCTGCTGGTGCTGGTCTTCCCCGAGTCCTGCTACGCGCTGGAGCAGTCGTGGACCGAGCCGCTGCTGGTCGCCTGCCTCGCCGTGATGGTGTGGGCGGCGTGCCGGGGGAGGGGCGCCCTCGCCGTCGTCGCGTTCGCGGTGGCGCTGGCGAGCAAACAGCACGTCGTCCTGCTGGTCCCGGTGGCGGCGGTGTGGCCCGCGTTCGGCAGGCGGCGCGCCGCCGCGGCGTGCGGGCTCGCCCTCGTGTTCGTGGCGCCCTGGGTGCTCGACGACCCGGGCGCCTTCTTCCACGACGCCGTGCGGACCAACCTCGACTACCCGGTGCTCGACCACTCGCTGTCGGTGACCGGCTGGGCGCATCACTTCGGCGTCGACCTCGGCTTCGGGACGACCGCGGTGGCGCTCGCGGCCGTCTACCTGCTGGCGTGGCGGGCGCGGGGCGACGCGACCGGCTTCGCCGCCGGCGGCGCGCTGGTCCTGCTGACCGTGGTCGAGCTGAACAAGCAGTCGTTCTTCAACCACTACACCCTGCCGATGGCCCTCCTCGTCCTCGCCATCGCGACCACCCTGGCCCCGGCTCCGGGCCCGGGCCCGGAGCCGGCCGACACGGACGCCGCGGATCCGCCAGCCGACGACTGACGGCCCGGACGGTCATCGCAGGGTGGTGAAGCGTTCCAGCCAGGCGCCCTCGTAGAGCGGCTTCTTGTTGACGGCGACGCTGCGGTCGCGGCGGACGTTGAGCTGCTCGGAGACCAGGCTGCACGAGCCCTCGAGGAAACGGTAGCCGTCCGCCTTGACCAGGAAGATCGCGTGGCTCGGCCCGGCGAGGGTGTCCAGGTAGCGGGCGAAGTCGTCGCCGTTGGCCTGCTGCATCCGGGAGGCGTAGTCGACCCAGTCGACGAGCGCTGGGCCGGTGGGGTCCGCGTAGGCGACCTCGCGCAGGTCGGTCTCGCCGAGGCGGGTCAGCGCCCGGTGCACGGCGGGGCCGAGCTGGTCGGGACAGAAGGCGACGACATCACCTGGCCTGGCCTGCTTGGCGATCTCCGCGGCGATCTCGCTCGCCTGGGTGCGCTCCGTCCTGGCCAGCTGGAAACCGCCGATGAGGCCCGCGAGCGAGGCGACGACCAGCACCCCGCTGCGCCAGCGCCGCGACGGCAGGATCGACACGCCCAGTGCCGCGAGCATCAGGCAGGCGGGCAGCGAGATCCCGGTGTAGCGCTCCGCGTAGGCGCTGCCGCCGAACATGTTCACCACGTAGGCGAGCGTCAGCGGAACGAGCCACACGGCGGCCAGGTAGCGGCCGGGCATCCGCCCGGAGGGCTTCACGACCAGCTCCCGGCCGCTCGTCGGCCGGCCGGTCAGGCCGATGAGCGCCCCGCCGAGCAGCACCAGGCCGAGCAGTGCCCCCGTCGACTGCGGGCCGGCCCAGTCGAACACGGTGTCCAGCAGCACCTGCGCCTGCACCCGCGGCGCCCACGGCGTCCCCGTGTGCAGCATCTGGAACAGGAACGACGGCATCCACGGGGCGAACAGCACGGCCGAGGCCGCCATCGCGGCGAACGCGCGCAGCGCCGGGCGGCGGTAGAGCGGCCGGCGCCGCGACTGCAGCAGCAGGAACGCGGCCACCGTGAAGATCAGCAGGAACGTCCAGTAGTGCGTGTAGACGAGGGCCGCCGTCGTCAGCGTCAGCAGCGCCAGCCGCCAGCGTGACGACCGGTCCAGCGCTCGCAGCAGCGCCAGCCCGAACGCGAGCACCAGCAGGACGACCATCGAGTACATCCGGGTCTCGCTGCCGTAGCGGATCGCGTACGGGGAGCTGACGAACAGCAGCAGCGTCGCGCGGGCGACCCGGCGCGGCGTGGCCTCGTCGCCGTTGCCGTGCGCGGCCGCGAGCGTGCCGACCCGGAGGCCTGCGGCCCACGCCAGCGGCAGGGTCGCCAGCGAGAACACCCCGGACAGCGCCCGCACGGCGACGTCCCCGTCGCCGAACACCTTGATCCAGACGTGCAGCAGCAGGTAGTACAGCGGCGGCGCGCCGTCGTGGCGCAGCGCCGCGAGCAGGCCCCCGACGGGCCGGTGCGCGATCTCGACGGTGAGCGACTCGTCGAGCCACAGGTGGCTGGTCGTCGCGAACCGCAGCGCCCCGCCGATCAGGACCGCGGCCGCGATGAGGATGAGCGGCAGCCGTCCGCCGACCCGCGCGGCCAGCGGGCTGCGCCGCGCCCGGGCGGCCAGCTTCACCCAGACCGCCGTGAGCCACCCGCCGAGGCGGCGGGCGGCGCCCGCCGGCCCACCGGTGCCGGCGGCCGGGCCCGTGCCGTCCTCGCCGTCCATGCCACCCGCGCCGTCGTGTGCGCGGTCCAGGGTCCCGCCCGACGGGGTGTCCTGGCCGCTGTCGGGCGAGGCGCCGGCCGAGACGGGGCCGGCCTGCGCGGAACCCGCCGCGAGGGCTGGTTCCCGGACGCCGGCGGCCGGGACGCGGGACGCGGGCGGCGCCGGTTCCCGGCGGCGCAGCGGGCCGGGATCGACCGGCGGCGCCTGGCGCGGGACGGTGGCGGTCGCCGCGGTGTCGGCGGGCGGCTGGGCCGAGGCCTGCGTGGGGACGGCCGTGGCGGTCAGTTCCGCCGGGCTCGGCTCCGTCGTCGCGGTGGGGTCGCCCGACGGGTACACGATCGGGCTCGCGGATGAATCCATGTTCACGCCACGGACGCTACCGAGGCCCCGAATGGACCAACGCGGCCGCCGTCCCTGCCCGGTCCCGGTTGGTCCGGCGGCGCCCGCGACCGGCCGGCCCAGGCGCCGGGCGGGGCGCCCGTGGCCGCCGGCTCGCGGCTGCCCGGCCGGCGGGTCGTGGCTCACCCGACGGTCTCGGTCACGCGTCGGGGGCCACCCGCGGCACCGGCCACCGGGGCGGTGACGTCGACGTCACCGTCCTCGTCCAGCTCGGTGGGCTCGCCCGCCTCGGCTCCGGCGAGCAGCGGCGCGAGCAGGGTCATGCGGCGCCGGCCGCCGGCCGTACGGACGGCCTGGCGCAGTGCCGGGCCGTTGACGGACACGATCGACAGGTGACCGCGGGCCCGGGTGATGGCCGTGTAGACCAACGGGCGGTTGAGCATCCGGCCAGCCTCCGGTGGGAACACGGTGACCACCGCCGGCCACTCGCTGCCCTGCGCCCGGTGCACCGTGACCGCCCAGCCGTGCCGCAGGTCGCCGAGCACGCCGGCCGGCACCTCCAGCGTGCCCCCCGGGAACGTCACGAGCAAACCACCGCGGTCGGCGAGCTTCGTGACCACGCCGATCTCGCCGTTGGCGAAGCCGACGTCCAGGTGGTTCGCCGTCGCGACCACCCGGTCGCCGACGTCGAACCCGCCCACCGTCCCCGGGCCGGGGTTCAGCGCCGCCTTCAGGGCCGTGTTGAGCGCGACCGTCCCCGCCGGGCCCGCGTGCACCGGCGTGACGACCTGCACGTCGGCCGGCACGATCCCGAGCACCCGGGGGATCGAGTCGGTGACCAGCTGCACGACCCGGTGCGCCGCCTCTCCCGCGGAGCGGGCCATGACGACGACCACCTCCCGCTCCGGGCCGTCTACGGGCGGCGGCAGCTCGCCGCCGCGCACCGCCGTCGCCAGCTGCGCGATCGCCCCGCCGGCGGACTGCCGGTACAGCCGGGAGAGCTCCGTCACCGGCGCCACCCCCGACTCGATCAGGTCGGTGAGCAGCTGGCCGGGACCGATGCTCGGCAGCTGCGCCGGGTCGCCGACGAACAGCAGATGGGTGCCGTCCGCGCAGGCCTCCACCAGGGCGGCGGCGAGCTCCGCGTCGACCATCGACGCCTCGTCGACGACGACCAGGTCGGCGTCGAGCGGGTAGTGCTCGCCGCGGGTGAACCCGCCGTTCCTGCCCTGGGCGCCGAGCAGCCGGTGCAGCGTGCTCGCCGGGGTGTCGCAGAGCTCCTCCAGCCGCTTGGCCGCCCGGCCGGTGGGCGCGGCGAGCGCGATCTCGGCGCCAGCGGCGCGGGCGAGGCCGACGACGGCGGCGACGGTCCGGCTCTTGCCGGTGCCCGGGCCGCCGGTCAGCACGCTGACCCCGACGGCCAGCGCCGTGCGCGCCGCCGCCAGCTGGACCTCGTCCAGCCCGTGGGTCGGGTCCTCCTCGGCGTCGCCCGCCGCTCCGGTCGCCGGTCCGGCGAGGACGGCGGGGCCGCCTTCGCCGGGTGCGGCGTCCGCGACGTCATCGGCGTCCCCGCCGGCCGGCTGGGCGGTGTCGCCGAGCTGGCCGGCGCCGTCCGTGTCGAGGCCGAAGTCGAGCTCGGCCTCCAGGTGCGCCGAGGCCTGGTCGTCATCGTCGCCGTCGGTGGCCGGGGCCGGGCCGCCGTCCCCGGGCGCGCCCGGGCGTGAGCGGGGGCGACGTCGCCCGCCCGGGCGTAGGGGCTCGGCCGTCGCGGTGAGCCGTTCGATGCCGTCGGCGATGGCCTGCTCGGCCATCGCGTACCGCTCCAGGCCAATCCGGTCGTCGACGAGCACGAGGCGGCCGTCCCGGGCGGCGTCGGCGAGCGCCGCGGCCGGGTCGCTCACCCCGTCGCGGGTGGCCGCGGTCAGCACCGCCGCGGTCGGCCCCGCCGTGTCCCCGGCGCGGGCCGCGGCCCTGGCGAGCAGGTGGACGAGCACCCCGGGGCCGCGGCGCGGGTCATCGCGCCCCAGCCCCATCGACCGGGCCAGCCGGTCCGCGTGGGTGAGCTCGGCCTCGCCGCCGACCAGCAGCATCCAGGGGTCGGCGCGCAGCTCGTCGGCCGCCCGGGCGCCCAGCTCGTCACCGATCCCCCGGGCCAGCCGCACGGGCAGGTCGGCCGCGGCGAGCAGTTCGGCGACCTCGTAGCGCCCGGAGGCGGCGCGGAACGTGTCCAGCAGCCGGCGCGCCCGCGGCCCGCTCACTCCCTCGACGGCGCCGAGCCGGGCCAGGTCGACGTCGTCGGGGCGGCGGATGCCCGCGGCGGCGAGCCGGGAGGCGGTGGTCCGCCCGAGCCCCGGCCACAGCCCCGCCGCGCAGAACGCGTCGAACAGCGGGTCGGCCGCCGAGGGCCCGGCCCCGGACGTCGACGGGCGCTGGTCCGCGGGAGCGTCCGAAACGGGGGCGGAGCCGCGCGCGCCCACGGTCCTCCGGGCGTCGGGAGCAGGGGAGGTCTGGTCCGGCATGCCCGAAGCGTAACCAGCCCCGGCTGGTGTCCCGGTAGCCTGACCACCGCCGCGCCGGGGTCGGTATGGGCCGTTTCCGGGTCGGCTTCGGCGGTGCCGGACGCCGTCGGCCCGTGTCAGGTCCCTGCGGTCTCGCGCCGCGCGCCTCGCGGCCTGTCGGGCGCCGGCGGTCAGCCGTCGATCGACAGGCTCACCTGTCGACGATCTCGGCGTCGACGATCTCCTCGTCGACGCCGCGGCGCATGGGGCCGGTGGGCGGGCTGACCGGCGTGGAGTCGGTGGGGTAGAGCTCGCCGTCGAGGATGTCGGTCACGGCCGGCCCGCGCGCGGCGCGGTGGCGCCCGCCGAGCCGTGGCCCGGTCTGGTGCGCCGCTCCCGCTGCCCCCGCCGGTGCCGTCGGCCGCGCGGCCTCGCCCGGCGGTGACGTCGCGGGACGTGGCGGCCGGCCGGACGCCTTGCCGTCGGCTGAGGCAGCTGACGGTGCCGGCGCCGCGCGGGACCGCGGGGCGGTATGCGTGGGTCCGGACGTGGGCTTGGGCTCGGCCGGGGCGGCGGGCGGCGGGCCGGCCGCGTCACCTGGGCGGGTCGGTGGCCGTTCCGTGTCATCGGGGGGTGCCTCGGCGCCGGCCCGGGCGAGGTCGCCGACCGCGCGCTCCATGTCGTCCGAGGCGACCAGGCCGCGCAGCCGCAGCATCGCGCCGAGCAGCTCGCCCTGCTGGCGGCGCAGCGACTCCAGCGACGTGGCCGTGCGGGAGATCTCGGCCTCGAGGTCCTCGTGGCGCTCCCTGGCCAGCCTGCGGGCCTCGGCGACGGCGTCGGCGAGCAGCTTGTCGGCCTGCTGGCGGGCCTCCTGCGTGATCGGGTGGTGCGCCCCGGCGTCGCTGACCACCTCGTGAAGGGTCTGCTCGGCGACCAGCCGGGCGCCGGCGACGATCTCGTCGGCCATCTGCTGGGCGATCGCGAGCATCCGGCCGATCCGCTCGCCCAGCCGGGAGGCGGCGTCGAGGTCGTCGGCCGCGCGCCGGTCCCGCTCGTGGCGCAGCGCCGCCTCCGCGGCGGCGACCCGCGCGGTCAGGTCGCTGGAGTACTGCCACAGCGTGTGCACATACCCGTCGACCTGCTCGGGGTCATAGCCCCGGGCGACGACATCGAAGGCGGGCTGAGGCGCGTCGGCCCCGTCGCCGGGCGGGTCGCGGTGGTGCGGCGCCATACTCCAGCCCCCTTTTACGTCTGCACCACGTCAAGGTCTACACCGAGTAGCGCGTCAACCAGCATCCGGGTAAGCACCGGCGTGTCCGTGTCGTCGCTTTCCGGCGGCGCGCTGGCCGCGAGGGCGCCGTCGACCCACCGGTCGACGGCGGCGAGCGCGGCCGGCGTGTCCAGGCCGGTGGCGAGCGCGGCGCGCACCTCGGCGAGCAGACCGGTGGCGTCCGGCGCGGTCGGCAGGGCCACCGCGGCCCGCCAGCGGGCCAGCCGCGCCTCGGCGGCGGCGAGCTCGGCCGGGGTCCACTCCCAGTCCTCGCGGTAGGAGTGGGCGAGCAGGGCGAGCCGGATCGCCGCCGGGTCGACGCCACGGCCCAGCAGCCGCGAGACGAACTCCAGGTTGCCCCGCGACTTCGACATCTTGTGCCCGTCGAGCTCGACCATGCCCGAATGGACGTACCGGTGGGCGAAGGGGTTGCGTCCGGTCGCGACCTCGGCGTGCGCGGAGGAGCACTCGTGGTGGGGAAAGGCCAGGTCGGCGCCGCCGCCCTGCAGGTCGATCACGTCACCCAGATAGTGCCGGGCGATGGCCGAGCACTCGATGTGCCAGCCGGGCCGGCCCGGGCCGAACGGCGACGGCCAGCTCGGCTCGCCTGGCCGCTCGGCGCGCCACAGCAGCGGGTCGAGCGGGTCCTTCTTGCCGCGCCGGTCCGGGTCGCCGCCGCGCTCGGCGGACAGCTCGCGCATCGCCGCGGCGTCCAGGCCGCTGACATAGCCGAACCGGGGCGCCGCGGCGACCGAGAAGTACACGTCCCCGTCGAGGGAGTAGGTCGCGCCGGCGGCGGCGAGCTCGGAGATCATGTCGACGATCAGCGGCACCGCCTCGACCACCCCGACGTAGTGCTCCGGCGGCAGCACCCGCAGTGCCGCCATGTCGGCGCGGAACAGGTCGGTCTCGCGCACGGCGACGTCCTCCCAGCCGACGCCGTCGCGGGCGGCCCGCTCCAGCAGCGGGTCGTCGACGTCGGTCACGTTCTGCACGTAGCGGACCCGGTAGCCGGCGTCGCGCAGCACCCGGTTCACCAGGTCGTAGGTGAGGTAGGTGAACGCGTGGCCGAGATGCGTCGCGTCATAGGGCGTGATCCCACAGACGTACATCGTCACCACGGGCGGCTCGGCGCCCGCGTCGATCCCGGCGGGCGCGCCTGGGCCGACCGGTTCGAGCCGGCCGGTCGCGGTGTCGACGAGCCGTGGCCGCTGGCCTCGTCCGGGCAGGGTGGGAACGGGACAGGCCGGCCAGCTGTGCATGTCAGCCAGCGTAGCGGGGCTCGGACACACCTCGGGCCTGTCCGGACAAGCGCGATCAACCACTCGAACCGCCCGGATGTCGGAAGCGGTCGGTAGCGTGAGCCTGCCTGGCCGTGTGGCCGGGCGGGCTGACGAGGGAGGCACCCGGTGTCGACGGTGCTGCTGGTGCGTCATGGGCTCACCGCGCTGACCGGGAAGCTGCTGCTGGGCTGGACACCCGGSGTCGGCCTCGACGAGCGGGGCCAGGCGCAGGCGCGGGCGGTCGCGGGGCGGCTTGCCCGGGTGCCGCTGGACGCGGTCGTGAGCAGCCCGCTGGACCGCTGCGCCGAGACCGCGGCGCACATCGCCGCCACCCGGCCCGAGGGCACCCCACCCCTTGAGGTCCAGCTCGACGACCGGCTCGGCGAGTGCCACTACGGCGACTGGACCGGCCAGGAGCTCGCCACCCTGGTCAAGGACCCGCTGTGGAAGGTCGTGCAGGCGCACCCGAGCGCGGTGACGTTCCCCGGGCCGAAGGGGGAGGCGCTGCGCGACACCCAGGCCAGGGGGGTCGCGGCGGTGCGGGACTGGAACGCCCGGCTCGGCAAGGACGCGACCTGGCTCGCCTGCTCGCACGGCGACGTGATCCGCGCGATCGTCGCCGACGCGCTCGGCATGCACCTGGACATGTACCACCGGATCAACGTCGACCCGTGCTCGGTCACGGTGATCCGCTACGAGGAACGCCGCCCGTTCGCGCTGCGCCTCAACGACCTCGGCGGCGCCGTCGACGACCTTCTCCCGAAGCCGAAGGAGCCCGCGCGGCCCGGGGCCGAGGGCGCGCACGGCGAGAACGGCCAGGCGGCCGGCCCCCCGACGGCGGCCCAGGCCGGCCCGGCCGAGGACGACGACGCGTCGAGCGACTCGGTCGTCGGTGGCGGCGCCGGCGTCTTCCCGCCGGTCTGACCGCGCGGCCGGGCGGGGACATCGGGACGGTTGGCGAGTGGGCCTGGTCACAGGTGACGAGGCCGGGACGGCGGGGCGGGAGACTAGGACGGTGGACGCGGCAGCGGGCGGCCCTGGGCCCGTGACGGACAGGCGCGGCGGTGACGAGACCGCCGGCGCCGGTGCCGGCGGTGCCCGGCCAGGCGCCGTGGCGCCCGGTGGCGCCGGGTCGGGTGGCGCGAGCGTGCCCGCCGCGCGGGGCCAGTCGCCGTCACGGCCGGGGCTGGAGCCGAGCGACGCCGGGGGACTGTCCGCCGAGGCGGCGCTCGAGCTGCTGCGCACCGGGGAGATCACCGTCGAGGGACGCCTGGTCGAGGCGAGCAACGCCACCCTGTTCTGCGTGGTGAGCGCCGCCGGCGCCGAGGCCCACTGTGTGTACAAACCGGTGCGCGGCGAGCGGCCGCTGTGGGACTTCCCGGACGGGACGCTCGCCGCGCGCGAGTACGCCTCCTACGAGCTGTCCGAGCAGCTCGGCGACGGGCTGGTCCCGCCGACCGTGCTGCGGGACGGCCCGTTCGGCGTCGGGATGGCGCAGCTGTGGATCGACGTCGACGAGACCGTCGACGTGGTCGACCTGGTGCGCACCGGCGACGGGCGGCTGCGCCGCATCGCCCTGTTCGACGCCGTCATCAACAACGCCGACCGCAAGGGCGGCCACCTGCTGCCCGCGCCGTCCGGCCGGGTCTACGCGATCGACCACGGCGTGACGTTCCACGGCGACGACAAGCTGCGCACCGTGCTGTGGAACTGGCGCGGCCAGCCGTTCGACGACGCCGAGTGCGCCCTGCTCGACGGCCTGCGCGCCGCGCTCGGCGGCCCGTTCGGCGACCGGCTCGACGACCTGCTCACCCAGTCCGAGATCGCTGCCCTCGCGGCCCGCGTCGACCGGCTGCTGGGCCATGGCTGCTTCCCGAATCCTTCCGACGACTGGCCGCCGATTCCCTGGCCGCCGTTCTGACACCGCCGGCTGAGCCGGCCGAGCCGGCTCAGTCGGGGCCGTACCCGGCGTCGCGTGCGGACCGCCGCCCCGCGGACCGCCGCCCGTCGGACCGTGGCCACCCGGCGGCGCGCTAGGGCGCGGTGGCCTGGGGCGCGATCGCCATGAGCGTGCGCAGATAGTCAAGGGTGACGTCGTGCAGGCTGGTGACGCGCAGGAGACGGGCCGAGAGCTCGGCGATGTCCTCCGCCGCGGGCCGGGACCCTCCTGCGGGCACCGGCACCGGCACCGGCTCCGCGCCGGCGGGGCGCCCCACCTGGGCCGCGGCCTGGGCCGCGTCGGTGGCCAGCGCGGCGTCCGTCGCGGCCGCCACCTCGGCGAGGCTCGGCAGGCTGGGGGAGGAGGGAACGAGGATGGTGCGGCAGCCGGCGCGCAGGCCGGCCAACGCCCCCGTCGTCGAGTCCTCGAGCACGACGCAGCGGGCCGGGTCGACCCCGAGGGTCGCGGCGGCGACCAGGTAGGGGTCGGGGAACGGCTTGCGTCGCGCCACCTCGTCGCCCGCGACCGTGACGGTGAACAGGTCACGGCCGAGGGTGTCGAGCACCGGGTCCATCAGCGAGCGGAACGACGACGACACCAGCGCGGTGGGCAGGCTGGCGGCCTGCAGCGCCGCCAGCAGCTCCGGCGCGCCCGGCTGCCGGAGGATCAGTTCGGGGGTCCTGAACAGCTCGACGGCGCGGTCCACCAGGAAGCGGGCGGCCTGCGCCGGGTCCGCGTCGATGCCCAGCATCGACAGCATGAGCGGGACGGCGGTGTCGACGCCGTGCCCGAGCATCGCGTGCTTCATCTCCGAGGTGAACGCGCGGCCGTAGCTCGCCGCCAGCTCCTCCTCGGCGATCGTCCACAGGTGCTCGGTSTCGACCAGCAGCCCGTCCATGTCCAACAGGACCGCGGCCGGCCGCGCGTCCCCCACGGCGTCGGGAAGCCCTGCGGCGACAGGGGTGCCGGGAAGCTCGGAGGCGCCAGCGGCGGCGGCGGTCACAGGGCGGAGGCGAGGTCGAGGCGCACGCCGAAAGCGTACCGGCGGGCCGGTGCCCGGCCAGGTGACCGGCGCCACCAGGGCCCTCGGGAGGCGACCGGACGGGTGGGCGTCAGCGGACAAATCGGTCTTCCCGGCGGGGGCGGGGGGGACGAGGCGGCAGAAGCCGCCGGTCGGTGCGGCGCCCGTCCACCGGGCACGGCAGACTTGACCGGACCAGCCCCGGAGCGCAGCGCAAACCGGCGGTTCGAACCGGCCGGGTGGCCGGGTACCCCGATGCGGGGCGATATGGGGCACACGACGGGCGGGGCTGCCGGGAAGACGTACGGTGGCACTGTCACGGGAGCCGCCGGCGGGCGGCGGGAGGTGGTAGGTGATCGAGTTCTCCGGTGTCGGACAGCTCCGGTCGCCGGTCGTCGTCGCTGCCTTCGAGGGGTGGAACGACGCGGCCGACGCGAGCTCCGCGGCGGTGGAACACCTGGAGACGGTCTACGGCGCCCGGGTCATCGGTGCCATAGACCCGGACGACTACTACGACTTCCAGGTCAACCGGCCGACGGTCAGCGGCGTCGACGGCGAGGCCCGCAAGATCTCCTGGCCGACGACCCGGCTGTCGGTCGCCCGGCCGCCGAAGTCCGACACCGACCTGGTGCTGATCCGCGGGCTCGAGCCGAACATGCGCTGGCGGGGCTTCACCGACGAGCTCATCGAGGCCGTGCACGCCCTCGGCAGCGACATGGTCGTCACCCTGGGCGCCCTGCTCGCCGACTCCCCGCACACCCGGCCGGTCCCGATCAGTGGCACGGCCGGCGACCCGGCGACCGCGGCCCGCCTCGGCCTGGAGTCGTCCCGGTACGAGGGGCCGACCGGGATAGTCGGGGTCTTCTCGGACGCCTGCGCACGTGCGGAGCTCGCGAGCGTGTCGTTCTGGGCCGCGGTGCCGCACTACGTCGCGAACCCGCCCTGCCCGAAGGCGACCCTCGCGCTGCTGCGCCGCGTCGAGGACCTGCTCGACCTGGAGATCCCGCTCGCCGACCTGCCGGAGCGGGCGCGTGCCTGGGAGCGCCAGGTCGACGAGCTGGCGGCGGGAGACACCGAGGTCGCCGAGTRCGTCCGCTCGCTGGAGTCCCGGGAGCCGGAGACGGCGCTGCCCGAGGCCTCCGGTGACGCGATCGCCCGCGAGTTCGAGCGCTACCTGCGCCGCCGGGGGCAGTAGGGCCGGGCGGCTCGGAGGTCAGGCCGCCGGCGGCCGGGTGTCGGGTGCCGAGCCGGTCCAGGCGGCGGTCAGCTGGCGTTGGAACACCGGATGGCGGAACTCCCACACGTCGCCCGTCTGGCGCAGCACGCCGAGCGCCGTCGCGTCCTCCAGGACGGCCATCAGGTCGGCCGGCAGCCGCCTGCGCCGCGCGAGCCAGCAGCGGGCGAGCGTGTAGCGCCCCCAGGCGGTGAGGCCGAGCGTGCCGACGGCGCCGAAGCCGACGGCGGCCAGCGTGAGCGACCACCACGGCGGCCGGTCGAGGGTCCCGGTCGAGTCGACCGAGGTCACGTACAGCGTCACGAGCAGATAGCCCGCGACGAGCGGGACGGGTGTGCCGGCCAGCGTGTTCAGCCGGCAGCGGCGCCACACGGCGCGCGGCCCGTACCGCCGGGCGGTAGGCGCGGCACGCCGCGGCCGGGGCACGATCCGGGCGAAGCGCGCGTAGTCCTCCATCCGCGGGGCGCGTCCCGGCGCCGCCGCGGCCCGGTTCAGCGCCGCGCCAAGGGCGAAGGCCACCAGCAGGTAGGCGACGGCCAGCACCGGGGCATGAAATCCGAAGCCGTAGTACGTCGGGAGACCGGCCAGTGCCAGCTCGGCCGCGAGCAACGTCCACGGCACGGCCGACTGGATCTCCCACCAGGCGAGGCTGGTGGACCGCACCCTGGTATCCAGGTTGTGCGCCAGGAACGCCAACGCCCGCCGCCTGCCGTGCGGCGAGCCGCGACGGGCGCTCCCGCCGCCGGGGCTGTCGAGCTTCTGGCGCAGGTACGTACGTGCCAGGTGGTCCCGGATCGCGTCGAAGGTCGCGAACCGGTTCTCGTCGAGAAGCTCGCCCGGGCCGGTGCCGGCGTCGGCGTCGACGCTCTGATCGCCCGTCGCGTCCTCGTAGACGGCGCACGCCAGGGCCAGGGTCAGCGGCGTCGTCAACGCGCCCGCGACCGGGGACCGCGGCTGGCGCCGGGCGGCGGCGAGCACGGGCGCCCACCGCTCGCCCCGGTGGCCGTCGCCGGGCCCGGGAGCCCGCCCGGGCTGGGAGCCGACCAGACAGGCCGCGGCCTCGGCGAGGTCGAGCGGGCGGATCTCGACCGCCGCCGCGCCCCGCAGCCGGACCTCGCCGGCGCCGGAGCGCACCGCCGCCGCGAACGCCTCCGGCGTCGAGCTGACCACGATCCGGGCACCCTCGGCGAGCCACTCGTTGATCCGCGTGAGGGCCCGCGCGCGGACGGCGGGCGCGAGCTCCTCCAGCCCGTCGAGCAGCGGCATGATCTTCCCGCTGTCGACGAGCACACGCGCGCCGGAGATCTCCGCGTCGGTCGCGGCGAGCCAGGTGTGCCGCCGTCGCAGCTCGATCTCCAGCCAACCGCCGAGGTCGTGGCGATCGGGGTCCCAGGAGCCCAGCGGGAGCAGCACCGGGACGGGATCGGCCGGGAGCCGGGCGGCGGCCAGGTCGAGCGCGAGGCCGGCGAGCAGGGTCGTGCGGCCGGACCCCTCCCCGCCCAGGACGACGAGCCTGGCCGTCGGCACCGCGCGCAACGTGGCCACCAGATCGCGCCCCGTGCCGGCGAGGTCCGCCGGCCGCGCGGCCCAGCGGGCGGACGTAGCGACGTCCCAGCTCGCCGCCAGCCGCCGCAGCAGTGCCCACGGCTGGGTGAGCGAGGGGTCGGCGGCCCGCCAGCGCACCGCGAGCGGCGCCGCCGAGCCCGGTAGGGGCCGTCCGCGCAGGTCCGCCGCGACCTCGGCGGCCAGCCGGGTGGCCAGCGGGTCGTCGGCGTGGCGTGCCAGCCGCCGCTGCAGCTCGATGTGCCGGAACTGGTACACGGGGCCGACCTGGCGCAGCAGGCCGTCGGTCCGTTCCGCCGCGTCGGCGAGGAACGCGGCGAGGTCCCGGGGGAGCCGGCCCCGCCGGGCCAGCGAGCGCCGGACGACGGCGTACGGCACATACGCGGTCCTCCCGGCGGCGATGCCGAGGGCGCACGGCAATCCCACGACGACGGCGAACACCGTCACGACGCGCGCGGACCGGGCCGTGGAGCCGTGCGACCACCCGTAGGCCCACAGGGCGAACAGCAGGCCCACGCTCGCCACCCAGCCGAAGCCGTGGATCACGGCCAGCCACCGGAAGGCGCGCCGGTCGGCGGCCAGCGAGGGGCCCGGCCCGGCGCCCGGGCTCGCCGCGACGCCCTCGACCGCGCGGACACCGCGCAGGGCCCAGCTGACGAGGCCCACGACGAGACCGGCGGCGACCGCGGCGCCGGCCAGCTCACCGAGGCCGATCCCGGCGCGTGGCCGCGTCCCCGCCGCGATCGCAGGCAGCAGGGCACCGACGGCCCCGTACAGGCCGACGGCGGCCGGGCGCCGCCACCGCGGGCCACCGCGCGGCCGGGACCAGCCGATCCCGCGCGCCGGGGCCCGGGTGCCCCACGACCGCATCGCGCCGCCGTACCCGAACACGAGCCCGCTGACCGCGCCTCCCCACCCGGCCAGACCGGCCAGCAGGGTCGGGAACGGCCAGCCGAGGACCGGGGTGAAGTCGCGGTACGCGAGCCGGACCGCCAGGACGACGACCGCGAACACGACCACGGCGAGTGCCCAGAACACCCCGGCGGCCCGGAAGACCAGCCAGGTCCTGTCCGAGCGGGGCACGGCCGCGGCGAGCCGCCACCAGGCGATGTCCGGGCGGCGGCCGTGCGCGTGCTGCTGCTGCGCCGCGAGGAACGTCAGCCAGCTCTCGGCGCGCTCGGGCGTCCACCGGCGGCGGCGCGGCGTGCCCTCGCCCACGCCTGGGCGGTAGGCGGCGGGGATCGCCCCGTCGAGCAGGCGGCCGAGCACGGCCTGGCTCGTCGGGTAGAGATCGCGCCGAAGCAACTCGGCCGGCTGCGCGCCGCCGGCCACATCCCCGCCGGCCGGCGCATAGACCGCCCGCGCGAGGGTGAGCGCGAGCGGGGTGCGCAACGCCTCGACGGCCGGCGGCGGCGGGGTCTCGTCCAACGCGCGCAGGATCGGCTCCCAGCGGGGGTCGGCGCGCGGCCGCGGCGACGCGCCGCCCAGGAAGGCGGCGACGGCCGCGCGCCCGAGGGGACGAAGCTCGACGCCCGCCGCTCCCGTCAGCGGCGTTCCGGTCCCCCCGGGCGGATGGACGGCGTCCCGGAACTCGCGGGCGCGGGAGGTGAGGATGAGCTCCTGCCCGACGTCCACGTAGTGGCTGATCACCCCGAGCGCGCCACGCCGGTGGGCGGCCGGGATCTCGTCGAAGCCGTCGAGGAGCAGCAGGAGCAGCCCCTCGTCGAGCAGCCGCCGGGCGAGCCCGGGGTCGGAGCGCGCCCGCGGCGTCGCGTGGCCGGCGATCTGGCCGACCAGCCACGCGTCGAACGACGGCTGGATGTCCGGATCCCAGGACGAGACGCGCAGCAGCACCGGGACGGGCAGACCGCCGTCCTGCCGGCGGCGGCGCAGCAGGTCGAGCAGCGCGCGCAGCAGCAGGGTGGACTTGCCGGTGCCGGGCTCGCCGAGTACCACCAGCCTCCTGGTCGGTACCCGCCGCAGCACGGCGTCGAGGTCGTTGGGGCCGCCGGCGAGCTCGTGCGGCCCGGCCGCCCACGTCTCCGGCGCCGACCGCAGCACGGCGTCCTGGGCGAGGTTCCTCAGGTCGGCCCAGTCCTGGAACAGGTCGGGGTCGGCGGGTGCCCAGGTGACGGGCAGCAGGCCGGTGTTGAGGCCCAGCCGGCGGCTCTCGGCCCGCCAGGTCGTCTCGATCTCGACGGCGAGCTCGTCGCAGGCCGCGCGCAGCGGCCCGGTCCCGCCACCGGTACGCGCGGCGGTGGCCGGGGCGAGGGGTGGGGCCGGTCTCGCCGGCCACGGGCCGGGGAACTCCGGTGAGGCCTCCGGGCGGGTGCCGACGGGGGGACGGACCCCGAGGTGGGCCGGGCCCAGCCCGGATCCGCCCGGGAAGGCCGGCTCGTCGGCCGGTCGCGTTCGACCGGCCACGACTGCCGCGGCCTGGGCTCGCAACCGGGCCCGGCCGGCGTCGGCGGCGAGGCCGACCAGGCTGATCGGCGTCAGCGCGCGCAGCAGGCCCCGCGGCTGGCAGGGCGCCACCAGGATCGGGACCAGCCGGCGCTGTGCCCCGTCGGGATCCCGCGCGAGCGCCGCCTCGACGGCCGGGGGGAGGGGCTCGCGCAGGTACGCGGGCGAGAGCAGTGCGACGACGTGGGCGGCGTACTCGACGCCCAGGTCGAGGGTCACGGTCCAGCGCGAGCCCGGGACGTTGTCCCACGCCTCGACCAGCACCCGGTACCCTGCCTCTTCGAGCTGCCAGGCGACCCAGTTGGCCCACGCTTCGTCGTCGCACGCGTGGACGACGAAGAAGTCCCAGTACGGCTCTCCTGGGCTCACCACCGCATGATCCCATCCGGGCGGGCGCCATGCGGTCGGGGGCCGCGAGCCGGAGCCGGCAGTAACGGGCAGTCCGTCATCGTCGCCGCCGTCGACGACGACGGTGCTCAGGGCGTCGGGAAGAGCACCTCCATGACCTCGGCGAACGCGGGAACCAGCACCTCGGCGACCTGGCCGCGGCCCGCCGGGTTCAGCTTCCCGGCGATGCGCAGCAACACGTCGAGGTCGGCGCGCAGTTCGTCGACCACGACGGGCAGCAGGTCGACCACGTCGAACGCGAGCGACATCAGGTCGTCGTGCACGGGCCCGAGGACCTGGCCGCCCCTGTCGAGCTCCCCGGTGACGGCGAGCCTGTTCACCCGGGTCAGCAACCCGACGGCGGTCACGGCGTCGAGCCGCCCGCGGCTGACCACGAGCAGGTCCTCGACGGCGGTCACCGGGGGAGTGAAGCCGAGATGGGCCGCGACCGCGTGGTGATGGCGGGCCCAGTCGGCGACGGCCCAGACCAGCGCCGTCGCCGCGTGCCGGGGTCTGGGTTCCTCCAGGTGGGTCAGCTCGGTGAGCCATTCGTCCCGGTAGGGAGCGTAGGTCCAGACCCCGAGTTCGGCCGAGCATCGCCCGACGTCGTCGTAATAGGGCAGGGCGGCACGCAGCTCCCGTTGGATGCCGAAAAGCAACGAGTCCGCGGCGGACTGCCCGAACAGGTCGTTAAGTGTGCTTTTCGGCAGGCTGGACGGATCGCCCTTGGGGCCTAGTACCTCGCGTTGCCGCAGCCGCTGGCACGCGAGGCTCTCCGGTCCCGCGTCGCGCAGTCTGCGCTCCAGGGCGGCATCGAGCCGGCCGTAGAAACGGGCCCGGTTGTCCGACCGGTGCGCGGAACGACACCACTGAGTGGTGGCGGTCTGCCGCAGCTCCTCGATGAAGAAAATCGTCTCCCCCTTGACCAGGCGCACGCCAATGGACGCGGGGGATGCCGACATTGTACAGATCGGCCATCTTCCGTGGAAAGCGACACGACAACCCGAGAGTCGGATTCCGGCCTCAGGCGGTGGAGATGGCGCGCAGGACGTTCATGCGCGCCGCGCGCAGGGCGGGGAAGACGGCGGCGGCGACGCCGAGGATGCCGCCGAGGACGAGCACCACGACGATCGTGCCGGTCGGATAGGCGAAGCTCGTGATGCCCTGGCTCTTCAGCGCCGTCACCAGCGCCCAGCCGAGGAAGCTGCCGACGCCGACCCCGAGCGCCGCGCCGAACAGCGCGATCACCACCGACTCGAGGACGATGACGAGCCACATCTGCCCGCGGCGCAGGCCGACCGCGCGCAGCAGGCCGATCTCCCTGGTCCGCTCGATGACGGACAACGCCAGGGTGTTCACGATCCCGAACAGCGCGATGATGACGGCGAGCGCGAGCAGCACGTAGACCAGCCCGAGGATCTGGTCGACCTGCTTGGACTGCTCGGCGACGAACTCGGCCTGGTCGTTGACGGTCACGCCCGGAATCGCCTTCGCGGCCGCATCGATCGCGGACCGGACCGTGGCGGGATCCGCGTCCGGCCCTCGCTTGACCAGGACGAGGAAGTCGTCGTCGGTCGCCGCGTGCCTGGACCATTCGGTCTGGGTGATCAGCACGGAGGGGGCGATCTGGCCGGCGGTGAACGTCGCGGCAAGCGTCAGGGTCACCTGCCCGCCGGTGAAGGTGAGTTTCACCGGCGAGCCGACCCGGCCGCCGACCTTGGCCGCCGTGGCCGCCTCCATCGCCACCTGGCCCTCGCGCAGGTGGATGTCCCCGGAGGTCACCTTCAGCTTCATCAGGTCGCTGATCGTCGCCGGGTCGCCCGCCCAGACGTCGTTCGGGCTGCTCTGGTCGGCGAGGAGCGCCGCGCCGCCGCTGATCGCGGCGACCGTGACCCCCGGCTGTTTCGCGACGGCCTGGCCCAGCTGCGCGCTGAACGGTTCGAAGTTGGGCTTGAACACGAGGTAGTCGGCCCCGACGCTGCTCGCCACCGTGTCCCGCACCGACACCTTGATCGACTGGCCGAAGATGGCGAACGCGCTGACCAGCGCGAGGCCGATCATCAGCGCGGACGCGGTCGCGGCCGTCCGCCGCGGGTTGCGCATCGCGTTCTGCAGCCCGATCCGCCCGACCACGCCGAACAGTGCCGGCAGCGCGGCCCCGATGACGCGGGTGACCGGCCGGGCCAGCACCGGCGACAGCGCCGCGACCCCGAGGAAGATCGCCCCCGCGCCGACGCCGACGAGCGGGGTTCCCGACGAGCCGGGCCGCGACAGCCCGACGACGACGGCCCCGGCGCCGAGCAGAGCGCCGCTGACCCCGAGGAGCGCCCGCGCCCGCAGCGACCGGGTGGCGATGGTGTACGAGTCGCGCAGCGCGGCGATCGGCGGCACGGTCGCGGCCTTGTGGGCGGGCACGACGGCCGCGGCGGACGTGACCAGCACGCCCACCAGGTACGACACGACGGCGGTGCGCGGCAGCAGGACCGTGCCGCCGGCCGGCAGCTCGACGCCGAAGGCGCCCAGGGCGGACTGGAGCAGCGCCGCGAGCGCGACCCCGCACACCAGGCCGACCGTGGCCCCGAGGAACCCGATCAGCGCGGCCTCCACCTGCACCGAGACCTGCACCTGGCGGCGGCTCGCGCCGATCGCCCGCATCAGCGCCAGCTCCCGCACCCGTTGGGCGACCAGCATCGTGAACGTGTTGAAGATGATGAACGCGCCGACGAACACGGAGATCCCGGCGAAGATCAGCAGGGCGGTCGACAGGAACGCCAGCCCCTCGCGCACGGTGCTGGCGTTCTCGTCGGCGAGCTGTTGACCGGTGATCGCCTCGGCGCCGGCCGGCAGCCCCGCGGCGACCTGTTTCGCGAGCTCGTCCTGGGAGACGTCGTCCGACGCCAGGTAGATCGCGCTGAGGAAGTCGGGTCGCAGCATCGTGCGCTGGGCATCCGCCAGGGTGAAGGCGGTGACGGGGGAGCCGGCGAGGCTGTCCTGCCCGTTCATCCGGAACGTGCCGACGAGGGTGAACGCCTCGCCCTTGCCCACGTCGATCGTGATCTTCTGGTTGAGCTGGAACCCGTAGCGGTCGGCGGTGGCCTTGTCGATCGCGATCTCGCCGCCTGCCTGGGGGGCCCGGCCGGTGGCGATCTCCTGCACCGAGGTCGGCTGGCCGCCGGTCCAGTTGATCCCGATCCCCGGGGTGGTCGGCGTGGAGATCGAGTCGCCGGTCGCCGGATCGACAGGCGACGCGCTCCCCTTCACCTGGCCGACCACCGCCACGTTCGGGAACTTCGCCCGCAGCTGGTCGACGTACGACGCCGGCAGCGGGGGCCGGCCCACGTCGTTCGTCGGGTCGACCTTGTTCACGGCGCGCACGTCGACGCTGACATTGCGGGTGATCCCGGCGAACAGCGACGTGAACGTCGCGTTCAGCGTGTCGGTGAGCACCAGCGTGCCGGCGACGAAGCTGACGCCGGCGACGACGGCGAGCGCCGAGAGGAGCAGGCGCAGCTTGCGGGCGAGCAGGCTGCGCAGGGTCGCACGCAACATGCTCAGGTCCACCGGCCGGTCTCGTAGCCACCGGTCTCGTAGCGTCCGTCGTAGCGGTCCACCGCGTAGCCCTCCGGCCCGTCCTGGTCGCCGTGGTCGTCCTGCGCCCGGTAGCCGGCGCGGGGCGCGGGGCGCGGGCGGTAGACGTCGACGGGGTCTCCGTAGCCGTTCGGACCGCCGTACGACCCGGTGTCGTCGGGCGGGGGGCCGCCGCGCGGGTACCGGCCGTCCGGCTCCGCGCCGTACCCGCCCTGGCCGCGGCCGGCGTCCGGCGGGTAGCCCCCGGCCGGCGGACCGTAGCCCTTCTCGGCCGGATAGGGGCCGCGGTCGTCATAGCCGGGGTCGACCGGGCGGGAACCGTCGTCGCCGTAGTGCCTGCGCGCGTCCGGCGGGACCGGCGCGGGTGGGAGGTCGGCGTCGCCGCGGTACGGGGTACGCCAGGGCGGCTGCTCGCCCGTGGGCGGTCCCGGGGGCGGGTAGCCGGCGGTGTCCTCGCCGGCAGGGTAGCCGCCGACCGGCTCGCCGCCCGGGTAGGCGCCGTTCGGCTCGGCGACCGGATAGCCGCCGACCGGCTCGCCTGCCAGGTAGCCGCCACCCGGTGCGGCGGGCGGGTAACCGCCCGTGGCACGCCGCTGCGCCGCGGGGCCGCCGTCCGCGCGCCTGGGCACCAGGAACTCGTCGGTCTCGTCGACCGGGTACGGACCGGCGGCGCGGACCGGCGGCAGGCCGTCGTGGTCGCCACCCGGGCCGGGCCGGGCCGCGCCGCCGCGGCCGGCGCGCGCGGGCCCGGTGCCGCGCCGGTAGGTCGGGTCGGCGTACCCGCCAGCTCCGCCGGCTCCGGTGCCGCGCCGCCCCGAGGTGCCGGCGGGACCGGTGGGCACCCGGGCCGGGTTCGCGCCCGTCGGCTGCCGCCGTTCCCCGCCCGGGGGCGGCGCGGTGGGCCGGCGCCGCATCGGCGGCCGCTCGTCGTCCTCCCAGCCGTCGCGGGTGCCGCCGTCGCGCGCGCCGCCGGTGTCGCGACGAGCCGGAGCGCCGCCGCGGCCGGCCCCGCGCGGTGGGGCGGTGCCCCGGCGGGCCGGGCGGCCGCGGCCCGGCTGGTCCAGGTTCTTCATCCGGTCGAGCACCGCGTCCGCGGTCGGTTCGAGCATCGTGTCCACGATCCGGCCGTCCGCGAGGAAGATCACCTCATCGGCGTAGGAGGCGGCCTTCGGGTCGTGGGTGACCATCACCACCGTCTGCCCGAGCTCACGGACCGAGTCGCGCAGGAACGACAGGACCTCGGCGCCGGAGGCGCTGTCCAGGTTGCCGGTCGGCTCGTCGCCGAAGATGATGTCCGGCCGGGTGACCAGCGCCCGCGCGCAGGCGACCCGCTGCTGCTGGCCGCCGGACAGCTCGGTCGGCTTGTGGTTCAGCCGGGGCGCCAGGCCCACGGCGTCGACGACCAGCTGCATCCACTTCTTGTCCGGCCGGCGCCCGGCGATGTCGAGGGGCAGCGTGATGTTCTCCGCCGCGGTCAGCGTCGGCAGCAGGTTGAACTGCTGGAAGATGAAGCCGATGCGGTCGCGGCGCAGCTGGGTCAGCTGCCGGTCCGACAGGCGCGAGAGCTCCACGTCGCCGATGAACACCCGGCCGCCGCTGACCGTGTCGAGGCCGGCCAGGCAGTGCATCAGCGTCGACTTGCCCGAACCGGACGGCCCCATGATCGCCGTGAACCGGCCCCGGGGGAAGTCCAGGTCGATGCCGCGCAGCGCGGTGACCTCGGTGTCCCCGGAGCCGTAGACCTTCGTCAGCCGCTCCGCCCGGGCGGCCAGGCGCGGCCCACCCGAACGGCCCGCCGCGTTGTCGGCGGCCCGTCCGCGCACTGGGCTCATCGGTCTTCCTTTCGCGCGCCCTGGAGTTCGATGGCCGGCGCCGACCCGGCAGGGACCCCGGCCGGGCCGGGAGCGCCGCCGCGCCGCCAGGGTGTCGGACGCCTAGCTCGCCCGTTTGGTTGACCGGCCACCGGTTGGCCGGCCGTCGTCTGGCCGGTGGCCGCGTGGCGGGTCGGGGGTGTCCCGGTCACCCTCGGCCGCGGGCTGGCCACCAAGGCCGGCCCGGCCGGGGACGAACGATCGCAGACACGCCGCACCTACGCATCGTGCCTGATTCCCCTGGGCCGGCGGCGCCCGCCCGGCCCTGGCGACCGCTACCCTTCCGCCTCGCAGACGGCCGGGGCGGTGTCGTCGACCAGCGGAGCCTGGGGCAGCGGTGGCGGCGTTCCGCCGAACGCCGGGCAGCGGGACTGGTGGTCACACCAGCCGCACAGCTTGCTCGGCGTCGCCCGCCAGTCGCCGGTGCGGTGCGCCCGCGCGATCGCCGCCCACAGCGCCTGCACCCGCCGCTCGGTCGCCAGCAGGTCGTCGACGTCCGGGGTGACCCGCAGCCAGGTCCGGTCCCCCAGGTAGTACAGCCGCAGCTCCCTGGGCACCACACCCCGCGTCCGCCACAGCAGCAGCGCGTAGAAGCGCATCTGGAACAGCGCCGTGTTCTCGAACGCCGGGCCGGGGGAGCGCCCCGTCTTGTAGTCGACGACCCGCAGCGCCAGGCCGTCCGGCGTCGGCGCCTCGTCGAGCCGGTCGACGTAGCCGCGCAGCCGCAGCCCCGAGTCCAGCACGTGCTCCACGTAGAGCTCCCGCGCGGCCGGGGCGAGCCGGCGCGGGTCCTCCAGCGCGAAGTAGCCGGCGAGCAGCTCGCGCGCGGACGCCAGCCACGCGGTGAGCTCGTCCTCGTCCGCGAACATCGCCGCGACCTGCGGCTCGCGGGCCCGCAGGTCCGCCCACGCCCCCGGCAGCAGCTCGTCGGCCGCCGCCGGGGTACGCCCGGCGGCCGGCAGGTCGAACAGCCGCTCCAGGACGGTGTGCACCATCGTCCCCCGCGTCGCCGCCTGGCTCGGCGGCTCGGGCAGCCGGTCGACGACCCGGAACCGGTACTTCAGCGGGCAGCTGACGAAGTCCGCCGCCCGCGACGGCGACAGCGACCCGATGATCTGCGGCGGCTGCTCCGGCACGGCGGCCGTACTCGGCCCGCCCGTGGTGGGCTGCGCCGTCACGGGCTGCRCTGTCACGGGCTGCGCCGGCGCGGCCTCGGCCGTCGGGTCAGCGGCGGTGCTCATGGCCGCCACCTTAGGGCGCACCTGTGACAGTCCGTCCGCCGAGGTCCGCCCAGCCAGAAGGCGACCAGCCGCCCGCCCGGGCAGCGGCCGACCAGGTCCTCGGCATCCACGGGAACGGTCGGCGAGACCCGCCCGGGACCCGGCCGGGCCACGTCGGGCGGTTCACGCGGGGGCGGCGCCGGGCCATGCCGGGTGAGGATCGGATAAGAAACCGGGCGCTACTGGAAAAGGACGGAGGTTGAACCGGTGGATCGCCGGGGAGGCGGCCGTAGCATCGGTGATATGGCCGACCAGCCCGACGCAACGGGCCCGAACGCGCAGGCTTCCAGCACTCCGCCCGCGCAGCGCCCGCCGGGCTTCCGGATCGGGCGGATCCGCGGCGTCCCAATCTACGTCTCGCCGCTGGCGCTCGTCTTCGCGGTCCTCGTCGCCTCGATCGCGGCCGACTCGCAGCGGACCCGGCTCGACAGCGCGAGCGACTCGCTCATCCTGCTGCTGGCCACCATCACCGCGATCGGCTTCGTCGCCTCCATCCTGCTCCACGAGATCGGCCACGCCCTGGTCGCCGACCGGTTCGGTCTGCGGGTGCGTTCGGTCACCGTGCACGGCTTCGCCGGCTTCACCCAGCACGAGAAGGAGCCGCAGACAGCCGGCCGGCAGTTCCTGCTCTCCTTCTCGGGACCGTTCGTCAACGGCCTGATCTCAGGGCTGTGCTTCCTTGGCCTGCTGGGAGTCTCCTCGCACAGTTCGGTCGGCGTGGTGCTGCTCGACCTGGCGATCACGAACCTGGCGCTGTTCGTGTTCAACCTCGCCCCCGGCCTGCCGCTCGACGGCGGCGGGGTCGTCGTCGCCGCGGTCTGGGGCGTCACCCACAACAGGCTGCGCGGGCTGCGCGCGGGTGCCTACGGCGGCTTCCTGGTCGCCGCCGCCCTCGCGGCCTGGACGCTGCGCGGCCCGATCAACGGCTTCTACACCCTCTACATGCTGGCCCTCGCCGGGTTCATCGGCTTCGGTGCCTACCAGTCGCTGCGCGCCGCCGATCTGCGCGAGAAGCTGCCCGAGCTGCGCGCCGGCCGGCTGATCCGCAAGACGCTGCCGGTCGACGGGTCGGTGCCGCTCGCGGAGGCGCTGCGCCACGCCCAGCAGGCCGGCGCCACCGCCATCTCCGTCGTCGACGCCGCCGGCAACCCCAGCATGATCATGAACGGGGCGTCGGTGGACGCGATGCCCGAGCACCGCCGCCCGTGGGTGGGCATCTCCGAGGTCAGCAGGACCATCGAGCCGAGCATGATCCTCGACGCGGACCTGGGCGGCGAGGAGCTGCTCACCCACATCCAGCGTTACCCGGCGCCGGAGTATCTCGTCACCCAGAACGGCCGGCCCGTCGGCGTGCTCGTCATGGTCGACCTGGTCGCGCGCCTGGACCGGAACGCCGCCCAACGGATGGTGTCCCGCCGCTAGGGCTGGTCTCGGGGGCGCTGAGCGCTCTCGTGGAGGCGCGCCGCACCGCGAGCGGGGCCGCGTGGTCGGGGCGACGGCGGGGCGTCGCCAGCCGGTAACCTGCCGGGACGTCCCGGCCCGAACGGTCGTGGGCGCACAGACGCCACCACACCAGGCAGTACCGGAAGGGAACACGCACCCCGTGAGCGAGACCAGCGACGCCATCCTCGGCGCGGACGACCACGGCGAGGCGGGCGGACCGGCCGGAGCCGTCCTCGCCGCCGCCACCTACCGCCCCACGGGCGAGGCGGCGCGCCGACGGGGGCCGTTCGCGAAGGGGGACCGGGTCCAGCTCACCGACCCGAAGGGCCGCAAGCACACCGTCGTCCTCGAACCGGGCAAGCAGTTCCACACCCACCGCGGCGCGGTCGAGCACGACGCGCTCCTCGGCGCGCCCGAGGGGATCGTCGTCACCAGCACCGGCAACACGCCGTACCTGGCGCTGCGGCCGCTGCTGAGCGACTTCGTGCTCGCGATGCCCCGCGGCGCCGCCGTCGTCTACCCCAAGGACGCGGCGATGATCGTCGGCTACGGCGACGTCTTCCCCGGCGCCCGGGTGCTCGAGGCCGGCGTCGGCTCGGGCGCGTTGTCCTGCTCGCTGCTGCGCGCCGTCGGCGACGGCGGCCTGCTCGTCTCCTACGAGCGCCGGGCCGACTTCGCCGCGATCGCCCAGCGCAACATCGAGGCGTTCTTCGGCGGCCCGCACCCGGCGCACCGGCTACACGTCGGCGACCTCGCCGACGCGGACGAGACCGACATGGACCGCGTCGTGCTCGACATGCTCGCGCCCTGGGAGGTGCTGCCCACCGTGGCGCGGGCGCTGGTGCCCGGCGGGGTGCTGTGCGCCTACGTCGCGACCGCCACCCAGCTCTCGCGGACCGTCGAGGCGCTGCGCGAGCTCGGGCCGTTCGCCGAGCCCGCCGCGTTCGAGACCATGCTGCGCGACTGGCACCTCGACGGCCTCGCGGTGCGTCCCGAGCACCGGATGGTCGGCCACACCGGCTTCCTCGTCACCGCCCGCCGGCTCGCCGACGGCGTCACCGCCCCACCCCGCCGCCGCCGCCCCGCGAAGGGCGCCCTCCCCGAGCCCGACGCCCCCGCCCCCACCCCCGAGACCCCTACCCCCGGGACCTCCGCCCAGGAGACCCCGGACAGGGTGGCCGTGGAGGAGTGACGTTCAGCGGTGGGTGACCGTGCGGCGCGGAGGCGCGCCTCGCGGAGGCCCGGCCCACGAGCGAAGCGAAGTGGGTTGGGACGGAGCGAACCAGAGACAACCTTCTGGCCTGACCCGAACCTGACTGCCCACTTCGCTGCGCTTGTGGGCACACCCCCCGCCTCGGATGGCGGGGCGGGGAGYCGGCGGGCAGAGTGGGGACCCATGCGGCACCGGAGGCGGGCGTCAGGAACCCGGGCCGGCCTCCAGGGTGCCGTCGGGCCGCTCCACGTAGATGCAGTCGCCGGGGCACTCGTCGGCCGCGTCGATGACCGCGTCCACCAGTGTCAGCGGAATCACTACCCGGGCGCCCGGGTCGGTGAGCAGGTCGCCCCCGGTGGTCTTGACGTACGCCAGGYCGTCGATGTCGTGTTCGAACACGGATGGTGCCCGAGTGACGCACAGTCCGTCACCAGTGCAGGCACCCTGGTCGATCCGCACCCGAAGTCCGTTCGAGACACCCGAGTTCGAAGGAGTTGCCACGCGGCTCCGATCGTCTGTCACCATGRCACCGTAACCCGCTGTTTACGACAAAGCCCGGGCCGTCCTTRCGGACCTTGCCTGTCAGCAGCGGTCACAACGGTAGTGTTGGGTGCGTCCCGGTCAGCACGGGGGAGGTGGAGGCGCGGTGTCCGATCCCCGCTCGGGCTCTGGTTCCGATGGGAGCACGGGTCGTCCTGGTGACGCCGAAGCGGCACGAACGTCGGCGTACCAGAAAGAAGTGCACGAGCTCACGACGCAGGTCGCCTTCCTCGAGGAGGAAGTGGCCATGTTGCGACGGCGGCTGTCGGAGTCGCCCCGGCAGGTCCGGGTGCTCGAGGAGCGTCTCGCTGAGATCCAGTCCGACCTGGCGAGCTCCACGGCACACAACGAGAAGCTGGTCGCCACCCTCCGAGAGGCGCGTGACCAGATCATCACGCTCAAGGAGGAGGTCGACCGGCTGGCGCAGCCGCCGAGCGGATACGGGATCTTCCTGACCCCGTATGACGACGGCACGGTCGACGTGTTCACCCAGGGCCGAAAGCTCCGGGTGACCGTCTCGCCGAACGTCGACGTCGACGGGCTGCGGCCAGGCCAGGAGGTCATGCTCAACGAGGCCCTCAACGTCGTCGAGGTGCGGGCCTGGGAGCGGCACGGCGAGATCGTGCTGCTCAAGGAGGTCCTGGAGAGCGGCGACCGCGCGCTCGTCATCGGGCACACCGACGAGGAGCGAGTGGTCATGTTGGCCCAGCCGCTGCTCGACGGTCCGGTGCGAGCCGGCGACTCGCTGCTCATCGAGCCGCGCAGCGGCTACGCCTTCGAGCGGATCCCCAAGTCCGAGGTCGAGGAGCTCGTCCTGGAGGAGGTCCCCGACATCGGCTACGAGCAGATCGGTGGCCTCAAGGGCCAGATCGAGTCGATCCGCGACGCCGTCGAGCTGCCGTTCCTGTACAAGGACCTCTTCATCGAGCACCAGCTCAAGCCCCCGAAGGGCGTGCTGCTCTACGGCCCGCCCGGCTGCGGCAAGACGCTCATCGCCAAGGCCGTCGCCAACTCGCTCGCCAAGAAGGTCGAGGCGCAGAGTGGCGGCGGCAGCGGCCGGGCGTTCTTCCTCAACATCAAGGGCCCCGAGCTGCTCAACAAGTACGTCGGCGAGACCGAGCGGCAGATCCGGCTGGTCTTCCAGCGGGCGCGCGAGAAGGCGTCCGAGGGCATGCCGGTGATCGTGTTCTTCGACGAGATGGACTCGATCTTCCGTACCCGCGGCTCGGGCGTGTCCTCCGACGTCGAGAACACGATCGTCCCGCAGCTCCTCGCCGAGATCGACGGCGTCGAGCTGCTGGAGAACGTGATCGTCATCGGCGCCTCGAACCGCGAGGACATGATCGACCCCGCGATCCTGCGGCCCGGTCGGCTCGACGTGAAGATCAAGGTCGAGCGGCCCGACGCCGAGGCGGCCAAGGACATCTTCGCCAAGTACGTCCTGCCCGAGCTGCCCCTGCACCCGGACGACGTGGCCGAGAACGGCGGCAGCCCCGAGGCCACCGTCCAGGCGATGATCCAGCGGACCGTCGAGCGGATGTACTCCGAGAGCGAGGACAACCGCTTCCTCGAGGTCACCTACGCCAACGGCGACAAGGAGGTCCTGTACTTCAAGGACTTCAACTCCGGTGCCATGATCGAGAACATCGTGGCCCGCGCCAAGAAGATGGCCGTCAAGGACCTCATCGAGGGCGGCGTCAGGGGCATCCGGATGCAGCACCTGCTCCAGGCCTGCATGGACGAGTTCAAGGAGAACGAGGACCTCCCGAACACGACCAACCCGGACGACTGGGCCCGCATCTCCGGCAAGAAGGGCGAGCGGATTGTCTACATCCGCACGCTCGTCACCGGCACCAAGGGCACCGAGGCCGGCCGATCCATCGACACCATCGCCAACACCGGCCAGTACCTCTAGGCCGGTACGCACCATCAGCGACCCGGAGCCGGCCCCCACAGGGGGCCGGCTCCTCGCTTTCTCGGCCAGTCATCGGCTCGGGAGAAAACTGCGGGGCTGTCTGGCCGACCAACCGGCCGCCGACCGCCTACGCTGACAGAGTGAGCGTTCGCCGGATCATGGGTGTGGAGACCGAGTACGGCGTCTCGGTGCCTGGTCAGCCCAACACCAACCAGATGCTCGCCTCGTCGTTGGTGGTGAACTCCTACGCCAACCGGGCGGTGGCCAGCGGCGGCAGCCGGGCCCGCTGGGACTTCGAAGAGGAGTCCCCGCTGCGTGACGCCCGCGGCTTCGAGATGCCCCGCGAGCCGGTCGTCGACCCCTCCGCGCCCGCGAACGAGGACGACCTCGGCCTCGCCAACGTCATCCTGACCAACGGCGCCCGGTTCTACGTCGACCACGCCCACCCCGAGTACTCCGCCCCCGAGTGCACCAACCCACGCGACGTGGTGCTCTGGGACAAGTCCGGCGAGCGGGTCATGGCCGAGGCCGCGCGCCGGGCCCTGCACGTCCCCGGGACCGCCCCGGTGCACCTCTACAAGAACAACACGGACAACAAGGGCGTCTCCTACGGCTGCCACGAGAACTACCTCATGGCCCGGTCGACACCGTTCGGTGAGATCGTCCGCAACCTCACCCCGTTCTTCGTCACCCGCCAGGTCTTCTGCGGCGCCGGCCGCGTCGGCGTCGGCGTCGACGGCCGCACCGCCGGCTACCAGCTCAGCCAGCGCGCCGACTTCTTCGAGGTCGAGGTCGGGCTGGAGACCACCCTCAAGCGCCCCATCATCAACACCCGCGACGAGCCGCACGCCGACCCGGAGAAGTACCGCCGGCTGCACGTCATCATCGGCGACGCGAACATGAGCGAGATCGCCACCTACCTCAAGGTCGGCACCACCGCGCTCGTCCTGTCGATGATCGAGGACAGCTGGCTCACCGTCGACCTGTCCGTCGACGGGCCCGTCGCCGCCCTGCGCGCCGTCTCCCACGACCCGAGCCTTCGCCACCAGGTCACCCTGCGCGACGGGCGGAAGATGACCGCCATCCAGCTGCAGATGGAGTACCTCGAACAGGCCCGCAAGTATGTCGAGGACCGCTACGGCACCGACGCCGACGCCCAGACCGTCGACATCCTCTCCCGCTGGGAGTCCGTCCTCACCCGGCTCGAGGACGACCCGATGACCTGCGCCCGCGAGCTCGACTGGGTCGCCAAGCTCTCCATCGCCRAGGGCTACCGCACCCGCGACAACCTGCCCTGGAACGACCCGCGCCTGCAGCTCGTCGACCTGCAGTACCACGACGTCCGCCMCGACAAGGGCCTCTACAACCGGCTCGTAGCCCGCGGCCGGATGGACCGGCTCGTCACCGAGGAACAGGTCGTCGAAGCGATGACCGAGCCCCCCGTGGACACCAGGGCCTACTTCCGCGGCCGCTGCCTCGCGCAGTACCCGCAGCAGGTCGCCGCCGCCAGCTGGGACTCGGTCATCTTCGACATCGGCCGCGACTCGTTGCAACGCGTCCCCACGCTGGAGCCGCTGCGCGGCACCAAGAGCCACGTCGGCGCGCTGCTCGAGCGCTGCCGCACCGCCGCCGAACTCGTCGACGCCCTCTCCGGCAAGTAGCCCCAACTCCACCCGATCGATCACCGCGCGAGCCCCGGGCCCCTCGGCCCGGGGCTTCGCGGCTTTCTGGGCGCGGAACCATCACCATGGCCACCGTCAGGGCCCCAAGGCGCTGTGGGGCGCGATAGGCCACGCCGTGACAGGGTGGTGACGACAGCGCCGCCTGTGCGCTCCGGCGGGCCACGCGACGCCCTGGCGAGGCCGTGACGTGGCCGAATGGGCGCGGCCGGGAATGGGTAGCCCACGTTGCGCTGAGGGCGGACGTCCGGACGGAGGCCGACGTTCGTGGTGGAGTGATGCTCTCTCGATCCGCCGAAACCAGTCGGTGGACCGGGATAGTGTGATCGCAGGCGACGAGGCCCGGGCTGGTCGACGACATGACTGGCCATCGGTACAGCCGGTGCGGACAGCTCGCCAGACGCCGGCCTGGTCCCCGAACACGGGCCAGGCAGGGTTTGGACGGCGGCGCCGGTATGGACGGGCGGCGCACGCGCGCCGGCCGCGACGACAGGAGGCAGTCATGCCGAGCAAGGACACCAGCGGGGGCCAGACCCACGGCACCAGGCGCGACGACGACATCGAAGAGGTCGAGGTAGAGGAGCGTTCCGCCTCAGACCTGAAGGAACGCCACGAGAAGCTGTCCGAAGACGTCGACTCGCTCCTCGACGAGATCGACGACGTTCTCGAGGAAAACGCCGAGGAGTTTGTCCGCGGTTATGTCCAGAAGGGCGGTCAGTAGCAAACTTCTCACCATATCGGGCTCGATGGCTGTCCGTCAAGTCTGGATGCGCTAGAGCTGTTTGCGCTGGTCACGGTCCCGCTGTAGCTATGTCCCATGATCATAAAGATGTGTCGGGACTGTGGGGTCGAGAAGCCGGCGGACCAGTTCCATGCAGACCGGAAGAGCAGGGATGGCAAGCACAGCTCCTGCATCGAATGTTTTCGGCGGCGCAACCGAGAGCGGTACTACCGGAGGAAGGAAGGCGACCTAACCGATCTCCGGCGAACGATGCGCCCGGCGTCGCCCGGTTTCAAGGTCTGTCCTGACTGCGGAGAGACCAAGGCCGTGTCCAGCTTCGCGGCGGGCAAGACGCGCTCGGACGGCCTGCACACCTACTGCCGGCCGTGCAACAACGCCCGTGGGTACGCGAGCGACCAGCGTCTGCACGGCAGCACTCGAGGCCGGGCGCTTCGAAGTCGATACCGCATGTCGGAGCAGGACCTCGCGGCGATGGTGGCTCGGCAGGGTGGCCTGTGCGCGATCTGCCGGGAGCGGCCGGCTGTGCACGTGGATCACGACCACCGTGCGGGCTGGGTCCGGGGCGTGCTGTGCTTCACCTGCAACGTTGGGCTGGGGAACTTCGGCGACGACGAGGCCCGGCTGCGGCTGGCGGTCCGGTACCTCAGACGCCACCGTCACCAGAGCTCGCCGTCGCTGGCGGCGCAGGGCTTCCAGGTCTGCGTCTCCTGCGCGAAACGGCGGCCGTTCGCGGACTTCGCTGTGCGGCGTAGTGAGCGGCTCGAGGACGGGAGTGATGGTCGTCAGCCCTGCTGCGCGACGTGCGACGAGGCTGACGGCGGTGGCCGCGACATCGCCAACCGGCACGGCCTGACCGTCAGCCAGGTCGGGGCTCTGCTGGCCTCCCAGGGCGGCGTGTGTGCCGTCTGTCGGATTCGTCCGGCGGAACACGTGGACCACGACCACGCGTCCGGCAGGATCCGTGGCATCTTGTGCTTCACCTGCAACACCGGGATGGGCAACTTCGGGGACGACCCGAACCGCCTGCTGCTGGCGGCGAACTATTTGAAGGGGGATGCGTGCCGGATCCAACTAGTGGTGTAGCTGGGCGTCTACCGTCCGTGTTCATGATGCCGGGAACATCGTCGTTCACCGAGTTCCTGTCGCTCGCGTCGCCAGACCTGCTGCCCGGCAACCGGCAACAGCTGCCGGGGCCGGCGATCGAGGTGGCGCACGGGACGACGATCGTGGCGGTGACCTTCCCCGGCGGCGTGATCATGGCCGGTGACCGCCGGGCGACCCAGGGAAACCTGATCGCGACCAGGGACGTGGAGAAGGTGTTCCACGCCGACGAGTACTCGGCGGTCGGCTACGCCGGCACCGCGGGCGTGGGCGCGGACCTGGTGAAGCTGTTCCAGGTCGAGCTGGAGCACTACGAGAAGATCGAGGGCGCGGTTCTCAGCCTGGACGCGAAGGCGAACCGGCTCGGCTTCATGGTCAAGGGCAACCTGCCGATGGCCCTGCAGGGCCTGGCGGTGGTCCCGCTGTTCGCCGGTTACGACCTGGACAGCGGCGCCGGGCGGATCTTCTCCTACGACATCGCGGCGGCCCGGTCGGAGGAGAAGGGCTTCCACTCGATCGGCTCCGGCTCGCTGTTCGCCAGGGGCGCGCTGAAGAAGCTCTACAAGAATGACCTGTCGGAGGAACGCGCCGTCCGGATCAGCCTGGAGGCGCTCTACGATGCGGCGGACGACGACTCGGCTACCGGTGGGCCGGACATGGCCCGGCGGATCTTCCCGGTGGTCGCGTCCGTCACGGCCGACGGGTTCCGGCGGTACGCCGACGAGGAGGTGGGGGCCGTGGTGGATGCCCTCGTCGCCGACCGCATGACGAACCCTGGAGGATGACGTGACCATGCCGTTCGGCGGCTACGCAAGCCCGGAGCAGTGGGTCCGGGACAAGTCCGAGTACGCCCGTAAGGGCATCGCTCGAGGCCGCAGCGTCGTGATCGTCACCTATGCGGACGGCATCCTGTTCGTGGCCGAGAACCCGTCCACGACGCTGCACAAGATCAGCGAGGTGTACGACCGGATCGCGTTCGCCGCGGTCGGCAAGTACAACGAGTTCGAGAACCTGCGGACGGCCGGGATCCGGCTGACCGACATGAAGGGTTACACCTACGACCGGCGGGACGTGACAGGCCGGGCGCTGGCGAACGCCTACGCGCAGACCCTCGGCGCCATCTTCACGGAGTCGGTCAAGCCGTACGAGGTGGAGATCGTCGTCGCGGAGGTCGGGCAGACGCCGGAGTCGGACCAGATCTACCGGCTGACCTACGACGGCTCGATCGCCGACGAGCGGGGTTTCGTGGCGATCGGCGGCCAGTCCGAGCAGGTGAACACGTCGCTGCGTGAGCACCACACCGCCGGCCAGCCGCTGGCGGCGACGTTGCGGGTCGCGGTGACGGCGCTTACCGCCAGCGTCCAGCCCGGCCCCGGTGCGGCGGCGGGCAACGGCGAGCGGGTGCTCACGTCGGCCAACCTGGAGGTGGCGGTGCTCGACCGCACCCGGGCGCGCCGCCAGTTCAAGCGCATCGTGGGCGCCCAGCTCGAGGGCCTGCTCGCGGAGACGGCCGAGAGCCCGGCCTGACGGCGTCTGCGAGGAGATCCCCGCCGGTCCGCGTCCGTGGACCGGCGGGGATTCTTTTTGGCGTCTGTCGTCGGCGTCGGCCGTCGGGGTCGGGCCGCCTCGGCTACGCCGCCTCGGTTACGCCGCCTGGGCGGCGTGCTGGTCGAGGAAGGCGAGGGTGCGCGACCAGGCGTCGGCGGCGGCCTCGGGGCGGTAGACGGCGGCCCGGTCGTCGCTGTGGAAGGCATGGCCGGCGCCGGGATAGCTGACGAGTTCGGTGGGGCTCGCCGCCCCCGCCGCGGCCGCCCGCAGCGCGTTGATCTCCGCCAGCGTGATCAGCGCGTCCTGTTCGCCGTAGAGGCCGAGCCAAGGGGCGCGCAGCGACGGGGCGAGTTCGACGAGCGGCGCGACGCCGTCCCAGTAGGGGGTGGTGACCGCGCCACCGTAGAACGAGACCGCGGCGGCGAGCGGTGCGCGGGCGGCGGTGGCGAGCGCGACGGTGCCGCCCATGCAGAAGCCGATGATCGCGCGGTTGTCCTCGGCGACGCCGGCCTCGCCCAGGTAGGCCAGGGCCGCGTCGACGTCGGCGGCGATGCCCTCGCCGGTGAACGCGAGCATGTCGGTAGCGGCGGTCGCCCAGCCGCCCTCCGCGGGGGTCTGCGCGATCCCCTGCCGGTGGTACAGGTGCGGCGCGGCGGCGAGCCAGCCGGCGGCGGCGAGCCGGGCGCAGACGGAGCTCAGGTACGGCGTGATGCCGCGGGCGTCCTGGATGACGACGACGCCGCCGCGCGGTGCCCCGGCGGGCGCGCAGACGGTCAGTGGCGCGCCACCGGGGGTCGCTACCTCGGTGGGCGTGCTGTGGGCATGGGTCATGCCCCTATCGTCCCCGGCCCGCGGGGACGACCGCGTCCCGCGTGGCGCCCGCCGGGCATGGGCGGGTCGGGGCCGCGTCGGGGCGTCGGATCGCTTTCCGACCATCTGTCGGGACTCTGCCGCCGGTTCGGGGCGACACGCGGCGAGGCGCGTGCGTGCGTGCGCCGACTGCCACAGGATCTGCGCGGACGGTAGCGGACGGTGAGGGCGGTGGGTGCCTGCCAGGGCGGGCGTGCCGCGGGCGGGAGGGGCCGGGTGCTGATGGGCGAGGGGAACGGCCCCGGCGGGGGTGGCGAGCGGGAGCCGGCCTCCGGCCCGGACGGTGGCCGCGGCGGTCCGCGGCACCGCGCGCCTGGCAGGACCACCGGGCCTGGTGGCGTCCGCGGCCGGGGCACGGGCCCCCGGGGCCCGCGCGCGGAGCAGGCCTGGGCCACGCCGGAGCCGGCGAGGGCGGCCCAGCCCGGGCCGGACACGGTCGCGTACGGGGCGTACGGGGCGTACGGCGCGGACCCGGCGGCGCGGGTCGCCGGCGGCCGTGGGGGACAGGTGCGGCGGCTGGTCGTGCTCGTCGCCGGCATGGCGGTGCTGGTGGGGGTGCTGACGAGTCTGTACGGGTGGACCGTCACCAGCCTGCGCCCGCGTGCCCTGCCGGTGCTGGCGGCCGGCCCGGCCGACGCTGCGAGGGTCCTGGCCGAGCAGCTGTCGGACACCGAGCCGGGCGCGCTGCGGGTGCGGGTGGTCRCCGACGGCGACGCCGCCGACGCGGCGCTGCGGGCCCGGGAGGCGTATGCGGCGTTCGTGATCGGGCCGAGCGGGCTGTCCCTGCACGTCGCGTCGGCGGCGAGCCCGGCGGTGTCGGAGGCGATGCAGCACGGGATCACCCAGGTGGCGCCGAACGCCGAGATCCCGGTGGTGGACGTGGTGCCGAACGCGCCGGCCGACCACGTCGGCGGCGGGCTGTCCGCCGGCTACCTGCCGCTGGTCCTGGTGGTCGCGGCGGGCGGGGTGCTGCTCGCGCGGGCGGCGCCGCGCCGTGGCGCGCGGCTCGCGGGGCTCGTCGGCCTGGCGGTGGCGACGGGGGTGTCCGGGGCGGCGGCGCTGCGCTACGGCCTGGACGTGCTGCCCGGCTCGTATCTGGCCGCGGCCGGGGTCCTGACGCTGCTGGCGCTGGCGGTCGCTGGCACGGTGCTGGGGCTGGGCGCCAGGGCGGGGACGCTGGGCCTCACCGGCGGGTTCGTGTTCTTCGTGGTCGCGGCGGCGCTGTCGGCGTGGTCGTCGGCGCCGGAGATGATGCCGGCGCCGTGGGGTGGCCTCGGGCAGTTGACCCCACCGGGCGCCGGGGTGACGCTGCTGCGTTCCGCGGCGTACTTCCGGGGGGCGGGCGGCGGCGACCCGGCGGCGGTGCTGACGGTGTGGGCGGCGCTCGGGATCGCCCTGGTCATGGTCGGCGACACCCGTGGCTGGCTCGGCGGCACCCGGCGTGCCGAGACGCCGGACGAGGACGACGACGAGGCGGTCGGCTTTCCCGGCATCCCGCTGCCGGTTCCCGGCACGGCGACGCCACCGGTCGTGCCCGCGCCGGCGTCGGGGGTGTGGGCCGGGACGGAGGGCCCGGCGCGGACCGCGCCGCCGCCCGTCGGCCCCGCTGACCGCTGACCGCCGGAGATGGGCGCATCCGGCGGTCGCCGCCGGCCGCGCGGGCCGCCGGCGGGGGACGCCGGGCCGCCGCCGGGCCGCCGGCGGATCGGCGACCTGTCGGCCGTCCTCGGGCGGACGGTGGCATTCGTCGCCGGGTGTAGCCGGAATGAAGAGTTTTCTGACGTTTCGTGACGTCAGGCGGTCCGGTGGGACGAATTCCGGGGGCTGGCACGTGCGTCCGGCCGCGCGGAGACCGCGACGCGCATAGGGTCGAAGTGTGGATCGCCGCATCTTCGGCCTGGAGAACGAGTACGGCGTCACCTGCGTGTTCCGCGGCCAGCGGCGGCTGAGCCCGGACGAGGTGGCCCGCTACCTGTTCCGACGGGTCGTGTCCTGGGGCCGCAGCAGCAACGTCTTCCTGAAGAACGGGGCGCGCCTGTACCTGGATGTGGGTAGTCATCCCGAGTACGCCACCCCGGAATGTGACTCCGTGCCGGACCTCGTCACCCATGACAAGGCCGGGGAGCGCATTTTGGAGGGCCTGCTCGTGGAGGCCGAGCGACGGCTGCGCGAGGAGGGCATCGCCGGCGACATCCACCTGTTCAAGAACAACACCGACTCGGCGGGCAACAGCTACGGCTGCCACGAGAACTACCTGGTCGGCCGGCACGGCGAGTTCTCCCGGCTCGCCGACGTGCTCGTCCCGTTCCTGGTGAGCCGCCAGATCCTCTGTGGGGCCGGCAAGGTGCTGCAGACGCCGCGTGGCGCCGTGTACTGCATCTCCCAGCGTGCCGAGCACATCTGGGAGTCGGTGTCGAGCGCGACGACCCGGTCGCGCCCGATCATCAACACCCGCGACGAGCCGCACGCGGACGCCGAGCGTTTCCGCCGGCTGCACGTCATCGTCGGCGACTCGAACATGTCCGAGACGACGATGCTGCTCAAGGTCGGCGCGACGGACCTGGTGCTGCGCATGGTCGAGGCGGGCGTCGTGCTGCGTGACATGACGCTGGAGAACCCGATCCGCGCCATCCGCGAGGTCAGCCACGACATGACCTGCCAGCGCAAGATCCGGCTGGCGAACGGTCGGGAGGTCAGCGCGCTCGACATCCAGCGGGAGTACTACGCCAAGGCGGTGGAGTTCGTCGACCGCCGCGGCGGCGACGCGGTCGCGAAGCGGGTGCTCGACCTGTGGGGCCGCACCCTGCTGGCGATCGAGACCGACGACCTGGAGCTGGTCGCCCGCGAGATCGACTGGGTGACGAAGTACGTCCTGATCGACCGCTTCCGCGCCCGCCACGACGTGTCGCTGGCCTCGCCGCGGGTCGCCGAGCTCGACCTGAAGTACCACGACATCCACCGCGACCGCGGGCTGTACTACCGGATGGAGAAGGCGGGCCTGGTCGAGCGGGTCACCCGTGACCTCGACGTCTTCGAGGCGAAGTCGAAGCCGCCGCAGACCACCCGGGCGCGGCTGCGCGGGGAGTTCATCAAGCGGGCGCAGGAGAAGCGCCGCGACTTCACCGTCGACTGGGTGCACCTGAAGCTCAACGACCAGGCCCAGCGCACGGTCCTGTGCAAGGACCCGTTCCGCTCCGTCGACGACCGCGTGGACAAGCTGATCGCCAGCATGTGAGGCGCTCCCGTTGCCGGACGCTCCGCGCCCGCAACCGGGCGGCGCCCTCGGGCGCTGAGCGCCCTCGCTGCCTGGTTCCGGATCCAGGCGCATGGCGGTGGTGGGGCTGGGCCCGGGTAGACGAGATGGCTGGGTTGGGGCTGCGCTGATGCGCCGTCGCTGCCGGTGGTCGGGTCAGATGGACAGCTGATCCGGATGGCGTCGGGGCGGTTCCGGCGGGGGAGCGTTGTGGGGGCGGTGGCCTGGCGATTTTGGGTGCGGGGCGGTGGTGGCGAAGGGGATCAGGGCTCTGCAAGGATGCGTGTGGATCTCGCCGGCACCCCCGTCGCCTCGTCGAGAGGCGCGCCGGCGGATCGTCCGCCCCATCCGCTGCCACCCCGTAAGGACGCGCTCTCCCGTGACGACGAGTCTTCGCTCCGTGCCCACCCCTCCATGCGTGTCCCCGGCGGCCGCGGCCGGTTCCGCCGGTCGGGGGCGCGGTCGGCGGGCCGTCGTCGGCGGCGCCATCGCGGTGGTGCTGCTGGGCGCGGCCGTGGCCGGGTGCAGCGCGGGCAGCGCCCCCGACGGCACCGCCGCGGCACCGGTGACGACGAAGGCACCCGTGACCGAGGCGCCGACCGTGCTGCCGGTCGTGGGCAACCCGACGAACCTGACGGTCGAGCCGGCCGTCGGCGCCGGCGCGGGCCTGCCGCCCACGGCGCTGACCGTGAAGGACCTGGTCGTCGGCCAGGGCACGCAGGCGGGCCTCGACAGCACCGTGACGGTCAACTACATCGGCACCCTGTGGAACACCGGCGAGAAGTTCGACGCCTCATGGGACCAGTCGCAGCCGGCGACGTTCCCGCTGGGCCAGGTCATCGCCGGCTTCGCGCAGGGCATCGGCGGCAGCCTCAAGGACGGCGTCGAGGGCATGCGGGTCGGCGGCCGACGGCTGATCGTCATCCCGCCCGCGCTGGGCTACGGCCCGCAGGGTGGCAACGGTCCGATCAAGGTCGACGACACGATCGTGTTCGTCGTCGACCTGCTCAACCTGGAGGCCGCGGGGGCCGCGGGCGCGACCGCGTCGCCCGACCCGGCGGCGAGCAGCTGAGACCGGTCCGTCGCGGCGGGTCCAACCGGGTCGCCAACCATCGCCCATCGGCCAGCCATCGTGGTCCCCACCCGGCCACAACTGACCCCAGAATGTGGCCGCATGCGTGTCCGCGGCGGGCGCGAGTCGAACTGTTGTGCGGCCTCGCGTCCCGGTTGCCCTGACGGCGGATAACCTCACGGGGTGTGTCCCGTCGACGGCTGGAGCGGCTGCTCAACCTGACGATGTGCCTGATGGCGACGTCGAGGTTCCTGACCGTGTCCGAGATCGGCGACATGGTCGAGGGCTACGAGCCGGGACGCGACGGTGACGAGCACGAGGCGTTCCGCCGGATGTTCGAGCGGGACAAGCAGTACCTGCGCGACCTGGGCATCCCGCTGGAGACCGGGGCGGACTCCTACGGTGACGAGGTCGGGTACCGGATCCGCCGCGACGACTACGCGCTGCCCGAGATCCGGCTGACCCCGGACGAGGCGGCGGCGCTGGCGCTCGCCACCCGGCTGTGGTCGACCGCCTCGCTGGCGGCGCCGGCGGCGAGCGCGCTGCGCAAGCTCGCCGCTGGGGGAGCCGCCACCAGCCCCGGCCTGGGTCCCGGTCCACGCGGCGCCGACCCCGGCGCACCGGCCGGCGCGCCGGGGCCGGCGGAGCTGTTCGGCCTCGACGGGCTCGAGCCGCGCGTCGACGCCGCAGAGGCGGCGTTCGAGCCGTGCCTGGCGGCCGTGCGGGAACGACGCGCGGTGCGCTTCCCGTACCGCAAGCCGGGCGACGCCGAACCGGCGGAGCGCCTCGTCGAGCCGTGGGGCGTGCTGTCCTGGCGTGGCCGCTGGTATCTGGCCGGGCATGACCGCCGACGCGGCGCGCCCCGGGTGTTCCGCCTGTCCCGGGTGACGGGGCCGGTGCGCCCGGTCGGCCCGGCGGGCGCGGTGGCCGTGCCGGCGGGCGTCGACCTGCGGGCGATGGTGACGAAGTCCTCGTCCTCCGTGCCGGACCGGGTGCGCACCGCGACGCTGGCGGTCCGGGTCGGCGCCGGCCACGCGCTGCGCCGCCGCGGCCGCCCCGTCGCGGCGCCGGACCCGGCCGGCGCCCCCGCCGAGTCCGGCACGCCGCCCGCGGCGGGGGAGGCCGCCGGGGTGTGGCCAGGGGTCGGCGCGGACATGGACGTGTTGCGGATCGGCTTCGCCGACGTCGAGCGGATGGCTCGCTGGGTGGCCGGCTACGGCGCCGACGTCGTCGCCCTGGACCCGCCGGACGTGCGCGCCGAGGTCGTCCGCAGGCTGCGCGCCGCCGCCGACGGCGCGGCCGCCTCGGCCGCGTCCCCGCCCGCCGCCGGTGCGGCAGGTACCACGGACTCGGCCAGCGGCGGCGCTCCAGCCCCTGCCGCGGGCGGCGGCGATGGCGGGCGCCGGCGCGCCGACGGGCCGGCGCCGGTCCGGACGACCGGGCGGGCGCCCGGCGAGGCGCCGTCGGACGACCGGCTCTCCCGCCTGCTGGCGCTGGTGCCATGGCTGCGCGCGCGGCCGGGCGTCTCCGTGGACGCCGCCGCCGAGGCGTTCGGGATCACCGCCCGCCAGCTGCGCGACGACCTGGACCTGCTGTTCATCTGCGGCCTGCCCGGCGGCGCACCCGGTGACCTGATCGACATCAGCTACGAGGGCGGGCAGATCACGGTCGTCGACCCGCAGACCCTGGACCGGCCGCTGCGCCTGACCGTGGACGAGGCGACCGCCCTGGTCGTCGCCGCGCGGGCACTCGCCGACCTGCCGGGACTCGCCGGCCGGGCGGCGCTGGAACGGGCGGTCGAGCGGATCGAGGCGGCGATCGGCAGCCGTCCCGCCGAGCGGGTCGGCGTCCAGCTCGACCCGCCGAACGAGGTGCTCACCGTGCTGCAGCGCGCGCTGCGGGAGCGGCGCCGGGTGCATCTGCGCTACCTGGTCTGGTCGCGCGACGAGCTCACCGAGCGCGACGTCGACCCGATGCGGCTGCTGTCGATGGACGGGCACTGGTACCTGGAGGGCTGGTGCCACCGCGCCGAGGCGGTKCGGATGTTCCGCCTCGACTCGATCGTCGGGGGCGCCGCCGGGGTGCGCGTGCTGGACGAGCGGGCTGCCCCGCCGCCGGACGCCGCCGTCCGCGACCTGAGCGCCGGGGTGTTCGCCCCGGGCCCCGGGGACCTGCTCGCCGTCGTCGACCTGTCCGCCGCCGCCCGCTGGGCGGCCGACCACTACCCGGTCGAGTCGACCGCCGAGCTGCCCGGCGGCGGGCTGCGCATGACGCTGTACGCCACCGGGACGGCGTGGCTGCGCCGCCTGCTGCTCGGCCTGGGCGGCGACGCCAGGGTCGTCGGGCCGCCCACCCTCGTCACCGAGATCCACGACGCCGCGGCCAAGGCCCTCACGGCCTACGACGCGCCCTCGTCCTGACGGGCGGGACGGTAGGGTCATCGGTCATGCGGTGGGTTCTGGTCGACGTCGCCCTGATCGTCGGGTCGCTGCTGCTGCTCGTGCTGTGCGCGCTGGCCGTGTGGCGCAAGATCGGCGTGGCGCGGTCCACGGCCGGTGAGCTCAAGGAGCAGGTGTCCGGCCTGTCGGCCGAGACCTCTGCCCTGGCTGCCCGGATCGACTCGGCCGAGGTGACGGCTCGGCTCGCCGAGCGGTCCTCCGCGAGCTGACCGGCCTGACCGGGCTGTCGGGCCGGGCTCGAGGATTCGGCCTGGTCGTCCCGGCTCTGGCGGCGGATTCCGGTGGGTGGCACGCGTCCCGACGGCCCGAAACAACAAAAAACGGGGCCGGTCAGGTGACCCGGTGTGCCGGGAGATGCAGGTAGACACGGGTGTAGGCGCATTACGTCACCTGCGGGTTACCTCGCTGTTGTCTGTTCCGACCTATGCTTCCGTCGTAGCATCAGGCTCGCACCGGTCGCCGCACCGGTCATCGGACACCGGAGGACGTCTGCCATGCCGAACCTGGGTACGACCGAGATCATTATCATCGCGATCGTCGTGCTGGTGCTGTTCGGGGCGAAGAAGCTGCCTGAGGCCTCGCGGTCGCTCGGCCGCTCGCTGCGGATCTTCAAGGCGGAGACCAAGGGCCTGCGCGAGGACGACGCGACGCCGACCCCGGCGCCGTCGCCGCAGCCGGTCGCCACCCCGAGGGCCGAGCTGGAGACCTCGGAGGTCGACGCGCTGCGCAAGCGGGTCGCGGAGCTCGAGCGCGACGCCGCCACGCCGGCCTCGTCGACCAACGGCGCCGGCCCGGTCGAGGCCCAGCAGCAGCACTGACCGACCATGGGCGGGCCGCCGCGCCCGGCCTCCCGACGGACCCAGCAGCCCGACAGACCTAGCAGGAGCGGCCCCGAACGTGCCTGGCATCCCCACGCCGCGGCGCATCGCCTCGTCCGTCAACGACCGGCGTACCCGCACGGTCGAGGACAGCCGGATGCCGCTCACCGAGCATCTGCGTGAGCTGCGCAACCGGCTGTTCAAGTCGCTGCTGGCGTTCCTCGCCGCCCTGGTCGTGGCCTTCGTCTTCAAGAACACGATCATGCACTGGCTGACGGGGCCGTACTGCGACCTGCCGGCGAAGCTGCGCGCGCAGCAGGCCGGCGCGAACTGCCAGCTGTACTTCTTCGACATCACCGGCGCCTTCATGATCGAGCTGAAGGTGGCCGCGATCGCGGCCGCGGTGCTCTCCGCGCCCGTCTGGCTCTACCAGCTCTGGTCGTTCATCACGCCGGGCCTGCACCAGCACGAGCGGCGCTGGTCGCTGACGTTCGTGTCCATCTCGCTGGTGCTGTTCGCGGTCGGCGGGGTCTTCGCGTACCTGACGCTGGAGACCGGGCTCAGGCTGCTGCTCGGCTTCGGCGGCGAGCACCTGGTCAGCCTCCTGTCCGCGGAGAAGTACCTCAGCTATGTGATCGCGATGCTGCTCATCTTCGGCATCTCGTTCGAGGTCCCGCTGCTGATCTGCCTGCTCAACCTGGCCGGGCTGGTGACCACGAAGCGGCTGCGGTCGTGGCGGCGGGCCGAGATCTTCCTGACCTTCGTGTTCGCGGCGATCGTGACGCCGAGCCAGGACCCGTTCACGATGCTGGCGCTCGGCCTGCCGATGATCCTGCTGTACGAGGTGGCGCTGTTCATCGGTTGGCTCAACGACCGGCGCAAGAAGCTGCGCGGGGACACGTCCGCCTACGCGGAGTTCGACGACGACGCGGCCACGCCGCTGGACTTCGACGACTCCGGCGAGGCGCGCCGCCTGGCGACGCTCACGGAGCAGGCCCAGCAGGAGGGCCGCGCCGGCCGCAAGGCGCGCAAGCAGCTCGCCGCGCTCGCCCAGGTCGGCCCGGCCGACTCGGCCGGCTCCGCGGGCGGCGACGTTACCTGACCGTCCGGCGTCCCCTGCCGACCGGCCGGGGACCACGCCGTCCGGCGGCCAGGCGGGGGTGTCGGACCGGTCCCGTAACCTGAAGACGTGACCGCCCAGCGACCCGAGCCGGGTGAGGATGTCGACTTCTCCCACACCGCGGAGCTCGCCAGCAGCGAGACCGGCCCGCGGCCGGTCCTGCCGGCGCCGGACGACGAGCCGGCAGCCGAGGTGGACGGCGAGCTGACGCTGGAGCTCGAGGCGGAGGCCGAACAGGGACCCGTCGGGGTGGCGGTCGCCGACCCGGCGGTGGCGCTGGCCGAGTTCGCGGCGCGCTACCCGTTCGCCCTCGACCCCTTCCAGATCGAGGGCTGTGAGGCCCTCGCCGCTGGCGAGGGGGTGCTCGTCGCCGCGCCGACGGGCGCCGGCAAGACGATCGTCGGCGAGTTCGCCGCCTTCCTCGCGCTGCGCGGCGGGCGGCGCTGCTTCTACACCACGCCGATCAAGGCGTTGTCGAACCAGAAGTACGCCGACCTGGTCGCGGCCCACGGCGCGGCCAACGTCGGCCTGCTGACCGGGGACACCTCCCGCAACGGCGACGCGCCGGTGGTGGTCATGACCACCGAGGTGCTGCGCAACATGCTCTACGCCTCCGCGGCGGGCAGTCACCGCTTCGACGATCTCGCCTACGTCGTCATGGACGAGGTCCACTACCTCGCCGACCGGCAGCGCGGCGCCGTCTGGGAAGAGGTGATCATCCACCTGCCGGCGCACGTCCAGCTGGTGTCGCTGTCGGCGACGGTGAGCAACGCCGAGGAGTTCGCCCAGTGGCTGGTCACCGTCCGCGGCCACACCAGGGTGATCGTCTCCGAGCACCGGCCGGTGCCGCTGTGGCAGCACGTCCTGGCCGACCGAACGCTCTACGACCTGTTCGTCGAGGACGCGGCCACGCTCGGTGACGTCCGCGGGGGCCCGCGCGCGCTCGAACCCGCCGCCACCGGTCCCAGCGCCCTTCCCGGCCAGCGGGACCGCCCCCGGGACGGCGCGCGCGGCGAGCGGCCGGGACGGGCCGGCCCCCCTGGGCGGCAGGCCCGCGGCGGCCGCGCCGACCGGCCGGCCCGCTCCGGTGGTGCCGGCGGGGGAGGCCGCGACGACCTGACGGCGACGGGCAGCCGGCCGAACGGGACGGCCGAGAGCGACGACCGGGTGGTGGCCTCGGACGGGCGGCCGGTCAACCCGGAGCTGCTGCGGCTGGCCCGGCTGGAGAGTTCGGGGCCCGACTGGTCGCGCTCCGGCCGGCCCGGCCCCGGTGGCCGGCCGCGGCGGCGCCCCTGGGGGCCGAGCCGCCCGCAGGTGATCGAACGGCTCGACCGTGACGGCCTGCTGCCCGCGATCACCTTCGTCTTCAGCCGGGTCGGCTGCGACGCGGCGGTGGCGGCCTGCGCGGCCGCCGGGCTGCGGCTGACGACGTCCGAGCAGTCCGCCGAGATCCGCGCCCACGTGCGGGCCCGCACCGCCGGGATCCCCGACGGCGACCTGCGCGTCCTCGGCTACTGGGAGTGGCTCGACGGGCTGGAGCGGGGTCTGGCCGCGCACCACGCCGGGATGCTGCCGGTGTTCAAGGAGGTCGTCGAGGAGCTGTTCGTCCGCGGCCTGGTCCGCGCCGTGTTCGCCACCGAGACGCTCGCGCTCGGCATCAACATGCCCGCGCGCACCGTCGTCCTCGAACGGCTGTCGAAGTTCAACGGCCAGGCCCGTGCCGACATCACCCCCGGCGAGTACACCCAGCTCACCGGCCGCGCCGGCCGGCGCGGCATCGACATCGAGGGCCACGCGGTGGTGCTCTGGCAGTCGGGGCTGGACCCGCTGGCGGTCGCGGGGCTCGCCTCGACCCGGACCTACCCGCTGCGCTCGTCGTTCCGCCCGTCCTACAACATGGCCGTCAACCTGGTCGGCCGGCTCGGCGCCGAGCGTGCCCGCACGGTGCTGGAGTCGTCGTTCGCCCAGTTCCAGGCCGACCGGGCGGTGGTCGGGCTGGCGCGGCAGGTGCGGCGCAACCAGTCGGCGCTCGACGAGCTGACCGCCGAGGTCGAGTGCGACCGGGGCTCCGCGCTCGAGTACGACCAGATCCGCCGGGACATCCGGGAGCGGGAGAAGCGGCTGTCGCGCGAGGGCGCGGCCCGGGGGCGCGCGGAGGCGGYCGAGGCGCTGGCCCGGCTGCGTATCGGCGACGTGGTCCGGGTGCCGGCCGGGCGGCGGATGGGGCTCGCCGTCGTGCTCGACGTGGCCATCGACCCCCGGTCCACCGACGAGCCGCGCCCGCTGGTGCTCACCGCCGACCGGCAGGTCAGGCGGCTGTCCCTGATCGACTTCCCGGTCGTGGTGGAGCCGCTCGGCCGGGTGCGGGTGCCGCGGACGTTCAACCCCCGCGACGCCCGCTCCCGGCGTGACCTCGCGAGCTCCCTGCACCACGCGGAGCTGCGCGCCGAGCCGGGCAAGCGGGAGCGAGCCCGCGCCGCCGCGGCCGACGACGCGGAGCTCGCCCGGCTGCGCCGCGCGCTGCGGGCCCACCCGGTGCACGACTGCCCCCGCCGCGAGGAGCACCTGCGCAAGGCCGAGCGGGCGGCCCGGCTGCGCCGGGAGACCGAGGCGCTGGCCCGCAAGGTCGAGGGCCGGACGAACACCGTCGCCCGCACGTTCGACCGGGTCCGCGCGGCGCTGACCGAGCTCGGCTACCTCGACGGGGACACGGTCACCCCGAAGGGCACGCGCCTCGCCCGGATCTACACCGAGCAGGACCTGATCGTCGCGGTCTGCCTGGATCGGGGGGTGTGGGAGCCGCTGACGCCGGCGGCGCTGGCCGCCGCCGTGTCGTCGCTGGTGTTCGAGCCGCGCGGCGACGACCTGGCCATGCCGGCGCTGCCGGGCGACGACGACCTGCGCACCGCGCTCGGCGCCACCCACCGGATCTACGCCGAGCTGTCCGGCGTCGAGCAGGACCATGGCCTGGCCTTCCTGCGGCCGCCGGAGCTGGGCTTCGTCACCGCGGCCTACGGCTGGGCGTCGGGCCGGTCGTTGGAACGGATCCTCGGTGAGGACGCGACCGAGCTGACCGCCGGCGACTTCGTCCGCTGGATGCGCCAGCTGCTCGACCTGCTCGACCAGATCGCCCAGTCGGCCGGGCCCGACTCGGCCCTGCGCTCCACCGCCCGCGAGGCGATGAGCGCCCTGCGCCGCGGTGTCATCGCCTACTCCATGGTCGTGTGACTCCAGCGTCGTTCGACACCGGGGTTGTGCGGCCCCGGTTCCCCGCGGCCGTCAGCGCGCGGAGCGGCGGCGGTAGATGACGGCGGAGGCGCAGTAGCCGACAGCCAGGATGCCGGCGCACCAGACCAGGGCCGCCGCGACGTCCGAGCCGTCGGCGCCGCCGCCGACGAGCAGGCCGCGGACGGTGTCGATCACCGGGGTGAGCGGCTGGTGGTTGGCGAACGCGCGCAACGGGCCGGGCATCGTGTCGGTCGCGACGAAGCCGCTGCTGACATAGGGCAGGAACAGGATGAAGAACGTCATCCCGTTCGCCGCGTCGGGGCTGCCGGCGAGCAGGCCGAGCGCGACCGACACCCAGGTGATCGCCAGCACGTAGAACGCGACGACCCCGATCGCGGCGAACCAGCCCCCGACGCCGGCGTCGGGGCGGAAGCCGAGGCCCAGCGCGATGCCGATGACCAGTGCGGTCGCGACGGCGTTGGCGGCGAGGCTCGCGACGACGTGGCCGGTCAGCACCGCCGGGGCGCGGACCGGCATCGACCGGAACCGGTCGATGATCCCGTTGGCCATGTCGGCGGCGACGGCGACCGCCGTGGACGCCGCGCCCCACCCCGAGGCCAGCACGATGATCCCCGGGACGACGTAGGTCAGGTAGGCGGTCCGGCCGCCGGCGGCGTCGAGCGCGCCGCCGAACACGTAGACGAACAACAGCAACAGCATCACCGGCAGCGCGACGGAGATGATCACCGTGTCGGGCTGGCGGGGCAGCCGGCGCAGGCTCCGGCCGATCATGGCGGGGGTTCCGCCGCCGGAGCGGGTCGGCCTGGTGGCGGCGCGTGGGTGGCCGACCGGCCGGATCGGTGAATCCGATCCGGCGGGGACTCCGGACGGGACGGCGGTGGTCATCGGGTTTCCTTCCGAGAGGCGGAACCGGCGGTGAGCGCGAAGAAGACGTCGTCGAGGGTGGGAACCCTCAGCTCGACGCGGGCGACCTCGATGCCGCGGTCGTCGAGGTCGTCGAGCAGGTGGCGCAGCGCGGACGCGGAGCCGTCGGTGGGCACGCCGACCCGGCGGGCGACCGGGTCCGCGTCGACGCCGCCGCCGGCCGCCAGGGCCGCCCCGTCGGTGCCGGGGCCGCCGACGACCCCGGACGGGGTGGCTGGCGCAGGCGGCGCGCCCTCGGCGGGCGTGGTGGCGCGCAGGACCGCGACGGCGCGGGCGTATGCCGTGTCGTCGGAGAACGTCAGCTCGGCGCGCTCGGCGCCGAGGCGGGCCTTGAGCGCGGTGGGGGTGCCCTCGGCGACGATCCGGCCCCCGTCGAGGACCGAGACCAGGTCGGCGAGCTGGTCGGCCTCCTCCAGGTACTGCGTCGTGAGCAGCACCGTCGCGCCGCCGTCCGCGAGGCGGGCGACGACGTCCCACACACCCTGGCGGCTGCGTGGGTCCAGGCCGGTCGTCGGCTCGTCCAGGAAGATCACCTCGGGGTCGCTGACCAGGCCGACGGCGAGGTCGAGGCGGCGGCGCTGGCCACCGGAGTAGGTCTTGACCAGGCGGCGGGCGAAACCGGCCAGGTCGAACGCGTCGACGAGCTCGGCGACCCGGCGGCGCGCGACAGCCCGGGGCAGGCGGAACAGCCGCGCGGCGAGCCAGAGGTTCTCCTCGCCGGTGAGCAGCTCGTCGACGGCGGCGTGCTGGCCGGTCAGGCTGATCACCTCGCGGACCCGGCGCGGCGCGCGCGCCAGGTCGTGGCCGGCGACCGTCGCCTCGCCGGCGTCGGCGCGCAGCAGCGTCGAGAGGATCCTCACCAGCGTCGTCTTGCCGGCGCCGTTCGGGCCGAGCAGCGCGTGGACGTGGCCCGCGGCGACGTCCAGGTCGACCCCGTCGAGCACGGTGACGGCGCCGAACGCCTTGCGCAGGCCGCGCACCCGGATGACCGCGCCGTCGGCGCCCGCCGGGAGACGAGGCGCCGGGGACGCCGATGGGAGAGGGGAGGCCGGGGGCTCACGGCCGGCGTCCAGGGTGGTCGGCATGGTCGGTGACCTTTCTGGTCGGATCTCCCGCGTCCACCCGGCCGGCTCTGGCCGGGACGGCTGGCGGGTGGGGCCGGATGGCGGGGGAGTCGGTGGCTGGGGTTCGGGGCTGGGTCGGTGGCTGGCGCGTGCCGCCGCGCGGTGGGGATGCCCGCCGGCGGTGGCCGGCGGGATCATCGTGGCGGAGTGTCGTGGCCCGGACACGGGTCCTGGAACCCGGCCCGAGGTGGGGCTACGCCCACCTCGTGTGCCGGCCGAACCAAAACTGTTTATGGCGTACACATGATGTACGTTATACGCAGTTGTCGGAAGGTGGTCAACGGGTGATGGCGAGGCAGCTCGGTGGCCGGCCGTCGGGGAGGCGACACTCAAGGCAGGCACCTCCCCGGGGCCGCCGCGGCGCGCGGGTGGGTCGACGGGCGTCGGTGGACAGGGCGGTGGGATGACGAGGGATGCGAGTGGGGGCGGCGCCCCGGTGGGCGGCGGCGAGCGGCGCACCCCGGCGGCCGGGGGGCCGCCGGGCGCGTTCGAGCAGCTGTGGGGCGCCCCCGCGCGGCCGCGGCGCGGTCCGCGCCCGGCGCTGCGGCTGGACAGCCTGGTCGAGGCGGCGGTCGCGCTCGCGGACGAGGAGGGGCTCGGCGCGCTGTCGATGGCCCGGGTCGCCGAACGGCTCGGCTTCACGACGATGTCGCTTTACCGACACGTCGCCAGCAAGGACGACCTGCTCCTGCTGATGCTCAACGAGGCCGTCGGCCCGCCGCCGAAGACGCTGGTGACCGACCCGGCCGCCGGTTGGCGGGCCGGGCTCGACGCCTGGACCAGAGGTATGTACGAGCGGGCACTGGCGCACCCGTGGATAACCCGGATCGAGATCGGCGGCGCGCCGAACCTGCCCAACCAGCTGGCCTGGATGGACCGCGGCGTCGCCCCCCTCGCCGGCGTGCCGCTGGCTGGTCAGGAGAAGCTGTCGGCGATCCTGATGCTGTCCCGCTACGCCATGTCCGCGGCGCAGCTGACAAGCGACGTCACGGCCGCCGCGAGCGCCGGCACCTACGGGCCGGACGACGGTGACTACGGCGCGACACTCGCCCGGTTGCTCGACCCGGAGCGGTTCCCCGCGCTGCACGCGATCGCGGTCTCCGGTGAGATCGACCCGGCCGTGCCGCCAGAGGGGGTCGCCGACGAGCTGCACGGGGAATTCCACTTCGGCCTCGCCCGCATGCTCGACGGGCTCGACGTCCTGCTGCGCTCCCGCGGGCCGAAATAGACCGCCCGGTGGCGTGTCCATGGGTGGTCCGAGGCCGGTCCCGGTGTGGGCTCGGACCGGGGTGTCGTTGTTCCGACGGCCCGCAGACCAGCGGTCCGGCGCAGAATGGGCCGGTGGCGGGGGAGATGGTCCGGGATGACCCGGAGTCGGGTGATTCGCGCCGTGCTGAGGGGGCGTGCGGGATGGTCGTGGTGGCGAGCGTGGACCCGGCGGCGGTGACGCCGCGGGAGGAGATCTTCGTCGGCGGGCTGGAGAAGCGGCCGATCGTGATCGCCGCCTACCGCCCCGAATGGGTCAAGCAGTTCGCGCACGAACAGGCGCGGATCGTCGGGGCACTCGGCGAGGCGGCAGTGCGGGTCGAGCATATCGGCTCKACCTCGGTGCCAGGGCTCGGCGCGAAACCGATCATCGACATCCAGGTCAGCGTCCCCGACATGGCCGACGCGGCGAGCTTCGAGGGCCCGCTGCTGCGCACCGGCTACGTGGTGCGGGTGCGCGAGCAGGGCGAGCACTGGATGTTCCGGACCCCCGAACAGGACGTGCACATCCACGTCTGCGGCGCGGGCAGCGACTGGGAGCACCGCCACCTGCTGTTCCGCGACTGGCTGCGCCACGACCCCGCCGACCGCACCGCCTACGAGGCGGCCAAGCGTGCGCTCGCGGCCCTCGACTGGCCGAGCATGCAGCACTACGCCGAGGCCAAGAGCACCATCATCCAGGAGATCACCGCCCGCGCCCGCCCCTGGGCCGCGAAGACCGGCTGGACGATCCCCGCCCCCCGCGGCTGACGCCGTCCCCTCGCCATCCGGGAGGCCGCGMCGCGACTCCCTTGGAGGCTCACCTTCGCCAGCCACGGCCGCGGTGAATCCGGGTCCGCGGGCAGTACCCGCGCCGCGAGGAGTTCGGTGGGCTCGAAGACTGCGGTCACGGCCGCGCTCATCTCAGCAAACGGTCCAGTGGGAGTTCTTGAGGGTGCCGGTATTTGAAGGAGTTTCTGACGACTCCAGGGCCCTTGTCGATCTCCCGGGGCTGATCTTCAGGAAACGAAGGTTTGTTGAAGACCAGGACGGGCCGTTTGTCCGGCGGGCTCAGTCGTGCGGCGGTAGGTGGCCGAGCTGGTGGTCAGCGACGCTCAGCGCCTCGTCGACGAGGCGGCGCAGGTGCCCGTAGCGCAGCGCGTACACCACGTGCCGTCCTTCCTTGCGTGTCGTGACCAGGCCAGCCAGCCGCAGTCGGGCGAGGTGCTGGCTCACGGAGGTTCGGGTTGCTCCGGTCGCCTCGGTCAGGGTGGTGACGTCGGCCTCACCCTCACCGAGCCGTGCCAGGAGGGCTAGGCGGGTGCGGTCGGCGAGCAGGCCGAGCACGTCCACGGCCACCGCGAGACGTTCGCGGTCCTCATGCTGCTGCGAGGGATGCGCACCTGATAGATGCATGCGTGCGTTCACACGCACATAATGCGGGGGTGGCGACACCAGCGTCCAGCCACATCCCCGAAAGGCACGCCGTGAACGGGCACACCCATCCCCATGAGCCGCACGGACACCGCCACGACCACGGCGGTCACCACCACGGGCAGGCCCACCGGGACGGCTGGTGGTCCAGGCTGCGCGACCAGGCCGGGCACCTGGCCGCCCCGCACAGCCATGGGGCGATGGACAAGATCGACTCCGCGATGAAGACCTCGCGCGAGGGCACGCGCACGCTGTGGCTGTCGTTGGGTGTCCTGGGGCTGACCACGGCGGTCCAGGCGGCGGTCGTGGCGTTGTCCGGGTCGGTGGCGCTGCTGGGCGACACGATCCACAACGGCGCTGACGCGCTGACCGCGGTCCCGCTCGGGTTGGCGTTCGTGCTGGGTCGGCGGCCGGCGAACCGCCGCTACACCTACGGCTACGGCCGCGCTGAGGACCTGGCCGGTGTCGCTGTTGTGCTCACGATCGCCGCCTCGTCGGCGCTCGCCGCCTATGAGGCCGTCGACCGGCTGCTGCACCCGCGCGGCATCAGCCACCTGTGGGCGGTGGCGATCGCCGCCGTGGTCGGGTTCGCCGGCAACGAGTGGGTGGCGCGCTACCGGATCGCCACCGGCCGCCGGATCGGCTCCGCGGCGCTGGTCGCCGACGGGCTGCACGCCCGCACCGACGGCTTCACGTCCCTGGCCGTCCTGGCGGGCGCCGGAGGGGTCGCGCTCGGGTGGCGCTGGGCCGACCCTGCGGTCGGCCTGCTGATCACCGTCGCCATCCTCCTCGTGCTGCGGGACGCCGCCCGTGAGGTCTGCCGGCGCCTGCTTGACTGCGTAGACCCGGCGTTGGTCGACACCGCCGAGTCCGCGCTGCGCGCCGTGGACGGAGTCCGGGAGGTGGGGCAGGTCCGGATGCGCTGGATCGGCCACGCCCTGCGCGCGGAGGCCGACATCGTCGTCGACCCGCAGCTGACCGTCGTGCAGGCCCACGGCCTCGCCGTCGCCGCCGAACACGCCCTCATCCACGCGGTTCCCCGGCTGACCGCCGCCACCGTCCACACCGACCACCCGCCCCACGGCGCCGATCCRCACGCCGCCCTCAGCCACCACACCGCCGCCTGACGGAAGAACGCCGGTATCGCCAGTCCACCCGCGCTGGTGAACACCGGCCGCTGCCTGCTCCGGACCACCCGACCCCGCGGGAGGCTGCCGCGATGACCAGCATGGACGCCACCGCGCGCCCCGCTCTGCTTCGCCGGGGCTTCGCGCTGGAGTACGCCACGCTCGGCTGGAACGTKGTCGGCATTGTGGTGCTCACCGTCACGGCGATCGCCGCGCGGTCGGTGGCGCTCGCCGGGTTCGGCCTGGACTCGCTGATCGAGATCGGCGCGTCCACGGTGGTGCTCTGGGAGCTGTCCGGTGCCGGCGAGGAGCGTCAGCGCCGCGCGCTGAGGTTGATCGGCGTGGGCTTCGCGCTGCTCGCGCTCTATCTGCTGGTGGCGTCCACGTGGGTGCTGGTGGCCGGTTTCCACCCGCGCCACTCGCCGCTGGGCATCGCGTGGACGGCGGTGACCGCGGCGGTCATGTTCACCCTCGCTGTGGGCAAGGCCCGCACCGGCGCGGCGCTCGACAACCCGGTGCTCAGGACCGAGGGGCGGGTCACCCTGATCGACGGCCTGCTCGCGGCCGCGGTGCTGCTCGGCCTGGTCCTCAACACTCTGGCCGGCTTGTGGTGGGCGGACCCGGCGGCCGGCTACGTGCTGGTCTACTACGCGGCGCGGGAGGTCAAGGAAGTCCTCTTCGCCGAGCACTGACTGGCCGCGCCCGGCGCGAGGGCGAAAGCCGGCCCGGACCGGTCAGTGCGGGTGAGAGGCCGGGTAGTGCACCGGGCCGTGGGAATCCTCGCGCCGCGCGTGGTCAGCCTGGGCAGTCTCGGGGGTGGTGATCTGCAGCAGGCCGGTGTCCTGGTCCTCGCCGAGGTGGTCGACCTGGAGAGTGGCGTGGCTGATCCGGTGCTCCTCGCGCAGCACGCCCTGCAGGACACGGCGGACGTGGTGGCAGTCGCCGCCGGGAACAACGAGGACGTGCGCGGACAGGGCGGGCTGCCCCGAGGTGATCTCCCAGGCGTGCAGGTCGTGGACCTCGACGACCTGCACGTCGTCGGCGAGGACGTCCTGGACCATGAGGGTGTTGACGTAGCGGGTTCAAGGCCTGCGAGCCGGCGAGAGCGAGGCAGCACCATCCCTACAGGCACCGTTGTCCACGCCGTTGACCTCGACCGGGCTCTGTTGTTGATCTTGAGCATGGTGATCCGGGTTCGGTGCCGCTGACTGCTTCGACCGATCAGGGCATCAAGGGCACCAGGTCACTCATGGTCACCGCCCAGCGGAGGAGATCTCGCCGGGTTTCATGATCTGGTGGGATCGTCGGGCCCACAGCTCCGACGATCCCACCAGATCATGGCTACGGCCGGATGGACCGCCTGGCTCCCGTCGCTGAGCGTGGTGGGACGTGGGAGGCCGTCCGGTTCCCCGCAGATCAGCGGTCAGCGATCAGCGGGCGGCCAGGCGGGCGCGGACGCGGGTGGCGCATGTGAGGATGACGTCGGCGGCGAAGGCGGCGTCGTCGGGGTCCGTCTTCCAGCTCGAGACGCTGAGGCGCATCGCGGTCCGGCCGTGCCAGAGGGTGGGCCCGCACCAGACCCGGCCGTCCTCCTGGATCTCGGCGATGAGCGCCCGTGTCAGCGCCTCGCCGGCCGCTTCGGGCGCGGCCTCGGCCGCGCCCGGGGCCTCGGTGCCGGGCTCCGGGTCGAGGTGGTCGAGGCGGATGAGGACCTGGTTGAGGACGACGTCGTTGAGGACCGTGAGGCCGCCCTCGTCGAGCCGGCGGGCGATCTCGGCGGCGGCGTCGCAGGCGCGGGTGACGAGATCGGCGACGCCGTCGCGGCCCAGGGTGCGCAGGGCTGCCCACACCTCGATCTGCCGGGCGCGCTGTGAGGACTGCGGCGTGTGGTGCATCGCGTCGAACGTGTCGCCGGCGGGGGTGTAGCCGGCGGCGGCGRTGAAGGTGCGGCGCAGGGGGGCCGCGTCCCGGACGAAGGCGAGACCGCAGTCGTAGGTGACGTTGAGCCACTTGTGCCCGTCGGTCGCCCACGAGTCGGCGCGGGTGAGCCCGGCGGCGAGCCGGTCACGCCGCGTCGGGTCGGCCAGCGCCCACAGACCGAACGCGCCGTCGACGTGCAGCCAGCCCGGCGCGGGTCCCGGACGGCGGGCGAGCCAGTCGGCGATCTCGTCGAACGGGTCGAACGCGCCGGTGTTGACCTCGCCCGCCTGCGCGCAGACGAGCACCGGGCCGGTGAGGTCGCCCGGCAGCGCGTCGGCGCGCATCCGGCCCTGGTCGTCGGCGGGCACGACGTGCACCCGGGAGCGGCCGAGCCCTACCAGGCCGAGCGACTTGCGCAGCGTCGCGTGCGCCCCTTCGCCGATGACGACGTCGAAGGCCGGGGCGCCGAACAGCCCGTCGGCCTGGGCGTCCCAGCCGAGCCGGGCGAGCAGTTCGTCGCGGGCGGCGGCGAGGCAGGCGGCGTTGGCCATGGTGGCCCCGGTCACGTAGGTGACCGCGCAGTCGGCTGGTAGGCCGAGGAGGTCGACCAGCCAGCGTCGGGTCACGTCGTGCAGCTTGGCGGCCACGGGGGACATCGCCGGGAGTGCCGCGTTCTGGTCCCAGGCGTCGGTGAGCCAGGCGGCGCCGAGTGCCGCCGGCAGGGTCCCGCCGATGACGAAGCCGAAGTAGCGGGCGCCTGCCGAGGCCATCGTCGCCGGGCCGCCGGCGTCGTGCAGGAGGCGCAGCGTCGCGTGCGCCGACGTACCGGCCTCGGGCAGTGCCTCATCGAAGGCCGCCAGCCCGGCCACCGCCTCCGGCGTCGGCGCGACGGGCCGGCTGTCAACCGTCGCCGCGTAGTCGAGCGCCATCGCCGCGGCTGCCCGCAGCACGTCCAGGTCGTCCTCGCGATCCATGGCGCCATCCTTTTCGTCCGTCCGCTACCCAGCGCAGGTCTGTCGGCTGCCCGACGACAGCGTCATCCGCCCAATCCTGCCGTGCGTACGCAGCTCGGGGGAGCGGGGCGAGGTTCCGCAGACAGGACGTGGATGCCAAGGTGGAGGGGGAGTGGCTRATGCACGCGGTGCCCCCCGGGACCGATGTCGCTGGACCGGTGCGCCGGGGCGGTGTAGGAGATCGTTTCCCGCGGCCCTCATCACAAGATAATCAACAGTGTTGACGAGCGGTAACGCTATTTGTTGATCTTCAACACAAAACCCGTGCGCACACCCCTCCCAACCCCCAAACAGCTCATCGACTAAAGACTCGCCAAAAAGATCTTGTGGTTCGGATTCGTGGAGTACTGCTTCGAGCGCTCATCGCAGGGCCGGGCGGAAGCGTTGATGGATATAGGGAAATGCTCGACCGGGTGGGAGGCGAGGGGTGCGCTCCGATGAGGAACGGGCCTTCGAGGAGTTCGTCGCCGGGTCCGCGGACCGGCTGCTGCTGAGCGCGGTGCTGCTGGTCGGTGGCGACCGGGCGGCCGGCGAGGACCTCCTGCAGGGCGCGTTCGAGCGCACCTACCGGCACTGGTCGAAGATCGCCGACGGGCAGCCGGAGGCCTACGTGCGCCGGGCGCTCGTCAACGCGGCGACGAGCCGGTGGCGCCGGTTGCGGGCGCGGGTCACCGAGGTGCCGCTGCTGACGGAACAGGACCCTGGCKGGTTCGGGCCACAGGTCGCCGACCATGCCGAGGCGCTGTCGGCGCGCGACGGGCTGACGCGCGCGCTGCGCACCCTGCCGCCACRCCAGCGTGCCGTCGTCGTCCTGCGCTACCTCGACGACCTGCCCGAGGGCGAGGTCGCCGCCGCGCTCGGCTGCTCCGTCGGTTCGGTGCGCAGCCAGGCGTCCCGGGGCCTGGCGAAGCTGCGCGACAACGAGCACCTCGCCGGAATCGGCGGTGGCGGCGGCGCGGCCCGCTGGCCGGTGCGGCCGGCCGGCCAGCGGGCCCGGGCGGTGGATCTCCTGACGAACGAGGGGGCTAGTAGCGGCCCGGGCCCGGCTCGTGCCGCGTCGCCCAGGCCGCGGCTCGCGCCGCCGCCACCGGGCCGGCACCGGGCGGGGCTGGCGTCCGGCGGACCCGTGGGCGGCCTGGCGACAACGAGCGAGGTGGGCGCGACCCAGCAGGTGCGGGCCGGGCGGGCAGGGGGGAACGCGCTGTGAGCACCGGCGGACGCGACGCGGACCCAGCCGACCTCGACACGAGTGGCGTCGAGGCGCGGCTGCGCGCCGTGCGGGCCGAGCTGCCCAAACTGTCGGTCGGGCCGTGGTTCGCCCAGTCGGTGCGGGCGCGGGCGCTGCGCCGCCGGGCGCGGGTCCGGGCCGCCGGTTCCGTCGTGGTCGCGGTCATGGCGGTCGTTCTGGTCGTGGTCTCGGTGAGCCTGCTGGGTGGCGGCACGGGGACGGGTGGGATCGTGCCGGCGAGGACGGTGGCTCCGGCCGGGCCGACCACGGACTTCTACTATGGCGGGCCCGCCGTCACGTGGCCGCCGACGCAGAAGCAGGCGGATCCGCTGGATCCGCAGACGGCGGAGAAGGTCAGGGCCGCGTTCCGCACGGTGTACCAGGCGCAGCACCCGCAGGTCTCCGACCAGGTGTGGGCCGCGGCGGTGCAGGATCCCGCGGCGCTCTTGCCGGTCCGCGACAAGGTGGGCCAGCGGTTCCCCGGGCTTTACACCACCATCTCGGTCACCTTCGGCGGTCTCGAGCAGGTCGGTCCGGCGACGGTCAGCGTCTCGTTCACGCTGACGTTCACGGACTCCACGGTGGTGGGATCGTCGGAGACCGGAGAGCGCTCCTACGGCACGACCGGTACGGCGGTGCTGGTCGACGGTCATTGGCTGGTCAGCAGGGACACGTACTGTGCCACCACTGGCGCGCTGATGGTGGCGGACCTGCAGTGCCCGTGACCTCGGTGGGTCAGGCGGCGTCGGCGGTGAGGGAGACGGCGAGCAGGGCGGTGTCGTCGTCGTGGCTGCCGTGGGCGAGCGCGGCGAGCGCCCGTTCGCACAGCTCCTCCGGGCCGGACGCGCCCGCGGCGACGGAGCGCAGTACCGCCATGCCCTCGTCGACGGAGCGGTGCCGGTCCTCGACGAGTCCGTCGGTGTAGAGCAGCAGGATGCTGCCGGGGGCGAACGGGACGGCGGTCTCGGCGTAGTGGCCGCCGGTGAGGCCGGCGCCCAGCGGGGGGCCTGGTTCCACGGCGACGAACTGGGGCTCGCCGTGTGGCGGGACGATCAGCGGTGGCAGGTGGCCGGCGGAGGCGACGCGCAGCTGGCGCGCCGCCGGGTCGAGTATCGCCATGGCGACGGTGGTGATCTGGTCCTGTTCGAGCCCGCTGACGGCGGCGTCGAGCTGGACGAGGACCGCCTCGGCGGGCAGGTGGGCCGAGGTGCCTGCCCGTGCGCTGGCCCGTAGCTGGCCCATGGTGGCGGCGGCCTGGATGCCTCGGCCCATGACGTCGCCGATGACGAGGGCGATCGTGTCGTCGTCGAGTGTCAGGACGTCGTACCAGTCGCCGCCGACGAGGGAGCCAGCGCCGGCCGGCAGGTAGCGCCATGCGAACGCGACGCCGGCGATCTCGGGCATGCGGCGTGGCAGCAGGCTGCGTTGCAGGGTCAGCGCGGTCTCGCGTTCCCGCTGGTACTGGCGGGCGTGGACGAGCGCGATGGCTGCCCGGTCCGCGACGTCCTGGATGAGGCTCTGCTCGTCGGCGGAGAAGGCGGCGGCCCCGGGGGGTCGGGACAGTCCCAGAACGCCGGCGGTCTCGGAGCGCAGGCGCAGTGGCACGGCGAGGATGGCGCCGGATTCGGTGGTCGCGGCGGCGGGCCGCCCGTTCTCGGGGAGGTCGGGGTTGGCTGGGGCGGTGGGCCAGGACAGGCCGCGGGCGGCGGGGCCGGCGATGGCGATGGTCTGGCCGTGGTGGAGTGCCAGGCGCATCGCCTGCACGCGGGCGGGGTCGAGGTGTCCCTGGGCTGGCGTGTCGGCGTCGGTGGGGGTGTTGGCGTGGGTACCGGCTTCGGCCACCAGGTGGGGTTGGGTGCCGCTTTCGGCGAGGTAGACGGCGGCGTATTCGGAGAGGGTGGGGGTGAACAGGGCGGCCAGCTGGTGGAGGGTCTCGCCTTCGTCGAGGCGGGCTGTCAGCCGGGTGGTGGCGGCGGCCAGGAAGGTCACGCGTTCCCGGGCCTGTCGTTCGGCGGCGATCAGCCGGGCTCGTTCGAGTGCGAGCGCGGTCTGGGCGGCGAGCGCGCCGGCGAACTCGCGGTCCTCGGGGCCGAACAGCCGTGGGTAGTCGAAGGAGAACCGGAGCGCGCCGAGTACCTCTGCGCCGACGGACAGCGGCAGTGCGCAGAGGGAGACCGTGGTGGGCTCGAGTTGGTGCAGCTGCGGGTAGCGGGCGTGATCCTCGGCGACGGACTCCAGCCAGACGGCTTGGCCTTCCCGGATCGCCTCCGCGGCGGGCAGTGGCGCGTCGCGCCGTTCGGCGCGTAGTTGGGCGACCAGTTCGCCTGGGTAGCCGACGGCTCCGGGGACGGCGAGCAGGTCGCCGTCGAGGGGTACGAGCAGGCTGCCGCCGTTCGCGCCGAGTGCGGCGACACCCTCGGTGAGGACGACCTCGGCGACCTGTTCGGGGCGGGTGGTGGACGCGAGTGCCGCCGTCGCGGCCTGGAGGCGGGCGCCGCGTTCGGCGGCGCGCCGGGCCGTGGAGACCTCGGCCAGGGCGCGCAGCAGGAACTCCTCGAAGCTGGGTGGCGCGGGCGGTGGCTGGCCGCTGCCGGCGGCGCGCAGCTGGGTGATGATCGAGCTGATGTACCAGCGGCGGAACGCCCAGTGAGCGGGCGGTGTCTCCACGGTGAGCAGCCGGGCCGCTCTGGCGTACTCGTCTGCCTTGTCGAGGGCGACGAGGTACTCCTCGGCGGCGTCCGCGGCGGACAGCGGGAGCGAGAGTTCGAGGGTGGTCCGGGGTCGTCTGGCCGCGGCGGCGGCCAGTGCCTGCCGGCGGATCGCCTCCCGGGGGGCGGCGAACCGGGTCGTCACGACGGTGATCAGTTCGGCGAGGTGGGGCGGGACCGCGCCGCTCTCGCCGCTGGCCGCGCCACGGGAGGCGAGGGTGAACTCGCGGACCAGGTTGTCGACGTGGCTCTTGGCGGCCAGCAGCAGGTCGGTCGGGATGTCGCCGATGCTGACCGGGTAGTGGGCCGGGGCCGGGGCGACGGGTGGGTGGGGCTGGGTTGGTGGTGTGGTGTGCCGGCCGGTTACCGGTGTGTTCGGCGGGGGGCTGGCCGGGGGGCGTTCGGTGGGCTGCGGGGGGCTGGTTTCGGCCGCGGCGTCGAGTTCGGCCCAGACGACCTTCCCGGCGCCGTCGGGGGAGCAGCCCCAGCGTGCGGCGAGGCTGTGGACGATCGCCAGGCCGCGGCCGGTGAACGACTCGGAGCTTGGTCGTCCTCTGGTGGGTGTGGTGGGGCTCGCGTCGGCGACCTCCACCCGCAGTCCGCTGCCCTGGGTGAGTACGCGCAGGGTGATGGGGGGTTTGCCGTGGAGGAGGGCGTTGGTCAGCAGCTCGCCGGCGATGAGGGCGACGTCGGCGCGCAGCGCCCGCAGCGGCGGTTCGATGCCGGCGAGGGTCGCGGACACGAGTCGGCGTGATCGTGGTACGGCGCGGGCGTCGGCGTCGACGTTCAGGTCGACGAGGAGCTCGCCGGGTGTCGACGGGAGCCCGTTGGCGGGACGGGTGGGCGAGCCGGGGGGGCTGGCGTCTCGTGTCACGGGCATCCCCCACCTCGGCGGCTTCGTCCGGGCCCCTCGGGGTCCGTACCTCGACGGTAGGTCGGTCGGCCCTGGTGAGGGCGGAGTCTTCGTCAGGCGCGGATGGACACGTCGCGGGCGTACCACGGAGCTGTTGTTGTCGGCTGGTGGCCAAGTATGGCCTACCCGTGCGCTTGGTGGGTGTCCTGTGAGGTGTCGCGCTCCGGTCGGGCTGGTTGCGGGTCATCGGCCGCCGGGCCGGCGGCGGGCGTGGCGGGTGAGCTGGGCCTGGCGGGCGGCGAAGCGGGCGCGGGAGGCGTGCTGGCGGGCCTGGCGGCAGGGGTGGCACTGGGTGTCCTGCGCGGGCGCGGCGCGGCAGGTGACGCACAGCACCACCGGTTCCCGGGCGGGTGTGTGCTCTCCTGGCCGGGCGCCGTACGCGTCTGCCTGGGCCTCGTGGAGGTCGGTGGGGGGTGGGTGGCCGGCGGTGGCGCGGGCTTCCTGGAGGGCCTCCTGGCGGAACTCCTCGACGCCGCGCCGGCAGTAGCAGGTCGGGGCGGGTCCCGCGAGGCCGGCCACCGCCGGCGCGACGGCGTCCACGGCGGCGGCGGCGCGCTGCGCTGGCGCCGGCTGTTGGCGGTGGCCGTCCGTGGGGCTTGGGGTGTCGCCGGGTTCGGCCTGGCCGGGCAGGGCGCAGCAGGTCACCCACACCGCGGTCGGGCCGCCGCCGAAGTGCGCGGACCACAGGTGGCCGCACAGTGAGCACCGGGTGGGCGGAGGGAGGGGCGCGTCGGACTCGGCCACCTCTCCAGTCGACCATGCTGACCCCACCGCGCGCACCACCCCGGGCCGGGCCGGGGTGGTCGATCGGTACGGCGGTGCGGCGGTGCGGGGTGCGGGTCAGGAGGATCTGGTGAGGGAGAAGGTGTCGCAGTTCGCGCCGCTGATCTGGCCGCGTAGCTGCTGGCTGCCGACGGAGTACGTGCCGGACAGGCCGACCATGACGTAGCCGGGTGGGTGGTCGAGCCAGCGCCGTCCGGTCAGCTGCAGGACGTTGCCGACGAACGTGCCGCTCATCGTGTACGCCCCGGAGGGCACGTCGGGGTTGTCGGCGGTCGCCGAGAACGAGAACTCCGCGGTGACCCGGCCGGGTGCCTCGGGCAGGTCGAGGATGTCCAGCCGCAGGTTGGTGGTGCCCTGCTGGCAGCGGTAGGTCCCCGTGAAGCGGCCGGCGAGCAGCTCGGTGTCTCCCGCGCCCGGGACGCCGGCTTCCTGGGTCGCGGTGGCGGGTGTGGTCGCGGTGGGCGTCGGGGTGGGTCCGGGTGTCGGGCTGTTCCCGGTGCCGGTCACCGCGGCGGTGATCCCGGCGCCGGCCAGCGCGGCGGTGAGCAGCGCCGCGGTGGCGGCCGCCACGAACCAGCCCCGCAGTGGCCGGGCCGGTGCCGTCAGGGGGGTGGCGGCGGCGAGTGGCCCACCTGGGTTCGGTGGCCGGTCCCCGTGGCCGGCCGGGGGCAGTGGGGTGGGGGTCGACGGCGGGGGCGTGCCCGCGGCCGCGTAGGCGCCGGGGGGCGGTGGTGGGAACCAAGGCTGCCCGCTGGCGGTGTCTGGCCAGGTGGCGGGCGGACCCCACCCACCGGAGGCGGGCGTCGGGGTCGCCGGGGTGGCGCCGGCTGGGGTCGGGGCGGAGGCAGGGGGCTGCCAGAGGACCTCCAGCACCCTGGCCACGGCCGCCGCCGGGTCGGCGGTCTCGCCGACGAGCGTGGCCAGCAGCCGGGTGGCGGACGGCCGGCCCGCCGGGTCGCGGCGCAGCGCCGAGCGGACGATCGCCAGCAGCCGTGGGGGTACGCCGGCGAGGTCCGGCTCGGTGGTCATCGAGCGGTAGAGCAGTGCCTCGGCCGTCCCGGTCCCGAACGGCGGCCGGCCGGTCGCCGCGAACGCGACGGTGAGCGCCCACGCCCACACGTCCGCCGCGGGCCCGGCCCGTCTGCCCTCGGCCTGCTCGGGCGCGAGGTAGCCGGGGCTGCCGACGACCGTCCCGGTCCGGGTCACGTCGACGCGGGCCGCCGGGTTGGTCGGCACGGCCATGCCGAAGTCGATGACCTTCGGCCCGGTGGCGGTGATGAGCACGTTCGCCGGTTTCAGGTCGCGGTGGACGATGCCGGCGCGGTGGATCGCGACCAGGGCCTCGGCGAGCCCCACGGCCAGGGCCTCGACGGTCGCCGGGGCCAGCGGCCCGCCGAGGTCGACGGCCTCGTCGAGGCTTGGCCCGGCGACGTACTCGGTCGCGAGCCAGGGCCGGTGGGCGTCCGGGTCGGCGGCGAGCACCCGGGCGGTGCAGGTCGCGGCGACCGCCCTGGCCGCGGCGACCTCGCGGCGGAACCGGACCCGGTAGTCGGACATCGAGGCGACTCGTTGGTGGATCAGTTTGACGGCGACCAGCCGTCCCTCGGTGGCGGCGGCGCTGTCCGCGGCGGCGAACGTCGGCGGCGGCGGCGCGGTGGAGCCTGGGAGGCCGGGGGGCGTGGGGTGGCCCGGGGTGTCGTCCAGGTGGAGGGTGGCGGTGTCGTCGGCTACGCCGAGGAACACCACGCCCATGGCGCCGGCGCCGAGTCGGGCGGTCAGCTGGTAGCCGCCGACCCGGGTCGGGTCACCGGCCTGCAGCGGTCCCAGCGGCATCCGTGCTCTCCTTCCTTGTCACCTCGCTGTGTCCCTCGCCGCGGTGAACCTCAGAGTTCGCTCAGATAGCCCGGCCGGACCTGGTGCCCGGCGGGAATCGCCCGTCGTGGGTGGCACGATGGGCAGCGGGGGAATCTGGGTCTGAACCTACGGATATCGACCGTCGCGTGCTGTGCCGGTGCCTGCCGTGGGATGGAGCCGGCTTGGGTCCGCGGCGGCCGCCGCGGGTCGCATCGCCCATGCGGAAGGCGGCGAGGTGCGCGACGGAGCGCTCGCGATCGACGGGCTGTCCAAACGGTATGGAGAGGTCGTCGCGCTGCGCGGGATGACGTTCGACGTCCGGGCGGGCGAGCTGTTCGGGTTCGTCGGCTCGAACGGGGCCGGCAAGACCACGACGATGCGGATCGTGCTCGGGGTGCTCACCGCCGACGGCGGGGAGGTCMGCTATGACGGGAGTCCGCTGACGCTCGCGGCGCGCCGCCGGATCGGGTACATGCCCGAGGAGCGGGGCCTGTACCCGAAGATGCGGGTCGGTGAGCAGCTGGAGTACCTCGCCCAGCTGCATGGCATGTCGGGCGTGGCCGCGCGCCGGGCGACCCTGGAGTGGGCCGAGCGGCTCGGTATCGCGCCGCGGCTCGGGGACGAGGTGCAGGCGCTCAGTCTCGGGAACCAGCAGCGTGCCCAGCTCGCGGCCGCGCTGGTGCACGACCCGGCGGTGCTGGTCCTCGACGAGCCGTTCTCCGGTCTGGACCCGGTCGCGGTCGACGTGATGAGCGACGTGTTGCGTGAGCGGGCCGCCGCGGGGGTGCCGGTGGTGTTCTCCAGCCATCAGCTCGACCTCGTCGAGCGGCTGTGTGACCGGGTCGGGATCGTCTCGGGTGGCGCGATGGTCGCCGTCGGCCCGGTCGACGAGCTGCGCGCGGGTGGTGAGTCGCTGCTGGTCGTCGACGCGCCGCGCGCCCCCGAGGGGTGGGCTTTGGGCCTGCCGGGTGTGGTCGGGGCCCGGGTGGAGGGTGCACAGACGGTGCTCGCTCTCGCGGCCGGTGCCGACGACCAGCAGGTGCTGCGGGCCGCGCTCGCGACCGGCCCGGTGCACGAGTTCGCGCACCGGCGCCCGACGCTGACGGAGCTGTTCCGTGAGGTGGTCAGCTCGGACCCGGCGCCGGGTGGGGCGGCGCCCGACGGCGGCAAGGGCAGGGGCGGGCGTGGGCGTGGCTGGGGGAGACGTGCCGGGGTGGGCGCGTCGGTGCGGGCGAGGGTGAAGGGTGGGCAGCGGTGAGCGGCACCATCGATCTTGATACCGGCGCCGACGGTCAGGGGCGGCCCGGCGCGGTGGTGCCCGCGGGCGTCGTGGCTGGCGGTGGCGGCCCTGTTCGTGGCGGCGAGGACGGCGGGGGCGGGGCGGGGACGTCGTCGGGGCGGGTGCTGTGGCTCGTCGTGCGCCGCGAGGTGTCGACCCGGCTGCGTTCCAAGGCTTTTCGGATCATGACGCCGCTGCTGGTCGTCGTGCTCGCCGCGGGGATCAGTGTCACGGCCCTGTTCGGCGGCTCGTCACCGAGCACCGTCGGTTTCCTGCCTGCTGACGCCCGTTACGGGGCGGCGCTCACGGCGGTCGGTGACGCCGCGGGTGTCGACGTCCGCGCGGTCACCGTCGCCGACGCTGCCGAGGCGGAGCGCCAGGTCCGGGACGGCACGCTCGACGCCGCCGTGACGGCGAGTGGCCCGGACGGTTTCCGGGTCATCGTCCGGCACACCCTCGACGACCAGGGCCGGGGGCTTCTCACCGCCATCGCCCGCCAGCAGGCGCTCGACGCGCAGGTCACCGCGCTCGGCGGTGACCTCGGCCAGGTCGACCGCGAGGTCGCCGCAGCCGGTGTCGACGTGGTCGCGCTCGAGGCGCCCAGGGAGCGGGACAACGCGCGGATCGGCCTCGGGGCCGTCACCGGGGTCCTGATCTACCTGTCGCTGCTGATCTTCGGCCCGGTGGTCGCGCAGGGGGTCGTCGAGGAGAAGTCCAGCCGCGTCGTCGAGATCCTGCTGGCCACGGTCCGGCCGTGGCAGCTGATGTCGGGCAAGGTGATCGGCATCGGGATCATCGGGCTGATCCAGATGGCGCTGTATGCCGCGGTCGGGGTGCCGCTGGCGGTGGCGACCGGGGTGCTGAGCCTGTCACTGGTGACGGCGCTCGCGTCGGCGGGCTGGTCGCTGGTCTGGTACCTGCTCGGTTTCGCGCTCTACGCGCTGCTGTTCGCCGCGGCGGGCTCGCTGGTGTCCCGGCAGGAGGACGCCTCGGCGGTCACCATGCCCCTCATCATGATCATCATCATTCCGTACGTGATCGGGATCTCGGTGCTGCCCGGCGACCCGGGCAGCGGCCTGCTGCGGGTGCTGTCGCTGGTCCCGTTGTCCGCGCCGCTGATCATGCCGATGCTCATCGCGGCGGGCACGGCCGCCGCGTGGCAGATCGCGCTGGGCACCGCCCTGACGATCGCCACGATCATCGGGCTGGTCCCGCTGACGGGCCGGATCTACTCCGGGGCGGTCAAGCGCACCGGTACCCGGGTCCGTCTCACCGACGCGCTGCGTTCCGGCTGACCCGGCGCCCGGTGCCCGGTGCCCGGCCCATCCTGTCGTCCACGGGAGGGGTGGGCCGGGGCCGGTCAGCCGCCGCGGGGGGCGTACATGATGAGGGCCATGCCGGCGAGGCAGACCGCCGCGCCGGCCAGGTCGAACCGGTCGGGGCGGTAGCCGTCCGCGACGACGCCCCACAGGATCGACCCGGCGACGAAGACCCCGCCGTAGGCGGCCAGTACCCGGCCGAAGTGCCCGTCGGGCTGGAACGTGGCGACGAAGCCGTAGAGCCCGAGCGTGACCACCCCGGCGGCCACCMACAGCGGGCCGCGGTGTTCGCGTAGCCCCTGCCACACCAGCCAGGCGCCGCCGATCTCGAGCACGGCGGCGAGGACGAACAGGGCGACGGAACGGGCGGCGACCACGGTGAGCTGGCGGCCCTCTCAGGCGACGGCTGCGGGGCGTGGGCGGATATGCCCGCGCACGCCCGACGCTACCGCCGCCGTGTCGGGGGTCGTCGGGGGTCGTTGCCGGTCTCGCCGGTCTGGCCGGACTGCGGGCGGCGCCTACGCCCTGCGCGGCATCGACGGGCCAACGCCCTTCGTCTCCTGGAAGAAGGTCGCGATCGCGGCGGCGACAGTGTCCGGCGCCTTTTCGGGGCCCAAGTGGTCCAACGTGGGAAAGCCGGTCAGGGAGGCAGCGGGCAGCAGCGCCGCGAGGCGCGCAGGGGCGCCACCGGCGGCGGTGCTCTCGGTGTCCTTGCCCGTCATCAGCAACATGGGCGTGGTGATGCCTGCGTAGCGCTGAGGCTGGTTGGCGAGTCGGGCGGCCTCCTCATGCTCGAGGATCGTTCCGGCCAGCAGCGCATACTTCTGGCGCCGTTCCGGGCGGCGGATCGCGGCGAGGATGATCAGGGTGAGCAGCGGACGTGGCACCCGCCCAGTCGTGCGCGGGTTGACGCCGCGGATGAACGTGAGGAAGGCGGCCAGCTGCCGCCCGGCTGAGAGCTCTCGGCGGCAGCGGTCGGTCCAGGTGAGGGTGACCGGGCCGTGCCCTTCTAGATGGACACCCGGTTCGTAGACGGCGGCCCGATCGAACCGCTGCCCGGCCGCAAGCGCCTCGAGGGCGAGGAAGCCCCCGAAGCTGTGTCCGACCAGCAACGTCGCTCCGGTTGCCTGCTGGACGGCGGCGATGTCCTCACACTCGCGCTCGGCGGTGTAGTCGGCGCCTTGCGGGCCCGACCCGCCGCGGCCGCGCCGGTCCAGTGTGTGGACGGTGAACCACGTGCCCAACGCCCGCGCGAAGCCGGCGAAGTCCTGTGCGGTCGCCAGCGCCCCGGGAAGCAGGATCAGGCCCGGGCCATGGCCGACGGTCAGGTAGCTGATCGTGGTGCCATCGGCGGAGGTGACAGTGGGCATGGGACGCCGGCCTTTCGGGAAGGATGCTGGTCAGGATCCGTAGGGGACGCTAACGAGCGTCGCCCGAGGCCCCCAGCCGGCGAGCCCCCGAACCGAAGGGGGCTTAGGCCCACCATCAGCCGAGAATGCCGGCGGACGAGAGCGGATCCCATCCGCTCTCGTCATTCCATCGGGGTCCGGAACTCGGGTCCGCCGAGCCAATCGTTCAATCCTGCGGTTCTTCCAACCCCCGAAGAGCGGGGCGCGCACGTCGCCGTGCTCGCCGGCGGTCGGCGCGTCCATCGGCGGCGTCGCACTGCCCGTCGACGCCGGCGCGACGGCCAGGGGCTGACCATCGGCCGCGCCGCGGTCCGGGAGCCCATCGGGCCCGCGGTGGCCGTGGAGTACGCGGGTAGGTGGGGACTGTCAGGCCTCTGACAGTCCCGCGAGCTGCTCCTCACACGTTTTCTCACACGCCTGCCGGTTTTCCTTGCCTCACGGGTCGCGAACGACGCGACGGGAGGAAGGAATACTGTGAAGAGACGTCTGCTCGCGGCGGCCACTGCCGCAACGCTCACCGCGGGTATCGCCGCGACGACCATCGTCGGTACGGCAGGCACGGCGAGTGCCCGGCCGTTGACGTGCGAGCTCCTGGAGCCCCTGTACATGGTTGTGCTCGACATGATCGTGCCCCCCGCCCCCGGGACCGGGTGGTACGCCGTCATGGGTGCCTACCAGGACAACTGCTGACGCCTTCGTGGCATTGGCTGGGTGAAAACGTCGTCCGTCATTTCGGGTGTGTCCTCGAGGACACACCCGAAATGACGAGGCGGCTTCCGCGGTCGTGGGAGAGGGGTCGCCGGCGGCACCTGGACCCACTACGCCCCCGGCGACCACGGCAGGCCAGCGCCGCCGCCGGACGCGATGTGCCGGGGTTCGGCGGGGCCCGGTCTAGAGGAAGCCGGTGAGGCCGGTGGGTCGGTGCGGGCCGATGGCGAGCAGCTCGAACAGGCCGTAGCCGACCTGGCCGTCGCGGGTGAAGCGGGCGAAGTTGTCGGTGATGCCCAGCAGGCGGCCCTGCTGGGCGGGGTCGGTGACGTCGATGGTCTCCCCGTCGACCTTGAGCGCCCCCTGGTACATGCCGTGCTTCCAGCCGGGGTCGAAGCCGTAGCCGGTGCCGGCGCCGAGGTGGGCGGTGACCAGGGCCTCGGCGGTGATCTCGGGAATCTTGTCGTCGCGGCGGGTGAAGCGGATGGTCGCGGACTTCGGGACGCGGGTGCCGGGGTGGAACTCGATCGTGTAGTCGGGGCGGCCGAGCTGCTCGGCCGGTTTGCCGGTCGCCGCGGGCCAGACGAGCAGCGCCTCCTCCAGGGAGCGGTCCCCGGCCTCGTCCTCCTGGAGGATCACGATGACCGAGTAGTCCTCGAACTGGATCGGCAGGTACAGCCAGAACAGGGTGTGGAAGTCGGCGGGCCTGCCGGGGGGTTCGGACTCGCCGACGGGCCGGATCCCCCAGGAACGGTCCCGGGTGCCCCACCAGCGGTCGGGGGTGACCTCGGTGGTCTGGCCGTCGGTGGTGAAGGTGCCCGACCAGCGGCCGGTCTGGGCGAGCCGGCAGGCGTCGATGATGACCCGGTTCGCGGCGCCGCGGATGACCTGCCGCGGTTCGAGGGTCGCGGGCATCGCGCCCTCGAACGTCAGGTCGGCGGACAGGCCGAAGTCGTTCGGCTCGAGGATGAACCGCAGCTTCTGGAGGCCTTCGACGACCTCGACGCGCAGCGGGCCGACCCGGGTGTCGAGCCGGTCGGTGCCGAGCTCCGCCGAGGCGCGCACGACCCGGTGCTCGGTGCCGCGGCGCAGCAGGGCGAACGCGTCGGCGGTGCCGAGGTTCGGGTACTGGCCCAGGCCGAGGACGAGGAACGTGTCGCCGTCGTGGGAGCCGCAGTTGAAGTAGTAGCGGTCGTAGAAGTTGCGGTCGGAGGTCGCGACCTCGCGGATGGGCGCGGCGATCTGGTGGACGGGGTAGTCGTCGAGCGGCGACAGCACGAGGCGCTCCTGGCGGGTCTCGGGGGCGGGTGCCCGGGGGTCGTGCTGGACGGGTCTCGGGCGGGCGGCGCTGGCCGGCGTTCCCCCGGCCCTGGCCCCGGATCGGGGTCGGGGCCGGGCGGGCCGTCAGCCGGCCGCGGTCGGCGCGCCGGCGGGCGCGGTCCGTGGCTCACCCCGCGGCGGCGGGGCGCCGGGGGCTGGCAGGCCCAGCAGCTTCGCGAGCATCCGGCTCACCGTGTTGTTGGTGATCATGTCGGTGGCGGGGTCCATCATCCCGAGCTCGACGAACATCACCAGGATGCGCAGCATGATGACGGCGAAGCGGTGGGCGGCGAAGACCTCGTAGTACTCCAGGTCGCGCACCGGCCGGCCGAGGAGCCGTTCGTAGCGGGCGACCGTCTGTTCGCGGGACGGGAACCCGTCCAGGCGGGGCACGTCGCAGCCCTCGCTGTGGTGCCGGTCGAGGAACAGGAACCAGGCGAGGTCGGTCTCCGCGGCGCCGAGTGTCGCCATCTCCCAGTCGAGCACCGCGGCGGCGCGGAACGTGTCGTCGAACAGAATGTTGCCGATCCGGGCGTCGCCCCACAGCAGCACCGGCGGGTCGGGTTCGGCCGGCTGGTGCGCGCGCAGCCAGGCGCGGGCGCTGGCCAGCGGCTCCGGCGGGGTGTCGAACATCTTCGCCGCCGCCCAGTCGAGCATCTCCTCGTAGTAGGCGAGCTGCTGGTCGAGCCCGGTGCGGCCGCGGCGCGGGCTGTCGAGGAAGTCGAGGCCCAGGGCATACGGGTCGAGCCGGTGCAGGCGGGCGAGCACGTCGACGCCGCCCCACCACATCGTGGCCCGGTCGGCGGGGGAAACGTCGTGCAGCCAGCCGCCGACGTGGTAGGGCGGGTTGTCGTTGGGCGCCCGGCCGTCGACCGCGCCCATCACGAAGAACGGCGCGCCCAGTAGTGACGCGTCCCGTTCGAAGCCGAACAGCTCCGGCATCGGCAGGCCCGGGTCCCGGCCGGTGAGCGCCGCCATGACCTGGTACTGCTCCTCGAAGCGCGGTTCCAGGAACACCTGGTAGACGGTCGGCGCGATCCGCAGCACCAGCCGCCGGGTGGCCCGGTCGGGCCCGTCGCCCCAGGTGGCGTCGAACAGGTGCGTCTCGTTGGAGAACCCCAGCCCCTCCGGGCTGGTCAGCGGCCCCACGTCGACCCCGCCGTCGGCGCCCGGCAACCGGGACGCCAGCCAGCCGGCGAGCCGGGAGCGGGTTAACTCGGGGTCGCGTTCCTGTGCCTGCACGCCGGTTCCCTTCCCCAGGCCACGACGGCCCACGGCGCGGGCCTTCCCCCGCCGCGCGGACGGCGGCCCGCGGCCGGACACGGCCGCGGGACCGTGAGCCACGTCACGCAAAACTGAAACTCGTTCTAACCCGCCCTCGTCGGGCTGTCAATCTCCACCCGGGGCGCCGGGAACGCCGGGTGGGAGAAAACGGGGAGCAGGCGCTCATAGTGCGTCAGCTCCTGCCGCGTCTGGGATCGCGAGATGCCCGACCTTGACGGGAGGCGAGGGTTGCACGCGGATGACGAACCGGCTTTCGAGGAGTTCGTGGCCCGGTCGGCCGAACGGCTGCTGCTGAGCGCGGCCCTGCTCGTCGGCGGCGACTGGGCCGCCGGCGAGGACCTGCTCCAGGGAGCGCTGGAACGTACCTACCGACACTGGGCGAAGATCGCCGAGGACCGGCGTGAGGCCTACGTGCGCCGCGCCCTGGTGAACGGCGCCACCAGCCGCTGGCGGCGTCAGCGAGCCCGGGTCACCGAGGTCCCCCTGCTCGTCGACGGCGCGTGGACCGCAGACGTCAGCGACACCTCCGCCGACCACGCCGACCAGCTGTCCGACCGCGACGGGCTGGCCAGGGCGCTGCTGTCCCTGCCACCGCGCCAGCGTGCCGTCCTCGTCCTGCGCTACCTCGAGGACCTGCCCGAGGGCGAGGTCGCCGCCGCGCTCGGCTGCTCCGTCGGCTCGGTGCGCAGCCAGGCCTACCGGGGGCTGGCCCGGCTGCGCGACAACGAGCACGTCGCCGCGCTCGCCGGGACGACCAGCCGTGGCACCCCGGCCCGGCCGCCCATCCCGGGACCTGTACCGGTCACGGCGCCCGGCGCGGCGGACGTCCTGACCAACGAGACCGGCCCGGCCACGCCGCTCGCCGCGGCGGCCACCAGGAGCAGGCGGCCGAGGAAGGAGACACCGTGACCCTCAACGACAGCGACGTGAACGACCTGGAGGCGCGGCTGCGCGCCCTGGGCCCCGGCCTGCGCCGCCGCCCCGCCGCGCCCACCCTCGTGGACACGGTCCGCGCGCGGGCCAGCCGCCACCGGGCCCGCGCCCGGGTCATCGGCGCCGCCGCGCTCGTCGTCCTGGTCGCCGCCGGCGTCGGGATCCCCGTCGCCCTGCTCACCGGGCCGCAGCGGACCACCGTCGTGCCGGCCCGCCAGCCACCGCTGCACACCTTCGGCGGCCTCGGCGTGACCTGGCTGCCCGCCGGGCTCACCCACGACGTCGACGCCGCCGCCCACGACCTGGTCGACAGCGGGTTCTCGTGGGGCCCCGTCGACGGCTCCCAGCCCCCACGGGGGCTCCGACCACCGGTCACCCAGCTCATGGGGATCACCACGCTCAGGCTGACCCACGTCGACCGCACCATGTTCGGCAGCCTGTTCACGGCGAAGGGCTCCGCGACCACCACCAACCCGTCCTCGGCCTGGGTCACAGTGACCTGGCAGCCGGAGGTCCTGACGACCGTCGACACGATGGCCACCCAGATCCGCGCCAGTGACTCGTCCGGCCTCGGCCCGATCCTCCTGTCCAAGGACACCGTCGGCGGCCGGCCGGCCCTCGTCCTGCACCATGACCTGGCCACGGAGACCCTGCCGACGCTGGAGCCCGGGACGACGGCGCGCTACGTCGCGACGGCCACCCCGTCGCTTCCCCCGGTCCCGGCCGAGACGCGTTACCGCACGGCGCTGCTGTGGGTCGACGCGACGGGCGTCGTGTTCTCGGTGGAGCTGGCGGGCCCGACCCCGCCCGACCCCGCCGTGGCCCACCGGATCGCCGACGGCCTGGTCCTCGGTCAGCAGCCGACGATCCCCGGCTACACCCCGCTGGGCGTGCCGCCCGTCCCGGTCGACGCGGCGACCACCGCGGCCGTGACCCCCRTGCTGGAGGCGGCCTTCACCGGCGGCACCCCGGCCGACCGCTGGGCCGGCGCGGTACAGGACGGCCCCGCGCTGCTCGCCGTCCGCGACGAGCTGGGCACCCGCTACCCGGGGCCGGCCAGCAGGGCACGGGTGGACACCCTCAGCAGGGTGGATCCGGACACCGTCAGCGCCCAGGTCGCCCTGTCGTACGACGACCCGTCCGTGGCCGGAGCGCTCGGCGGAGGCCCCGCGCTCATCTCGGTCACGGCGGTCCGCACCGCCGAGGGCTGGAAGGTCAGCCGGGACAGCTTCTGCGCGAGCCTGACCTACCGCCAGACGCCCGCGATCTCCTGCCCCTGACAGGCCTGACAGCGCCACGGCCGCAGGCCGGGGTTCTGACGAGCCCGCGAAGGTCGCTCAGGGCCTGCGGCCGTGGAAGGTGCGGCGCAGGTCGCTCACCCAGGCGTCGGGATTCTCCCAGGGGATGAAGTGGCCACCGTGGTCGTGGGCGTTGACGTTGACGTGGTTGAACCAGGCGGCCTGCGGGCCGGTCCTGAACGCCTGGACGCGCTCGCCCGCGGTGTGGATGCCGGGCGGGTTCTCGTAGGTGACGAAGGTGACGCCGACCGGGGCCCGCACGACGGGGGTGCGGTCGTGGGCGGGGGTCCAGGGGTAGCGGTTGGCGTTGGCGTAGTAACGCATCGACGTGGCGATGGAGTTGTTCACCCAGTAGATCGTGGCGTGGGTGAGCAGGTCGTCCTTGGCGAAGACGGACTCGAGGTCGCCGCCGTTGTCGCTCCAGGCGTTCCAGCGTTCCAGCAGCCAGGCGAGCAGCCCGGCGGGTGAGTCGCTGAGGGCGTGGGCCAGGGTGGCGCCGTCGAGCATGTGCACGGCGAGGTGGGAGGCCGAGCGGCGGTCCAGCTCGATGATCCGGGCCCGGACGTCGGCGGGCTGGTCGTCGGTGAGAGGCCGGTTGCGGGCGAGGTCCCAGGCGCGGGGGCCGGTGAAGAAGTCGAGYGGCAGCGCGGAGCCGATGTGGATGCCGTACAGCTCGTCGGCGTACTTGTGGCCGAGCTGGCTGGTGACGATCCCGCCGATGTCGCAGCCCCCGGCGGCGTACTTCTCGTATCCGAGCGTCTCGGTCATCAGGGTGTGCCAGAGGTCGGCGACCTTCCAGAAGTTGACGTCCGGAAAGCCGGTGAGCGGGCCGGGGAAACCGAAGCCGGGCAGGGACGGCACGAGGACGTCGAACGCGTCGGCGGGGTCACCGCCGAACGCGGCCGGGTCGGCGAGCGGGTCGATCACCTTCGACCAGTGCCAGAACGTCCACGGCCAGCCGTGGGTGAGGATCAACGGGATCGGGCGGGGGCCGCGGCCGGGCCTGCGCATGAAATGCACCGGCACACCGGCGACGCCCACCTGGTAGTGCTCGTAGGCGTTGATGGCGGCCTCGGCCTTGCGCCAGTCGTAGTCGTCCCGCCAGTAGGCGACCAGCTCACCCAGATAGCTGTCCGGGACGCCGTAGGACCAGTCCTCGTTCCCCTCGTCCAGCGGCGGGCGGGTCAGCGTGAGACGGGCGCGCAGGTCGTCGAGGACGTCGTCGGACACGTGGAGCGGGGCGGGCTCCAGGGGGAAGGCGTGCAGGGGGGTCATGGCGTGGTCCTCCTGTCGGTCGGATCCGGTTCTGCTGACGGCAGGCAGGGGTGTTCACCGGCCCGGGTGGGCGGCGATAGTCGCGACATGCGGCTGTTGGTGCTCGGTGGGACCGAGTTCGTCGGTATGGCGGTGGTCGAGGCGGGGCTCGCTCGTGGTTTCGACGTGACGGTGTTCCACCGGGGCCGGCATCCGGCGCCGCCGGAGGTGGCCGCGCTGCACGGGGACCGGACCGCGCCCGGCGGCCTGGCGGCGCTCGCCGAGGCCGGCGGGGAGTGGGACGTCGTCGTCGACACCTGGTCGTGGGCGCCGGCCGCGGTCCGCGACGCCGCCAGGCTGCTCGAGCCCCGCGCCGGCCACTACGTCTACGTGTCCAGCCGTTCCGTCTACACGTTCCCCGTCCCACCGGGCGCGACCGGCCTCGCCGAGGACGCCCCGGTCGTCGACGGATCCCCCGACGACGCCGAGGACGGCGGCCTCGCCGCCTACAACCGGATGAAGCGCGGCGGCGAGCTGGCCGCGCTCGCCGCGTTCGGCCCGGGACGCACGCTGCTGCCCCGGCCCGGGCTGGTCCTCGGGCCGGGAGAGAACATCGGCCGGCTGCCCTGGTGGCTGACCCGGATCGCCCGCGGCGGCCGGGTCCTCGCCCCCGGCCCGGCCGACCTGCCGTTCGGGTACCTCGACGTCCGCGACCTCGCGGGCTGGCTGCTGGACGCGGCCGTGGCCGGCGTCGCCGGTCCGTTCGACCTGCAGAGCCCGCCCGGGCACGCGACCACGGCCTCGGTGCTGTCGGCCTGCGTGGCGGCGACCGGCTCCGACGCGGAGCTGGTCTGGACCGACCCGGAACCGATCCTCGCCGCCGGGGTGCGGCCATGGACGCAGCTGCCGGGCTGGTTCGCGCCCGGCGAGTACCACGCCGCGTTCCACCTCGCCGACGTCTCCCGGGCACTGGCCGCCGGCCTGCGCCCACGCCCGGTCCTCGACACCGTCGCCGACACCTGGACCTGGCTCCAGAAGATCGGCGGCCGGGCCCCGCACCGCCCCGACCGCCCACCGGTCGGCCTGGACCCGGCCGTCGAGACCGCGATCCTCGACGCCACCCAAGGCCGCGGCGCCTCCGGCGCCCGCGACCCGCGCTGAGACGTTCAGGGAGCGACGACGGCGAACGCCTCGACCTCCAGCAGGAGCTCGGGGCGGAACAGGGCCGCGACCTGGACGGCGGTGCTCGCCGGCGGCCGGGCCGTGTCGATGACAGCGTCGCGGGCGACGCGGACGGCCGGCAGGTGGGCGACGTCGACGACGAAGAACGTCAGCTTGACCACGTCGGTGAACGTCGCGCCCGCGGCCGCGAGACAGCGGCCCAGGTTCGCGAACACCTGAACCGCCTGCGCGGCCGGGTCGCCGGCGCCGACGACGGCGCCGTGCTCGTCGAGCGCGACCTGTCCGGAGACGGCGACCAGCCGGCCCGTGCCGGTCACCACGTGGGTGTAGCCGGCGCCGGGGGCGACCCCGCCCGGGGCGGCGATGTGGGTCAGGTGTGAGAGCTCCATGCCAGCAGTGTCCCCCGCGCCCCACCCCGAACGACCAGGGCGGTGAAAGGAAAAATGGACGTCCATTCATTATCGTGGTGGGCATGCAGGAGAAGCCGAGCCGCACGGCTCAGCACGTGGCGCTGTTCCGAGCCCTGGAGTCGGCGCGCGGCGGGCCGCGGCTGTTCACCGACCCGTACGCCGCCTCGTCGCTGCCACCCGCCCACCGGCTCGTCATCGCCGCGGCGCGGCTCCCCGGCGCCGGGCCGCGCGTCGCGCGGCGCGTGGAGCGCTACATCGACCGGCGCTGGCCGGGCGGGCCGCGGGCGAGCGCGGTCGCCCGCACCCGGCTGATCGACGACCTGGTCACCGGGGCCCTCACCGCCGGTGCCCGCCAGCTGGTCCTGCTCGGCGCCGGCTTCGACAGCCGTCCCTACCGCCTCGCCGCCGTCCGCGACGCGAAGGCGACCGCCGCCGCGAGACCTGCGGCCGCCAGGCGGGACACCGGGCCGGTCGACGTCTACGAGGTGGACCATCCGGCGACGCAGGCCCGTAAGCGGCGGCTCGTCGAACAGCGCGTCCCCGCCGCCAGCCGCGCCCACGTCCGGTTCGTCGCCGCCGACCTGCTGCGTACCGACACGCCCACCGTCGTCGTCTGGGAAGGCGTCACCAACTACCTCGACGCCACCGCCGTCGACGCCACCCTCACCGGGCTCGCCGGCGCGCTCGCCCCCGGCAGCCGGGTCGTGTTCACCTACGTCGACCGGCGCGCCCTCGACGGCAGCGGCACCTTCAGCGGCGTCGACGAGTGGGCCGGCACCGTCCGCGCCGCTGGCGAGCCGTTCACCTTCGGCCTCGTCCCGGACGAGCTGCCCGGCTACCTCGCCGCCCGCGGCCTCACCCTCACCCTGGACTGCTCCACCCGCGCCGCCGCCGACCGGTACCTGACCCCGCTCGGCCGCGGCGGCGAGCCGGCCGCGCCCTTCTACCGGGTCGCCCAGGCCGAGATCGCCCCGGCGCGGCCCGCCGCGGCGGCGACCCCGACGGCGCCGCGGGCCGCCGCCACGCCCGGAGGGAAGGACTGACGGTGCCGAAGGTCAGCGAGGAGCACACCCTGGCACGCCGCCAGCAGATCCTGGCGGCCGCGGCCCGCTGCTTCACCCGCGCGGGCTTCCACCGCACGACCGTCGCCGACATCGTGGCCGAGTCCGGCCTGTCCGCCGGCCTGCTCTACCGCTACTTCGCCGACAAGGACGCCATCGTCGCCGCCATCGCCATCCAGTGGCACGACGCCCAGTCCGCCCGCCTGCACCTCCCCGCGGCAGACCCGGTCGTCGCCACGGGTCCAGCGCCGGCGTCGGACGACGTCACGGAGAGCCCGGACGGACAGGCGACGCTCGCCGCCGTCACCGCCGGGTACCTGGAGATGCTGCGCTCGCTCGCCGAACCCGCCGAGCGGACGCGGGTCCGCCTCGGGGTGCAGATCTGGGCGGAGGCGCTGCGCGCACCCGCGATCCACCTGGTGGCCCGCCAGGGTGTCGACGGACCGCGCGCCGCGGTCACCGCGCTGGTCCGCGCCGCCCAGGAACGCGGCGCCCTGCCCGCCGCCCTGCCCGCCGACGGCGCAGCCCGTGTCCTCATCGCGATCTACCAGGGGCTCGCGCTGCAGACCGCCTGGGACGACGACCTCGACCACACCGCCGCCGCCGACGCCGTCGCCACCCTCCTCACCGCCCTCGCCACCGGAGCGGCGGACGGGTCAGTGTGAGACAGGCGCGGCGGAAGACTCCGCCAGACCACGGCTGGCCCACCGCCACGAGTGGAGCGCTGGCCAGCTGTCGCCAGGCCGACTCGGGTTCAGCCCGTCCGGTTCGCGACCACTAGGGTGCGGCTGTGCGGATACGAGCGGTAGCACCGGCGGCCTTCGTCCTGTTCCTCGCGGTAGCCCTGACGGCCTGCTCCGCGGTCAGCGAGAGCGACGAGCCGGCGACCCCGGCGTCGACCTCCGGGGGAGCGACCTCCACCGCGTCGACCACGGCCAGCCCGGGCACGTCATCGACCTCCACCGCCAGCCCCGGCGGTCCCAAGCCGGGCTCGTTCACCGCTCCCAAGTCCGCCTGCGACCTCGTCGACGCCCCCTCCCTCGAACGGATCAGCGGCCGGTCCGGACTGAGCCTGAACAGCGTCTCCAGCCTCGGCTGCGCGGTCACCGACGGCTTCCTGCCGGTCGGCGCGGTGACACTGGTCATCCGTACCGCCGACGCGAACAAATCCGCCCAGCAGGAGCTCGACGACACCGTCGCCGCCTCCACCTACGGCAAGGACAAGGTCCAGGACATCCCCGGCCTCGGCGCCGCGGCCCGCTACGGCACCTCAAGCCTCGGCAGCATGACGTTCGCGTCCGTCTACACCATCGACCTGCGCGGCACCCAGGTCGCGAGCCTGTCGATCTCCATCGACGCCAAGGACCCCGCCACCGCCAAGGACCCGCTCGTCGTCCTCGCCCGCGCCGCCCTCGGCAAGATCTGACCGGTCCGGCCCTACCGGCCAGGGGCGGATCGTGACCGCCCCTGGCCGCCTCGGTCGACCGGTGTCACCGCGGCCAGGGGCGGGGCGGGACGATCGGGACGTGGACAGCCCGCGCATCCGGCCCGCCGTCGCCGAGGATCTGCCCGTCCTGCTGGACCTGTACCGGCAGCTCGCCGACGGGCGGCCCGAGTCTCAGCCCGCCGGCCCGGCCGCCGCCGAACCGATCCTGGCGCGGATCCTCGCCGACCCGTCCCGCCAGCTGCTCGTCGCCGACGTCGACGGCCGCGTCGTCGGCACCGCCGAGGTGCTCGTCCACGTCAACCTGACGCACGGCGGCCAGCCCTGGGCGATCGTCGAGAACGTCGTCGTCGCCGCGGACGCCCGCCGGCTCGGCGCCGGCCGGGCGCTCATGGCCCACGTCGTCGAACAGGCCCGCGCCGCCGGCTGCTACAAGATCCAGCTGCTGTCCCGCGGCGAGCGCGGCGACGCCCACCTGTTCTATGAGTCCCTCGGCTTCGCGCGCTCCGCCGTCGGCTTCCGCCGCTACCTGTCCTGACGGGCGGCGCCGCGGGCCGCCGTCGACGAAGGCGCATCCGGAAGTCGACGAGGGTAGTACCTGGAATCCGCGAGGCGCCCGCGCTTACCGCCGAAAGAGAGAGACCAAGGAGGGTGGCCCGCTCGGCGCGACGAGAGACGTTGTGGGCATGCGGTTTCTCCTCGCGGGCGCGGTCATGCTGCTCTCGCCGTTCGTCGCCGAGTTCCTCGCCTTCGGGACGGCCGACCGGCTCGGCCTGATCGTCTTCCTCGCGCCGATGTACGGCAGCGGCGCGCTGCTCATCCGGGAGGCCGCGCGCCGGACCGCGTCCCCGTGGCTGACGGTCGCGCTGCTCGGCACGACGTACGGGATCCTGGAAGCGGGCCTGATCGACATGAGCCTGTTCAACCCGGCGTACGAGGGCACCGACGACTTCACCAGGCCCGCCCACCTGCCGGGGCTCGAGACCAGCGCGTTCAACCTGCTGGTGTTCGTCGTCGGGCACGTCGTGTGGAGCATCGCCGTCCCCCTCGCGCTCGCCGAGGGCCTTGCCCCCGCCCGGCTGCGCCATCGGCCGTGGCTGCGCCGGCCGGGTCTGGTCGGGTGTGGCCTGCTCTACCTCGGCGGCGCGGCGCTGATCCACGCCGACGTCGCGGACGGGTTCGCCCCGTCGGCCGTGCAGGTCGTGTTCGCCGCGGGGATCGCCACGGCGTCCCTGGCCACCGCCTGGGCGTGGCGGCACCGGGCCTCGCCGTGCGGCGAGGGCCGCCGCGTCGCGGTCTGGCTTGTCGGGGTGGTCGCGTTCGCGGTAACGGCCGGCTGGTGCCTGCTGCCCGCGTCGTGGCCGGGTGTCGCCGGGCAGGTCGCCCTGGTCGGCCTCGCCGGCGCGCTGCTCGCCCGGACGGTGGCGCGGACACGCTGGAACGACGCACGCACCCTGGCCCTGGCCGCCGGCGCGCTGGCCACCTATCTCGGTGTCGCGTACGTCTACCCGGTCGCCGACTACCCCGGTGACCATTCCAACCCGGCGACCGAACGGCTCAGCGAGCTGCTGTTCACCCTCGTCGCGGTCGCCCTGGTGACGTTCGGCGCGCTGCGGCTGCGTACCCGCCGGACGCCCGATGCACGGACTCCGTGATCGCCGCGGCGGTGGCGTGTCTACGGGAGGCGGACCAGGTCGGCCGGGGTGAAGCTGACCGGGAACGGCTCGGTGACCGTGACGGCCTCGTCCGGTCCGGTCGTCGGCTCCTCGCGGTAGCCGTCGAGCGCCCGGTCGAGACACAGCACCGTGACCGCCGGGCCGGTGCGGGTCGACGGGTCGACGATCCAGTACGACGACACGCCGAGCCGGGCGTAGACCTGCCGCTTCGCGAGCCGGTCGATGCCGAGGCTGCTGGGCGAGAGCACCTCCACGGCCAGCACCGGCACACCCAGGTAGGGCTCCTCGGGCGTGAGGTCGACGGCGTGGGCCACGAGGAGGTCGGGCTGCAGGCTGCCGCGCCGGCCCTTGAGCACGTCGGGTGTCGGGCCGAAGACGACCAGTCCGGCCGGGCAGGCGGCGCGCAGGATCACGGCCAGTGAGAGCACCACATGCTGGTGCTCCCAGCGGGGAGCGGGGCTCACCAGGAGCGTCCCGTCGATGAGCTCGTAGCGGTTGCTGTCCTCGGGCGTCCGTTCGAGGTCGTCGACGGTGAACCCGCCGGGCCGGGAGACCAGCAGGACCCCGTCGAGCAGCTCGTAGTGGTAGCCGTCACGCGGGAGCCGCGCCAGGTCATCCGGAATGAACCCGTCGGGGCCGGGCGTCGGAAACACCCACGGGTCGGGCGGCGACGTGTCAGGCGGCACCGGCATGGCAGACATGATGCGCTCCTCGGGGGCAGGGACATGGGCCAACGCTGACCGCCCGCCGGGCATCAGCGCCACCACCAGCACGAAACTGTGGAAACCACCCCGCTGTCCACAGCCCTCGCGCCCTGACTGTGGCCTCTCAGTAGGCCTTCCGGGGCCGGTTCCCCGGCTGGTGTCCCGTCGGCCGCGCCGGCCGGGACACCAGCCGGGCTGGGTCGGGGCGTCAGGCGCCGGCCACGTGGTGGGTGGCGACGTTGAGCCGGTTCCACACGTTGATCTGCCCGATGGTCAGCAGCAGCGCGGCGAGCTGCGCCTCGTCGTAGTGCCGGGCCGCCTCGTCGAACACGTCGTCGGGCACCGGGTCGCCGCGGTCGGCGATCCGGGTGACGGACTCGGTGAGCGCCAGAGCGGCCCGCTCGGCGTCGGTGAAGTACGACGCGTCCCGCCAGCCGGCCACGGTGTCGATCCGCTCGTCGGGCTCACCGGCCTTGCGCAGCGCGGTGGCGTGCATCTGCAGGCACCAGGCGCAGCCGTTGATCTGGCTGGCGCGCAGGTTGACCAGCTCGATCGTCTGTTCCGGCAATCCGGTACCCTTCACGGCCTCGTGGATGGCGGTCAGCGCCTTCAGGGCGGCCGGGATGACGTACACCGGATGCTTCATGCGTGCTTCCACGGGAACCTCCTGCGAGTTCGCCAGAGCGGTCACATCCGCCTGGCGTCGACGGTCAGTGCTATGACCCGACGCGACGGAGGAACGTGACAGATGCGCGAACGTGACAGCCACCACAACGAGGTCCCCGGCGACGACGAGACCGATGGTCCTGGCACGGGGGCAGGAACGGGCGGTGAGCGGGACTGGCTGGCCGGGCGGTTCGAGGAGAACCGGTCCTACCTGCGGTCCGTCGCCTACCGCATGCTCGGCTCGTTCGCCGAGGCCGACGACGCCGTCCAGGAGACCTGGCTGCGCCTGGCCCGGTCCGACGCGGACGGCATCGACAACCTGCGCGGCTGGCTGACGACGGTCGTCGGCCGGGTGTGCCTGAACGCGCTGCGCTCCCGGGCGGCCCGGCGCGAGGAGCCGCTGGAGGCCCGGCTGCCGGACCCGGTGGTCACCCGGCCCGACGCGGCGGCCGGCCCCGAGCAGGAGGCCGTGCTGGCCGAGTCGGTGGGCCTGGCACTGCTCGTCGTGCTGGACACGCTGAGCCCGCCGGAGCGCCTCGCGTTCGTGCTGCACGACCTGTTCGGGGTGCCGTTCGACGAGATCGCCCCGATGGTCGGCCGGTCCGCGGACGCGGCCCGCCAGCTCGCCAGCCGGGCCCGCCGCCGGGTCCGCGGCACGGCCACGGCCGAGGACGCCGCCGGTGACGATGACAGCGCCACGGCGGGCGCGGGCGCGGCGGGCCGGGTGACCGAGGCCGACCGGGCCCGCCGGCGGGCGGTCGTCGACGCCTTCTTCGCCGCCGCCCGCGGCGGCGACTTCGAGGGGCTGCTCGCCGTGCTCGACCCCGACGTCGTGCTGCGCATCGACCTCGGCGCCGAGGTGCCGCCCGCGCTCGCGGCCGCCGCCGGCGTACGCCGCGGCGCCCGCCAGGTCGCGGGAAGCGCCCTGATGTTCGCCAACCCGGCGGCCGCCCTGCGCCCGGTGCTGGTCAACGGCGTGGCCGGGGTCGTCGCCACCGTCGGTGGCCAGCCGACGGCCGTCATGGCGTTCACCGTCGTCGGCGACCGCATCATCGAGATCGACGCCTGGTCCGGCCCGGACCGCCTGCGCCACCTGGACCTCGCTGCCCTGGACGGCTGAGCGGCCCGGACGCGCCGCAGGGGATCACCCGCCGACGCCCGTCGGCGGGTGATCCCCTGCGATCCGGGGCGAGGAGGGTGTCAGCTCGCCATGCGGCGGGCCAGCGCGGGCAGGAGCCGTTGCGCGTTCTCGCGGTTGACGCGGCGGCGAGTGGCCTGGTCGAGGAACGGGTCGGTGTCGACCGCCCGCGCGTTCAGCCTGGCCCCGTCGGCGGTCGCGGCCGGCCAGTCTGATCCGAAGAGGATCCGGTCGCCGCCGGCGCCGGCGAGCAGCGACGGCGTGGCGTGCGGCGAGGTCGGCATCGCGGTGTCGTAGAAGAACCGTTTGACGCTGCGTACGGCCGTGGCCTCGTCGACGCCGGCGCCCAGATAGGTGCCGAGCTGCAGCCGGCCTGCCATGTAGGGGAAGAATCCGCCGCCGTKGGGGAGGATCAGCTTCAGGTCCGGAAAGCGGGTAAGGGTGCCGTTGAGCACCATCTTTACGGCTGCGCGGGTCGTGTCGGTCAGGAAATCCACGAGGAACTCGGCGACGGGTGCGCCTCCGCATCCAGCCAGGTTGAACGGATGGGTGAACACCACGGCCTTGCGCCGGTTCAGTTCGGCGAGGACCGGGTCGAACGACGGGTCCCCGAGGTAGAGGCCCGCGGAGTGCAGGTTCACCGCGACGCCGTCGGCCTTCAGCGTGTCCAGCGCATATGCGGCGGCTTCCAGAGCGACGTCGACCTGGTTCAACGGCAGGAACCCGAAGAAGCCGAACCTCTTCGGATGGCCGCGGACGACCTCGGCCAGGGACTCGTTCCCGACCTTGGTCATCTCCCGGATTTGGTCCGCGGTCAAACCGGCCAGGAACTCCGAGGGAACGGGGCCGGACAGCACCCCGGCGGCGATCCCGGTCTCGTCCATGATCTGCAGGGTGCTGTCGAGGTCCCACTGCGCCCAGGGCGGTCCGCCGGACGGGGGCAGGAGCCCGTGGTCGATCAGCCACTGGCGGCCGGCGGGCGTCATGGCGTGCTGGTGTACGTCGATGCGGCCGGCGGAATTGGACGCACCGGACGCACTGGACGCCGTGGTGCTGGCGCTGGCGCTGGCGGTCTGAAGGGCCGACGGTGCCAGCGCGGCCGCCCCCAGGGCGGCGGCACCGAGGACGGCGGTCCGTCGGTTTGGTCTCGGCGAAACAACCAGGTGGTCGGGCACCTGGTCTTCGCCGACGTCGTTCGCGTGGCGCACAAAAACTCCTCTGCGGACGGACCGGGGAATTCGCGTCGTGCGTGACCGCGTTCGCTGTGGTGCTCGGCCGATGGCAGATCGACCCGGCGCGCCGGGGGATGCGGCGTACCAGTTGCACAATCAATCAATGGTGCCGAGAGGGGTACTGGGGCGCTGTTGGCAGTAACGAGGCACGGCCGAGAGCACGCAGTCGGGCAGTCACCTGATCGCAGGCAGAAGGTTACTGCTCATCAGTATTGAGTGTCACCATTTCTGTGAATCCGCTCCGGATGATTTGTCTTTTATCGGTGGAACCTGGGCGAAACAGGCCCAGTGCGTCCACCGGCCGGCCGCCGCGCACTGCCCGGAGATCGGTCCTCTCGCAGTGGCGAGCCGCCTGGCGGAGCAGGCGGGTCTGGCCGAGGTGGGTGGCCGTGTCACGGCTCATGGGGTGCGCCGCGCCGTGTCGTCCGGCCTGGACGAGCAGGATCCGACCGAGGACGTCGATCGCGCTGTCGAGAACGCGATCGTTGCCTGGCTCCGCCCGCACACGGGCCAGGTGGAGATACTTCAGGGTTTCCAGGGTGTCCGGGTGACGGTCTCCCAGGACCAGCGCACGGTGATCGTGCAGCACCTGCAGGAGCGTGACCGCCTGCGGACCGTGCCCGGCGAGGACGAGCATCTTCCCCTTTGAGTGCCGGGCGTCGAGGGCATCGGGGTGGTCTTCGCCCAGCTCGTGTGACCGGTTGATGATGACGCCGTCATACCCACCGGCTGACTCACGGGCCAGCCCCTGCCGTCCCAGCAGCCAGGCGTGCCTGCAGTGCAGATGCCAGAGGTCCGGGGCGTTGGCGCCCTGCCGCTGGATCTCGCGGGCCTGCAGGGCACGAAATCCCGTGTCGGCCTCTCGCAACCGGCCGCCGCCGACCAGCGTCCAGAGCAGGAGCAGAGCCGTCCTCGAATCCTCCTGGCCGAACACCCGCCGTTCGTCCTCGCTCAGCCGACGCAGCAGTGACCAGGCCCGCCGATGGTGGCCGAGCTCGGACCAGGCCCCGGCCCGGGCACGCCGCAGCTCGAAGGCGGCGGGATGGTGGGAACCGAGGGACACCAGATGCGGGGCGGCGGCCTCGATCAGACGCAGCGCGCCACGTTCGTCCCGGGCCGCCACCAGTGCCTCCGACACCGTGGCGACCCTAGTGAGGACCGTCGCGGACGCTTCCTCGTCGAACGTCCCGGCCGGGCAGCGAGCGAGCAGGTCCCGCAGCCGCGCGATGACGACGCCGGGCTCCTCCCGACCCCCGCGGTCCATCATCCGCAGGTCGCAGGGGGAAGCCACCAGCGATCCGGAGGCGCTCAGAACGCTGTCCGCGGCTCGATGGATTCCGCGGCCCTGGACCGTCGCCGGTCCGGCGGGCCACCGACGTGGGGTGTCGACGTCGGCGGCTCCCACGGTCGGGGAGGACCCGTCGGGCGCGGGACCTGCGCCTGGCCGCGCGGCGGCGTCGTCGGCCGCGGGCAGGCGGACGCCCCGCGAGGCGGGAGGCGCCGTGGGCGAGGCGACCAGGTCACCGGTCGGCGGGCTGGGACGCCCGACGGCCGGGTCCCGGTCGTCGGGCGAGGAAGCGGGCCCCACGGCCGAGGAAAGGATCGCCGCCAGCCCGGCCTCGACGTCGAGTGCCGCGGTGAGTGCCTCGACGAGCGCGGCGTGCTCGTCGACCAGCCGGCGGTCAAGGCCGGGTTCGCGGTCACTGGTCATCGAGGGCCATCTCCTTCATCGGCGAGCTGGGACTTGAGGGAACGGCGGGCCTTGGCGAGCGCGGTCCGGACGGCTTCCGGGGTGATGCCGAGCTCGGCGGCGATCTCCGTGGGGGTGAAGCCGTCGAGCCACCAGGCCACCACCTGCCGCTGGCGAGGTGGCAGCCCGGTGACCAGGCCGAGCAGGTAGCGCTGGCCCATGACGGCGTCGATCTCTCCGGGACGGGGTGACAGCGGGGTGGGCTCGGGCAGGTCACCGACAGGTAGCTCGACCTGACTGGTTCGTCTCCAGCCATGGGCGTCATGTGCGGCGACCGTGCGGACATAGGCACGCGGATTGTCGACACGCTCCCAGCGGTCGAGCAGCGTGGTCATGGCCCGCTGGGAGATGTCCTCGACGTCGGCGGCTGGCACTCTCAGTGACCTCAGGAACGCCCACAGGCGGGGGAGTTCGGCTCGGTAGAACGCGCTGAACGCGGTCACCATCGCTGGGTCGTACCGTCCGCAACCGGGGCTGGATGGCGGACCTGCAGGTATGGCGGGGATGGCGACGTCCCTCGGGGCAGGGCGTTCGGTCACCACGACGGCTCTCAGTCATCCTGGGCCGGTGCCACGATCACGACGATGGCGGCGGACCGGACGAGACCGGCCACCATCTGTCTGTGTTCACGGTCCCGGCGTGTTTGCGCGCGCAGGCGCAGCGAGATCTCCATCAGCGTCAGCACTGGCMCGACAGCCACGGAGCAGACCGTCACCATCGCCATGTCCACCTTCGTCTCCCTTCGGAGCCGGGCACGTCGCCCGTCACTACCTAGAGCCTGGGAGGCGGGCTGGCGTGACCTCGTCGCCCCCTTCCTTCTGGTGCGGTCGGTGGCCACGGTGACGGGTGKACTGCCCTGGACCGATGGCGAACTAGGCAGTTCAGACTGCACAGGCTGAGCTTGACAGTCTGAACTGACGGTAATTACGGTCGTGGCCATGGCCGGGACGCGTGCGGACGACGCTGGCAGCGGGGGCGGGGAGGTCCTGGCCGAGTCCGCGGTCGCGGCGGCGCGGGACCTACGGGTGGTGTTCAGCCGGCTGCGCCGCCGGATGCGGGAGGTCGCCGACACCGACGGGGAGCTGAGCCCATCGCAGACCTCGGTGCTCACCCGGCTCGCCAAGGAGGGTGCCTGGACAGCGAGCGGGCTCGCGATTGCCGAACGGGTCCGGCCGCAGTCGATGGCCGCCACGATCGCCGCACTCGACACGCACAAACTGATCCGCCGTGACCCGGACCCAACCGACGGCCGCCGCCAGCTCATCACCCTGACCGACGCTGGCCGCCGCCGCGCCGAGGGCGACAAGGCAGCCCGGGTGGAGTGGCTGACGCGCGCGATGCACGACCACTACACCGAGGCCGAGCGGCAGACGCTCCTTGAGGCGATGACTCTTCTCGACCGGCTCACCCATCTGTGAGCACCAGCCAGGATCCCGCCCCGGACAGCCGCGCCGCCGTTCGCGGCCCTACGAGAAAGGGAGTCCATGACCGCCACCGCGCTGGACCCGAAGACCGCGCTCGTCGTCATTGACCTGCAGAAGGGCGTCGTCGGCAGGCCCACCGTCCCGCAGGCAGCGAGCGAGGTCGTCACCCGGACAGGGGCACTCGCCGACGCGTTCCGCGCCGCCGGCCTGCCGGTGGTGCTCGTACGCGTCTCGTTCGCCGCCGACGGGGCGGACACACCACCGGGCCGCACCGACGCCGGGCGCGGCATGGCGGCGATGCCCMGGCCCGCGGGGTGGGACGAGATCGTCGACGAGCTCGCCGGCCACCCGGAGGACCTCGTCGTCACCAAGCGCAACTGGGGGGCGTTCCACGGCACCGACCTGGACGTCATCCTGCGCCGCCGCGGCGTCACCCAGATCGTGCTCACCGGCGTCGCGACGAGCATTGGCGTCGAGTCCACCGCCCGCGCCGCCCACGAGCACGGCTACCACGTCACACTGGCCACCGACGCGATGGCGGACATGTCCGTCGAGTCCCACCGGCACAGCCTCCAGGTGATCTTCCCCCGCCTCGGCGAGACCGCCACCACCGCCGAGATCCTGGAGCTGCTCGCCAAGACGCACGCCTGATGGGGGCGCCACCCGCGGCCGACCCGGCCGCCGTCCCACCGATCCCGCCCACCGCGACCGCTCCCGCCCGGCCGGTGCCCGACCCCTACCGGTGGACGGCGCTGACGAACACCACGGCGGCCGTGTTCATGTCGGCGCTCGACGGCTCGATCGTGCTGATCGCGCTGCCGGCGATCTTCCGGGGCGTGCACCTGGACCCATTAGCCCCAGGCAACATCGCCTTCCTGCTATGGATGATCATGGGCTACCGGCTGGTGCAGGCCGTTCTCGTGGTCACCGTCGGCCGCCTCGGCGACATGTTCGGCCGCGTCCGGCTCTACAACGCCGGGTTCGCGGTGTTCACCGTCGCCTCCGTGCTCCTGTCGTTCGACCCGTTCGACAAGGCGCACGGGGCGACCTGGCTGATCGGCTGGCGGTTGTTACAGGCCGTCGGCGGGTCGATGCTGACGGCGAACTCGGCGGCGATCCTCACGGACGCCTTCCCCGCGGAGCAGCGCGGCTTCGCGCTCGGCATCAACCAGGTCGCGGCGCTCGCCGGCCAGTTCGTCGGCCTCGTCGCCGGCGGCCTGCTCGCCGCCTGGGACTGGCGGGCCGTCTTCTGGGTCAACGTCCCCGTCGGCATCTTCGGCACGATCTGGGCCTACGCCCGGCTGCGGGAGACCACGGAACGTGGCGGCGGCCGGATCGACTGGTGGGGCAACCTCACCTTCGGCGTCGGCCTGTCCGCGGTGCTCGTCGCCGTGACCTACGGCCTGCAGCCCTACGCCGGCCACACCATGGGCTGGACCCGGCCGCTGGTGATCGCCCTGCTCGTCGGCGGGGTCGCCCTGCTGCTGGCGTTCGTCGCCGTCGAGAACCGGATCAAGGCCCCGATGCTGCGCCCGGAGCTGTTTCGCAACCGGGCCTTCACCATGGGCAACATCGCCGGGCTGTGCGTGTCGATCGGCCGTGGCGGGATGCAGTTCATCCTGATCATCTGGCTGCAGGGCGTCTGGCTGCCGCTGCACGGCTACGACTACGAGGACACCCCCCTGTGGGCCGGCGTCTTCCTGCTGCCGCTCACGTTCGGGTTCCTCGTCGCCGGGCCGATCAGCGGCTACCTGTCCGACCGGCTGGGCTCCCGGGGCATCGCCAGCTCCGGGGCGGTGCTGTTCGGCGCCACGTTCGTCGGCCTCATGCTGCTGCCGGTCGACTTCGGCTACGTGCCGTTCGCGCTGCTGATCACGGTGAACGGGATCGCCAGCGGCATGTTCGCCTCCCCGAACTCCTCGTCGATCATGGGGAGTGTGCCGGCGCCGCAGCGGGGCGTGGCGTCGGGGATGCGCGCGACGTTCCAGAACACGGGGACGGCGCTGTCGATCGGGGTCTTCTTCTCCCTCATGGTCGCCGGGCTCGCGGGCAGCCTCCCGCGGGCCCTGTCCACGGGGCTCACCCAGCAGGGCGTGCCGGCGGACGTGGCCACCCAGGTCGGGCACCTGCCACCCGTCGCGTCGCTGTTCGCCGCGCAGCTGGGGTTCAACCCGGTCGAGCACCTGCTCCCGGCCGGCACGCTCGCGCAGCTCACCCCGCGACAGCGGCAGGCGCTCACCGGCCACGAGTTCTTCCCCAGCCTGATCTCCGGCCCGTTTCACCAGGGCCTGGTCGTGGTGTTCGCCGTCGCCGCGGTCCTCGCCCTGGTCGCCGCCACCGCCTCCGCGCTGCGCGGCGGCCGCCCGGCGGCCGTCCCCGCTCTCCCGGCCGGGCCGGCTGGCCCGGCCGGGGCGCGGGAGCCGGGCCAGCCGGAGACCTGTGTCGAGCCGGACGGCACGGTGGGGACCCCCATACGTTCAGACAGCGAAGCGTCGGCCAGGGCACCCGACCGTCGATCTATCGACTGAACGTAGCAGCAACGCTACCGTGAGTGCCGTTCGCTCGTGGTCGGTCTCGCATGCGGCGACTCCGGCGACCTCGCTCTCCAGACACAGGCAGGTGCCCGGATGCCGCCGTACACGATGACCGGAGCAAACCCACCCACCCTCGGCCTCTCGGCCGTGGTCCTCGGGCTGGCGGCCGTTCTTCTCGTCGGGTGCGGATCGTCAGATGAGACCGGGCCGGAGAGAGGCCCCGACCCGAAGGTGTCCGCGTCCGGCGGAACGCCAACGCCGACTCGAGGTGGCAACCCGCCTGCCAGCGCCACCGGGGCCAGCCAGGYACCCGCGCCGGCGAGAGCGCCCGGGCCCGAGGGAGGGGCCGGAGAGAGCGGCGACGTCCAGCCGCCCTTGCCAAAGGGCTCAATGACGCAGACAGGACGAACCTCGTTGGATCCTTTTCCCACGCAGACGCAGTCCACGTCGACCGCCCCTGGCCCCGTTGGCTCTTCCTCAGTGGGCTGACCGCTGGTGACGGGCCCGGGCACGCCGCCCGCCTCCAACACGCGGGACATCGGCGCGGTCGTGGAACTGGCAGCGAAGGTCCTCACGCCGGTCTCGGTAGCAGCGGCACTGCTGACCTACTTCGGCTACGTGCGGACGACCACCGTGTACAGCTACTTCGGTGTCGACGTCGGGACGCTGGGGTTCGGAACCTTCGACTATGTCCAACGCAGCCCTTCGGTGGTCTTCCGACCGGCGGCGCTGTTCCTGCTGGGCGCGCTCGGCTGGTACTGGCTCTACCGGGGCATGGACATCCTGGCCGGACGCCCGGACGCCGCCCGCTACCTGCGCTACGTTTGCGCCGTCACGCCGCTGCTGATCGCGGCAGGCGTGACGGCCGCGGGCTTCGGGGCACTGGCCGCCTTCGTCTCACCGCTGCCGGAGCAGACCCGGCTGCCGCTGAAACAGCTGCTACCGCCGCTGGCACTGGGTATCGGCGTCCTCCTGACGACCTTCGGTATCCACTTGCGGCACCGATGGATCGCGACTCCGGCCACCTTCCGCCAGGCCGACACCGTCCAACGAGGTGCGGCGGTCGGCGTGCTGATCCTCGCGGCGTTCTGGGCGATGGGCAGTTACGGCGCCCTGCAGGGCGAGGCGATCGCCGAAAGGATGACCCAGCACCTGTCCAACCAGACGACGGGGGTGGTCGTCTACAGCCGCGACCGGCTCTATCTGTCGGGCTACGGCACCCGGATGGACCTGCTGGACCAGCCGGAGTCGGCCTACCGCTTCCGATATTCCGGGCTGCGGCTGTTGGTGCGAACGTCCAAGAGCTACGTGCTGCTACCCATGGGGTGGTTTCGTACCAGCGGCGCACCGGTGTTCGTCATCCCTGAGAACTCCGGGATCCGCGTCGACTACCAGGCCCTGACGTAAGTCCTGGGATTCGGCCGTGCGGAAGGACTGTCCGCACCGCTCGTGGCGGCGCGGGTCACCCAAGCCACGCGCCTCGCGACGACGCGCAACCGCAGCGGGCGATACGCGGCGGCCACGTCCTTCGCCGTACCTGAACAGGTCGGCGCCGAGCGGGTGCGCGGTGCCCCCGCGCCGCGCACCCGGCCGGACGGGATCAGAGCACGGAGACCTTCGCGCCCTGCCGGCCCAGCTGCGCGCTCGCCGCCGCCCGCGGCTTCTCGCCCCGGCGGAACGTGACCGCCACGGTGTTGCCCGCGGCCGTCGAGCCCTGGGCCCCCACGACGACCCGCACGGTGCCGAGCCGCGCCGGCCGGTTCGCGTTCGCCGAGGTCAACGCTGAGATGTCGAGCGTCGTCCCGGCTGGCACCGTCACCGTCACGTGGGTCACCGCGTCCGTCCTCAGTGGGAAGACGCCGACGACGGTGCCGGCCGTGACGTCGCGGACCAACACGGCCCGCGCTCCCGCCGGCAGCGAGGCCGGCGTGATGGCGATGTCCACGCGCACCTGCTGACGGGCCGGGCTCGCCGACACCACCGCCGGCCGCGCCGCCGGCGACGCGGTGGCGGCGCTGGCGGGCAGCGCCGCCACGCCGACGACCGCCGCCCCGGCCAGCGTCACGGAAATGGTGCGACGAACATTCCTGGAAATACGCACAGGGCTTCCTCTCGGCATGCAAATTGATAATTCACGCCCGGCCTTCCGGACTCCCTTCAGCGGCCGGGCCGAAACGTTCTTCCTCTGCGTTTCCCCAGCTCAGCCGCCTGGCCGTCAGGCTAGTTCCGCTCCCTGTGCCGAAGCCGTGGGAATCCTGTGCACGCATGAGAGAACCCTGTGGAGGGCCTGTATCGCATTTTCCGCGCCGCCACGCGTGACCTGCCAGGCACGGGACGGCGTGGGTCTGACAGGATGGCCGCACAGCGAGGACATACCAACAGGCGGATCTCGCCGGCCGGTCGTCACCGGCCATGGCCGGCAGCTGTACGTACGTGACGTCATCGCATCGGAGCGGTCCACGATGATCACCTGGCGGCGGCTCGACGAGTCCGACTTCGCGTTGCTGCGGGGATGGCTGGAGCGACCACATGTCGCCCGGTGGTGGAACCACGAGACCACGGCCGCCGCGGTCCAACGCGACTTCGGGCCCGCGGCCCGCGGCGAGGAGCCGTCGGAGGACTTCCTCGCCCTGCTGGACGAGCGGCCCATCGGGCTGATGCAACGGTGCCGCATCGCGGACTACCCGGAGGATCACGACCAGCTGGCACCCATCGTCGACGTTCCTGCGGGCGCCATCGGCATCGACTATCTGATCGGTGAACCCGACCAGATAGGGCGTGGCCTGGGCCCCGACATGATCACATCGATGATCCTCAGAATCTGGTCGGACTTCCCCGAGGCCACCTGCGTCATGGTGTCGGTGGTGGCGGCGAACCGGGCGTCATGGCGGGCGCTGGAGAAAGCCGGGCTGCGGCGGGTCGGGCAGGGAGCCATCGCACCGGACAACCCCATCGACGACCCACTGCACTACGTCTACCGCATAGACCGGCCCTCGACGCCCTGATCGAACATCACGGCCTGGCTCGAACACCGGCATCCCCGCCCAGACCCCCGCTCACGCCGACTGCCGGGGGCCGTCGGGTCAGCCTGTCGGCTCGGCCGCTCGGTCTACGGGAGTCGCCAGTCGACGGATTGGGCCCCCTGACGGAGCAGGAGGTCGTTGGCGCGGCTGAACGGCCGGGAGCCGAAGAAGCYGCGGTCCGCGGAGCGGGGTGACGGGTGGGCGGACTCGATCGTCGGGGTGTCGGCCAGAAAGGGCCGCAGGCCGCGCGCGTCGGCGCCCCACAGGATCGCGACCAGCGGCTTGCCCCGGCCGGCCAGGGCGCGGATCGCCTGCTCGGTGACCTCCTCCCAGCCCTTGCCCCGGTGCGAGCCGGGCTGGCGCGGCGCCGTCGTCAACGCCCTGTTCAGCAGCAGCACGCCCTGCCGGGTCCACGGCGTGAGGTCACCGTTCGAGGGCGCCGGCACGTCGAGGTCGGCACGCAGCTCCTGGAAGATGTTCTCCAGGCTGCCCGGAAGCCGGCGCACCTCGGGTGCGACCGCGAAGCTGTACCCGATCGCCATTCCCGGGGTCGGGTACGGATCCTGCCCGACGATGAGTACCCGGACGTCGTCGAAGGGCTGCTGGAAGGCCCGCAGGACGTTCTGTCCGGCCGGGAGGTAGCTACGCCCCGCCGCGATCTCCGCGCGCAGGAAGTCACCCATGGCCGCGATCCGTTCGGACACCGGTTCCAAAGCCTGTGCCCAGCCTGGCTCGACAAGTTCCCGCAGCGGTTGCGCCGACATGGCTGATCACCCTACCGGCGCCGCCCGCGGCCCGAGGCGGTGGCCCGGTGGTATTTCCCTTCCTTCTGGAGGGGAATACCACCCCGAAGGGTCCCGCGGACGTCGTAGGTAGGCGAGAGGTCAGGGGCCGGTCTCGGGATTGACCGTGGGGGACGGGCTGCTGCTGGAGACGGGCTGTCCGAGCTTGGTCAGGGCGGTGCGGGCGAGGTCGATCAGGCCGGGACGGGCCGCGTCGGGAGTTTCGGAGGCGACGGTGACCGACAGGTCTCCGACCTTGCCGTCACCCAGCAGGACCGTCCACACGGAGGCGTAGGTGAGGCCGCCGACGCTGAGGGCGGTGCCGTACTTCGCCGCGTCCCCCAGGTCGGAGACCGGCTCCGTCGTGCTGGACTTGTACAGGCTGCCGGCGACCGAGGCGTCGAGCTCCTCACCGGCGGACCTGTTCTCGCCGGGCGAACGGACATCGACGGTCAGCAGCCCGACCGGAACCGCCCCGTCGGTGAACGCGCAGGTCAGCACGGTCCGGTCGGAGCCGGTCGGCGAACCGCCCATCGGGGTCAGCGTCACCGACCCACGGCCCGCGACCCGCTGCACCGACGCCGCGTCGACCAGGTCACAACCCGACGCCGGCATGGCGAACGGGCCCTCGCTCGTCGTCGTCGGTCCGCCGGGCGTCGCCGTCCCCGACGGGCTGGTTCCCGCGCCATCTGACGTGTCGCTGAGGGGGTCGCAGCCCGCGACCGCGAACACGGCACACAATGAGACCGCCGCTGCCGTTATCGTTCGGCTCCACATGTCGGCCCCTTCACCTGGGTCGATCTGACTGGTGTGCGCGGAAGCGCCACCCTGTCACCCGGGTTGCCCGATTCAGCGCTTCTATAACGCCTGTCCGTCAGGTGTCATGCGCGGGGAGCACCGGTCTCACCGGCCGTCGAAACCACCGGTGCCAGGACGACCAGTCGGTGACGGCCGAGGAGGACGGACTCCGGACACCCCTCCAGGCCTGGCGCCACGCCAGCCTCATGATCGCCGCAGGCGTGTCGTCGCGGTCGCGATCTGACCGGATTCGCGACCGCGACGACACGGTGCCGGCGATCTACCGTCGAGGCAAGTTCTTGACCGAGTGCAAATTCGTTCGTCAAGCTACGCACCATGACCAGAAGCAAGATGAGCCTCGAAGAGCGCGTGCAGTTGCTGGAGGACCGGGAGGAGATCCTGCAGAGCCTGATCGACTACGGCGAGCTGCTCGACACCCGTGACCTCGACGCCTGGGCCGAGCTCTGGGCCGAGGACGGCGAGTTCGAGATGAGCACGGGCCGGACCGCCCGCGGCCGAGCCGCGATCAAGGAGATGCTCGCCGCGGTGATGGCGAAGAACCCGCCGGCGGTGATCCACATGGAGATGAACCCCCGGATCACCATCGACGGCGACACCGCCAGCTCCACCATGCTCTACGGAGTCGGCCGCACCCAGGACGACGGGCTCACGCGGGTCGTCTGGTTCGGGCACCACTACAGCCGGCACGTACGCACGCCCGACGGCTGGAAGATCCAGCACCGCCACAACACCGTGGATCTGCCGGAGACCGGCCACCCCTGAGTCGGCGGCCAGGACGGTGCCGCCCGTCGCCCCTGCTAGAGGCTGCGGGCGGTGATGTCGCCGTGGGCGGTGGTGGCGCGGATGTCGAGCTCGGCGGTGCCGTTGTTCTTGAGGGTGTTGCTGGTGCGGCCGTGGCCGGTGCCGGCGTCCAGGGTGGCCGACACGCCGGCGGCGGCGGCGACCGAGATGTCGCCGGACTGGGTGCGGAGCACGACCGTGCCACGCACGGCCTCGGCGATCCGGATGCCGCCCCGCGTGGTGCTGATCTGCGCGGGGCCACCCAGCCGGCCGACCTCGACGTCGCCGTCGATCGCGGTGAGGCGGACGCTCGCGGCCTCGTCGATCTTGATGTGACGGTATGCGCCCTCGAAGGCGACGTCGCCGAGGCGGCCGACACCGCGCAGCTCGCAGCTGGCGGTCTTCGCCTCGACGCGGGAGCCGGCGGGCAGCTGGACGGTGACCTCCAGGGATCCAGGCGAGCCGAACAGCTGCTTCCCGGACTCAGGGGCGTGGATCCGCAGGACGCCGTCGGCGTAGGCGACGGTGGCCTGCTCGGCGGCCTGGACGTCGCGGCTCCTGGAGGGGTCGGCGGGCAGGACCTCGACGGTGGTGTCGGCGCGGTCGGCAGCGATGAGCTGGATGCGTCCGGCGGGGATGTCCAGGACGGCGGAGATCGGGGCGGGGGTGTCGAACTTCTGCATCGTGCTCTCCCGTGCTCGCTCGTGGTTTCTGACACCGCAAACGCTACGTTGCTTTCCGAGTATCGGCAACACGATCGTTGCATCAGATCTGCATTTCCGCAGGTAGATGGCAGTTAATCGTTGCAACTACCTTGTCGCAAACGCAACGACCGCTCGCCCGATCATTGCAATGGATGGGAAGTGAACGCTATGGTGGGGCGGTAGGGACCACCACGGGGGACCACCAGGGAGATCGCGATGCCGGGAGGCAGGCTCACCCAGCAGGAACGCCAGCGGATCGCGCTGGGGCTGGCCGACAGCCTCCCCTACGCCGAGATCGCCCGGCGCCTCGACCGCCCGACCTCGACGATCACGCGTGAGGTGCTGCGCAACGGCGGCCCCACCGCCTACCGCGCCGACCTGGCCCACCGCGCCACCGAACGCCGCGCCCAGCGGCGCGGGCCGGTCTCCACCCACGGGACGGAGTCGGCCCCTCAGCCGCACGGACGCGACGCCGGGGCCGTGGCCGAGTACGAGGAGACGCTCACCACCGTCCTCATGGCCTCGGGCCTGTCCAAGATGGCAGCCCGGGTGCTGACCTGCCTGTTCACCGTCGACGCGGGCAGCCTCACCGCGTCCCAGCTCGCCCAGCGCCTCCAGGTCAGCCCGGCGTCCATCTCCAAGGCGATCACCTTCCTGGAAAGCCAGAGCCTGGTACGCCGGGAGCGTGACGAACGCCGCCGCGACCGCTACATCGTCGACGACGAGCTCTTCTACCAGGCGACGATCGCCAGCGCCCGATCCAACGACCAGCTCGTCGAAACCGCACGCAAGGGCGTCGCCGTCCTCGGCCCCCACACCCCAGCCGCCGCCCGACTKGAGAACATCGCCCGCTTCCTCGACTTCATCAGCGAAAGCATCACCCGCGCCGCCGAACAGGCCCGTGAGGTCCTCCACACCAAACCCGAGACAACCACCGCCTCCACGCCTACCCAGGGCATTGGGTAATTCGGCGAGGTCCTCGACCTGCCCATTGTCGCCAGCTGAGCCAACGGCACGTGGTTCATCCCGTTCATCCGCTGTCATAGGGTTGGCGGCATGGCACTGCGACTTGTCCAGGTGAATTTCAAGGCTCGGGATGACGCGGCGCTCGGCCGGTTCTGGGCGGAGGCGCTCGGCTGGGGTGTTTCCAGCGAGGGACCCGGTGTTACCAACATTGAACCCGTGGGCTTTGCCTGGCCGGACCCTGTCGCGGTCTGCGTCGATGTCGTCACCGTCCCAGACCCCGAAACGGTGAAGTACCGCGCGCACATCGATCTCGCCACCACCTCCGTGGCCCATCAGACGGAGTTGATCGCGCGCCTGAAGGACCTCGGCGCGACGGCCGCCGACGTCGGCCAGGGCGACGTCCCATGGGCGGTCCTGGCCGACCCGGAGGGCAACGTGTTCTGCGTGCTGGAGCCTCGGGAGATCTACCGGGACACCGGGCCGATCGCCGCGGTGGTGGTCGACTGCGCGGATCCGCGCGCCATGGCCCGGTTCTGGGACGAGGCGCTGGACTGGACCCTGCACGAGGTGACCGACGATCACGCGCGCCTGCGCTCCACCGAGGGCGTCGGCCCGTATCTGGAGTTCCTCCGTACACCCGATACGGAGACCGTGAAGGGCCGCGTTCATCTCGACCTGCTGCCGTACCCCGGTGACGACCAAGCGGCGGAGGTGGCCCGGCTGAAGGCCCTCGGCGCGACGCCCGCCGACGTAGGCCAGGGTGACGTCCGATGGACGGTCCTGGCCGACCCGGAGGGCAATGAGTTCTGCGTCCTCTCCCTCGCCTCCCTCACCGACGTCAAGGATGCCAACGCCTGAGTCCACGCCGTCCACGCACACCGCGGCGATCTCCCCATCAAGCCAGAGATCAGCTCATGTCACAGGCAGCTGGGCTGTCTCGTCTCGGGCATCGGAGACGGACTTCGGGAGCGGGCAGGTGATGGACGTGCGGGTGTTCGGGGCAGGTGAAAGCGGGGTCCCGGGACGGCCAGGAGCTGGCATGACCAGGACCGAGGAGTTCGAGGAGCTACGGCCGCTGCTGTTCTCGATCTCCTACCGGATCACCGGCAGCGTCAGCGAGGCCGAGGACGCGGTCCAGGAGACCTGGCTGCGTTACGAGACCTCCCCGGCGCAGCCCACGTCGACCAAGGCGTTCCTCTCGGCCGTGGTGACCCGGATCTCGATCGACGTGCTGCGCTCGGCCCGCGTCCGGCGGGAGGAGTACGTCGGGCCGTGGTTCCCCGAGCCGCTGCTGACCGACCCCTACCAGGACCCCGAGCGCTCGGCGGAACTGGCCGACTCGGTGTCGATGGCGGCCCTGGTTCTCCTCGAACGGCTCAGCCCGCTCGAACGCGCGGTCTTCGTGCTGCGGGAGGTGTTCGCCTTCGGCTTCCCCGAGGTCGCGGCGGCCATCGAACGGTCGGAGGCGGCGTGCCGCCAGCTCGCCGTGCGGGCACGCCGCCACATGGACGCGGGCCGACCCCGCTTCGAGGCCGACCGGAAGGAACGCGAGGAACTCGCCGAACGGTTCTTCGACGCCTTCCGGGTAGGGGACGTCGACGGGCTGCGGAAACTCCTCGCCGCCGATGTGTTCATGATCGGTGACGGTGGTGGCAAGGCCCCGCAGTGGAAGCCCGGCTTCCATGGCGAGGCCGTGGCCCAGGTGCTCGCCATGCTTGCCCCACCGCTGCTGCGGATCGGCGGCGTCGTGGAGTCGCGTGAGGTGAACGGACAGCCGGGCGCGATCTTCCGTGACCGGGACGGCAAGGTCCTCAGCACCATGACGCTCGACATCCTCGACGGGCAGATCCAGACGATCCGTACGGTGATCAACCCCGACAAGCTCGGGCACGTGGGGCCCGTCGCGGATGCCTGGGCGGTCTTCCGCGAGGCGAGCCAGGCTCGTCCGCTCACAGACTGACCGCACGAGCCGACCGCGCCCCAGACCAAGCGGGCCGGGCGCGGCGGCCGGCGGCGACAACCTGCCGGGCCAACCAGGAACCAGGCAACGGCAGATTCAGCGCGCCCAAACGAAACAGGAGAAGCAGACATGATCAGGACTGGCATCATCATCGGCAGCACCCGCCCTGGTCGCAGCGGCGACAAGGTAGCCCGGTGGGTACGGGACCTGGCGGCCGAACACGCGGGCGACGCCGCGGACTTCGAGCTCGTGGACCTGAAGGACTACGAGCTGCCGCTGCTCGACGAGGCCATCCCGGCGCGCATGGCGCCGGGCCGGCAGCCGCACACCCGGCGATGGGCCGAGCGGATCGGCTCGTACGACGCCTACATCGTCGTCACGCCCGAGTACAACACCGCCCCACCCGCCGCCCTGACCAACGCCATCGACTACCTCTACGCCGAGTGGGGCGGCAAGGCCGTCGGCTATGTCGGCTACGGCATCTTCGGCGCGGTCATGGCGGTACAGAAGCTGCGCGCGCAGGCGGGCCAGCTGCGGATGGCGGACATCGGGCCGCAGGTGGCGCTGTCGCTGCGCGAGGACTTCGTGAACTTCGCCGACTTCCGGCCGCAGGAGCCGCAGGCAGCGCAGCTGCACGGCCTGGTCGACGAACTGCTGGCGTGGGCGCAGGCGCTCCGTCCACTGCGCACGGCTTCCCCGGCCGCTGCCTGAACGGCCGAAAGCCCAGCTCCCGCATCGTCCAAGCAGCTGTGGGAAAGGACTGGACGGGATGATGCTCGGGCTTGTAGCTTGCGACTGGCCGCGACACCGCCCGAGGAGGTGAGACCCATGAACGCTGTATCGATGTGGGTGCTCCCCCTTCCCGTCACGGTCGGGCGATTGACATAGGTGTCGCCGGGAGCGCCTCGCCAACAGGGCACTCCCGGGAAGGCAACACCTATGCACTCTCTGCAGTTCACCGCCGCGCCGTCGCCGAACGACACGGTCGAGCGCGACCCCACCATCAGCGACGTCCCCGGACTCTGGTCGCCGGCCTCCGGTGCCGAACGCGCGCCTCTCCAGTTCGACGTGATCATTGCCGGGTGCGGGCCGACTGGCGCCATGCTGGCCGCCGAACTGCGGCTGCACGATGTGCGGGTACTCGTCCTGGAGAAGGAAACCGAGCCCGCGTCGTTCGTCCGCATAGTCGGGCTGCATATTCGCAGTATCGAGATGATGGCAATGCGCGGACTGCTGGAACGCATTCTCGAACGCGGAAGACAGCGTCCGGCCGCCGGTTTCTTCGCCGCCATCACCAAACCCGTGCCCGAGGGCCTGGATTCTGCGTACGCCTATCTGCTGGGCATCCCGCAGCCGGTCATCGTTCACCTGCTCGAAGAGCATGCGATCGAACTGGGTGCGCAGGTCCGGCATGGTTGCGCGGTGGCCGGCTTCGAGCAGGACGACGAGGGTGTGACCATCGAGCTGGCCGACGGGGAACAGCTGCGTTCGCGCTATCTCGTCGGCTGTGACGGTGCGCGCAGTACGGTGCGCAAACTGCTCGGCGTCGGCTTCCCCGGCGAGCCCTCGCGGACCGCGACGCTGATGGGCGAGATGCAGGTGGGTGTGCCGCAGGAGGAGATCACCGCCAAGGTGGCGAAAATCCGCGAGACCAACAAGGCACTCAGCCTCGGACCCTTCGGTGAAGGGGTCTATCGCGTCGTAGTCCCCGGCGCGGGAGTCGGCGATCGCACGGAACCGCCCACCATCGAGGATTTCAAACAGCAGTTGCGCACCATCGCCGGAACCGATTTCGGCGTGCACTCCCCGCGCTGGTTGTCCCGCTTCGGGGATGCCACCCGGCTGGTTGAACGTTATCGGGTCGGACGGGTGCTGCTGGCCGGCGATGCGGCGCACATCCATCCGCCCATCGGCGGACAGGGCCTCAACCTGGGCGTTCAGGACGCATTCAACCTCGGCTGGAAACTGGCCGCACAGATCCGCGGCTGGGCGCCGGAAAAACTGCTGGACACCTACCAGGCCGAACGTCATCCGGTCGCCGAGGACGTGCTGGACAACACCCGCGCCCAGATGGAACTGCTGTCCACCGAACCGGGCCCGCAGGCCGTGCGCAGGCTCCTCACCGAACTGATGGACTTCGACGAGGTGAACCGCTATCTGCTCGAGAAGATCACCGCGATCGGCATCCGCTACGACTTCGGCGAAGGCCCCGACCTGCTCGGCCGCCGCCTGCGCGACATCGACGTCAAACAGGGCCACCTCTACGGTCTGCTGCATCGCGGCCGCGGCCTGCTGCTGGATCGCACCGAACGCCTGACCATCGGCGGCTGGTCAGACCGGGTCGACTACCTCGCGGATCCCACCGCGGTACTGGATGTTCCGTGCCTCCTGCTACGCCCCGACGGCCACGTCGCCTGGATCGGCGACGACCAACGGGACCTGGACGACCACCTCTCCCGCTGGTTCGGCAAGCCCGCCACGTGATTTCGCCTGAGCAACCGAAGGCGAGGGGAGTCGCTCAGGCCGGCCGGTGACATCCAGCAGCGCGCCGCTCCCCGTCACCCATCAGCGAGGGCACCGAGCGGCATGAATTTCGCCGGCTGCTCGTCGGCAAGGAAGTCCATGAGTATCTGGTTCAGCAGCGCGGGCCGTTCCACCGGAAGGGCGTGCGAGGCGCAGGGGACGACGGCGAGCTGCGCGTCGGGCAGTGCACGGGCGACGGCCAGGCTGTGCTCGATCCGCACCGCGTCGTCGTCCCCCTGAAGCACGAGGACGGGCATGGCCAGGTCGCCGAGCGCGGCCAGTTCGATGTCCGGTTCTCCCCGCCACATGGCCGAGAGCTTGTCGAGAAACACCGGGAGATGGTCCGGGCCGTCCGGGGACGTCAGCGCGTAGCTCGGCCCGAAAATCTCGGCCAGCGACACGGCGGGAGTCTCGATGAAGGCCTTCGCGGCCGCCGTGGCACCGTCACGGGTCAGGTACTGGCCGATCAGCACAAGCTTGCGCACGAGGTCGGGGCGGCGTAGAGCAACCCGCACACCGACCAACGCGCCGTCACTCCAGCCGACCAGACGCGCCGGCCCGATGTGCAGGCTCTCCAGGAAAGCGATGGTGTCGCCGGCCATCGCCTCCGTGGTGAACGCCCCTTCGACGTCTGGCGTATGGCCGTGGCCACGGCGCTCCGGGACGTATACCCGGTACCGCTCCGCGAGCGCC